>WHTW01000093.1 GCA_009377525.1 Rhodospirillales bacterium
AGCGGTTTCGGCCATGGCTGGCGTCCGGTGCCATCTCGGCTAGCGCCCCTGTACGGGCAAATATGGGCGCGGGGGCTCGGGCGCGCTGGGCTTACTGTAAACGTTTACAGTGACGGGCGGGGGCGGGGCCGTACCCGCGCTCGACCGGCCGAGGCCTGGCTACCAGGGGGGGAGGAGAAGGGCAGGCCGGTGGCTCCGAACAGTCGGAGCCTAGGGGCATCGGGGTGGGATGCGAGCGGGTACGAAAGCGGGTACGGCCCGCCGAGTAGACAGATAGTAGTCCCGTAAATCAAGCTTTTGTGGCGACTTCGCACGCTTCATGAACAGAAGCGGCATCAGCGAGCCTTCGGCGTAGTGCAGGAAGTAGGTGTAGTGCAGCCGCTCCGGCGTGCCGTGCCTGGGCGCGAACCGGCCGTTGCCGTAGGTCTCGACCAGGTATTCGAGGATCGCGCCCGATTCGGCGAGCGTCTTGTCACCATCGGTGATCACCGGCGACTTGCCGAGAGGATGCACGGCGCGCAGCGAGGTCGGCGCCTGCATCGTGGCCTCGCGCTTGTAGAGCTTGACCTCGTAGTCGAGGCCAAGCTCCTCCAGCATCCACAGCACGCGTTGCGAACGTGAGTTCTCGAGGTGGTGGACGGTGATCATGCGTCGCTCCTCAAAGAGGACCGGGCCGCCAGTTGCCGTGGAAGCCCGCCGGCACCTTACTGCTGAGATGGGCGAGCGCCACCGGTCCCTTGGCGATGTCGGTCGCCTCGAACACGGCGAGGTCGCTGCGGCCCTCGTTGCCGCGCCACACCACGGTCAACACCCAGCCGTCGCCCTCGGCGGCATCGTCGCTGCGCGGCACGAAGATCGGCTCGCCGTAGCGGTCCGCCTGCTCGCTGGTAAAGCTCTCGCTCTTGCCGGTCTTGAGGTCGTATTGGGTGATGCCGTCCATGCGCGGCTCGCCGGTGCGCGTGTCGACGACGTTGCCGGCGACGATCCAGCCGTGACGGTAGTCGCTCATGCAGAAGCGCTCGTCGAAGCGCGGGAACTCGCCGGCGCGGTCGTCGAGCTGCTCCTCCTTGAAAGTGTTGGCCGTGCCCGCGGGATCGAAGGTCCAGCGGAACAGCCGCGCCTGCGGCGTGGTCGGCGTCGACGGCCTGCCGTCGGGCAGCGGGAACAGCGGCGCCACGTCGAACTTCATGACGTCGACCACGACCTTGCCGTCCGCCGTCTCGTAGTGGTTCATCGGATGGAACACGTAGCACGGCGGCGCCGACACCCACTTCACGTCGGCGACGGTGCCGCCGCGCGGGATGAAGGCGATGTGCGTGCCCTTGTCGGGCTCCCAGGCGAAGGGCGGCAGGCCCGCCATCGCCCGCTCCATCGACGAGGTGAGCGGGAAGATCGGCAGCACGATCCAGTTCCGGGTCACGGCGAAGTCGTGGATCATGCTGGGGTAGGGGCCGTCGAGGATCTCGGCGCGCGTGATCCTGCCGTCGGCCGTCACGGTCTGGATGCTCACCTCCTTGGTGAAGCGACCCTTGGCCGAGTAGCCGAAGAACACCATCTCGCCGGTCTGGGGATCGAGCTTGGGATGGGCGGTGAAGGGACCGTTGAGCTTGTCGCCGAAGGTCTCGTAGCCGCCCTTGGGCCCGACCGGCATCAGGCTGGCCGGATCGAGCGAGAAGGGCGCGTGCGCTTCCTCGAGCGCCAGCAGCCTGCCGCCGTGCCAGACGATGTTGGTGTTGGCGATGGTCGAGTTCATCTGGACGATACGCGGATCGCTGTAGCGCGGATTGCCGAAGGTGCCGGAAAGGCCCTCGCCTTCCTTGTTCTCGAGCTCCCACTTGGGCGTGCGCACCCAGCGGTTCTTGTAGGAGACGTTGCCGTTCTCGATGTGGAAGGCGTGGATCATGCCGTCGCCGCCGAACCAGTGGTACGGCCCGCGCGGCGCGAACTGCGGGTTGGGACCGTTGCGATAGAGCGTGCCGCAAAGCTCCTTGGGCATCTCGCCGGTGATGTGCAGATGGCCGGCGTCGGCCTCGGTGTTCACCGGGCCGTAGTAGCCGTGCAGGAAGGGATTGTCGGTCGGGAAGGCCTTGGCCATGGTGCGCTCCTGCTTGTCGGGAGTTAACGGTAACGCTGTGTACTAAAGACACGCTATCAATACACACTGTTTCCCGCAAGAGGATAATTGGGGCGCTGAGACTCGGTCGCTTGAGGAAAAGACCTGAGCCGCCCCCCGTGCGCGTCGATCCGCCTCCCGACGCGAACGCATGAACGCTGGTTTAGGCGGCTCTGTTGATGGTCTTGATGGCGAGGGGAGGGATGCCGGACTTCTCTGCTACGGTCCGGTCCTGCTCTTCGATGACACCACGCGCACCAGCATCGCCGTCGGCCAGGGCTTCGGCGGGAACCCGACGATTCGAGCGTTGCGAGCCGTCCTCGTAGGTCACGTTGAAAAAAACGAATTCCACCCGGGCGCGCGCGCCAGGTTTCTTGGCCATGAAGCTCTCCAATTCTGTGTGAGGGCGATCCCCATAGCACGTCGAGGTGCCTTGGGTGAGAAAGTTCCGGGTGAAACGGGTTGTACGGTCTCAAGGGAAACTCAGGATCATCTGCAATCGTCCGTCTTCATTTGAGATCGGCGACGATCTTGGGAACTCGCTCCGGCTCGTTTTCGCGCCGCCGGAAGTAGGTGTAACCGCCCACGCCCAGCGCCAGCAGCAGCACGCCGAGATAGAACTCGGTGTGGGTCGGGCCGATCAGGTCGAACAGCGGCGTGGCGCCGAGGTTAAAGACCAGCATGGAGGCCGCCATGATGGCGAGCCGCAGGCGAAACACGCGGGCGATCTCGGCGCCGCGGAAGGTGGTCTGCATGCGCGTGATCATGGGGATGAAGAAGAACGGCCCGCCGAAGCCCGAGACCAGGCCCGACAGCATCATGCCCGGCAGCTTCCACGGATTGGGCAGGCCCCAGGCGGCCAGCGCGATCAGCACGAAGCCCAGGCCCATGGCGACATAGCCCAGGAACATGGTCGACAGCGGCCGGGCGAAGCGCACGCTGCCGGCCACCAGGTTGCCGACAACGTCGCCCAGGCCGATGGTGCCGATGATCAAGCCGAGCGCTGCCAGGCCATGGAGGCCGAACAGGTACGGGTCGTGCTCGACCACCATCAGGGCGATGGCGAGCTGCAGGGCCACGCTCCACGGGCCGTTGGCGAAAGCGTTGATCAGGAGCAGCGCGCCGGTCGTGGGCTCGCTCAGCATCAACCGCGCGCCATCCAGGAGCGCATCCCAGGCGCCGCGCCAGCCGCCGCGGCTCGGCCGGGGCTTGGCTGCGGGATCGACGACTCGATCGCGCACGGCCCACACGGCGAGACCCGACAGCACGAAGCCCACCGCGGTGACCGAGAGGAAATGGATCACGGGCAACAGCGCGTTGAGCACGGCCGCCATCATCGGGCCGATCAGGCGTGCCAGCCGCCAGGTCGCGTCGAACAGGCCATTGATCGCCTGCAATGCCTCGCGGTCCTTGACCAGCACCGGCACGGCCGACTGCAGTGCCGGCGTGAACACCATGCGCATGGCGGCCAGGCCCATGACCGAGACCACGAGCAGGGGAATCGAGATGCCCCACACGTAGAAGCCTGCGACCGGCAGCAGGGCGAGAACGGCGCTGGCGTACTTCGAGCCGATCATCGCGCGATCGGCGGGCCAGCGGTCGAACAGCGAAGCGCCGAGCAGACCGACCACCAGCATGGCGGCATATTGCGCGGCGTTGACGTAGCCTGCGGCGTTGCCGATCTGCTCGGCGGCGATCCAGACGACGGCGACGCGGAACAGGTCCTCGCCGATGGTCGAGGCGGCGAGCCCCGACCAGACCGTGGCGACGGCCGGGTCTTTCAGCGGGCGAAGGACGGGGATCATCGGCGGATCAGCAACCGGTCACTTCACCCACACCCCGCCATCCTTGTTCGTGTAGCCGAGCGAAAGATAGGCCGCGTCGACCAGCGCCTGGCCGCGCTCATTCATCAGCAGGCCGGGGCCCATGCGGTTCATGGTGTAGCCGAAGGAGAGGCCGGCGGCCGGATCGGCGAAGCCCAGCGAGCCGCCGGCGCCGACATGGCCGAAGGCGGCACTTCCTATGATCACGCTGTCGACGTCCGGCCCGAACAGCCTGGCGCCGATGCTGCGCTTGCGGTTGTCCATCGACTTCATGAAGCCTGGCGCAAAGCGCGTCGGGATGCGCAAGGTGGCATCGTCGTGCGTCGCCATCGAGACCTCGCCCATGCGCGCGAGAGTCTTGCCGTCGACCAGCTTTCCACCGCCATTGGCCAACGGAGCGTACAGGCCGGCGAGCCCGCGTGCGTTGGTGACGCCGTTGGCCGCGCCGATCTCGGCGGCGCGACCAGCCCGCGTGTTGGCACCGCCGGTGCGCCAGGCACCGACGTTGAAGTAGAAGAGGGCGGCCGGCGAATCGCGCCTGGTCGCCAGATCGATCATGAACGGCGTCGTGGCCTGCTCGGGCTTGTAGACGAAGGGGATGATGGGAGCGACCCGCGGCTCGAACGCCTCGGGCAGGCCGATCCAGAAATCGAGCCCCAACGGTTTGGCAATCTCGTTCTGGAAGAAGGTGCCGAGCGAGACGCCGGCGGTGCGCCGCACCATCTCGCCCACCGTCCAGCCGAAGGTGAAACCGTGATAGCCGTTGCGCGTGCCGGGCTCCCAGAACGGCGCCTCCTCGGCCAGCAGTCCGGTCATGTAGTCCCATTCGTAGGGACCGCTGTCCTTCACCTCGGTGCGCAGCGCCGGCACGCCGACCGAATGGTCGAGCATCATGCGCGTGGTCGCGCGCTCCTTGCCGTTCTTGGCAAACTCGGGCCACAGCTCGGCGACGGGCGCGTCGAGGTCGAGCTTGCCGCGGCTCGCCAGCACGTGGGCGCAGATTGCCGTCGCCCCCTTGGTGCAGGAGAAGACGATGCCGACCGTGTCCTTCTTCCACGGCGCGCCCGTCTTCTGGTCAGCCGTGCCGCCCCACAGATCGACCACCGTCTCGCCGCCGACCGCGAGGCAGACCGAGGCGCCGACCTCGCCCTTGGCGTCGAAATTCTTCTGGAAGGCTTCGGCCACGCGCTCGAAGCCCCGCTTGCACGTTCCCTCGGTCATCTTCTTTTTCCTAGGCGGGCATCGGCAGCTTGAACGCCTCGAGCAGGAAGCGCGCGGCGGCCGACAGCCCCGTGTCGTTGATGCCGTGGCCGACACCCTCGGCAATGTGCAGGCCGACCTTCACGTCGTGCTGCTGCAGCACCTGGGCGGCGCGCTGGCTCAGGACATGCGGCAGCATCTCGTCCTTGTCGCCATGTGTCAGCAGCACCGGCGGTCGTGACTTGATCTCGTCCTTCAGGACTTCCGGTCCCGCCAGCATGCCGGAGAAGCCGACGATGCCGGCGAGCGGCGTGGCGCGGCGCAGGCCGACATGCAGGGCCATCATCGTGCCCTGCGAGAAGCCGACCAGCGCGGTCTTGCTCTCGTCGAGCCCGTGCTTGGCCATCTGGGCGTCGAGGAAGGCGTCGACGTCGGCCGCCGCGCTGCGCACGCCGGCCAATGCCAGCGCAGGATCGAGCCGCGAGACGGGGAACCACTGGTAGCCGAAGGGATTTCCCTCGCAAGGCTGCGGCGCATTGGGCGCATAAAAGATGACGTCGGGCATCAACGGTCCCATCACCGGCGCCAGCCCGATCAAATCGTTGCCGTCGGCGCCGTAGCCGTGCAGCAGGATCACCATGTGGCCGGGCTTGCCCTCGTTGTGCGGGCCGTAGCTGGCGCCTTCGAGCTTGGTCATTTTGCTTTCGACTCCCGTTTCGCCGCCGCCTTTGGTTCCTTGGCGCTCCAGTCCGGCATGTTGCGGCGATAGTGCCAGAGCAGCAGCGCCGCTGCACTGCGCCACGGCCGCCACTGCTCTGCGATTTTGACCAGCCGTTTCGCGTCGGGCCGCTTGCGCAGCTTCTTGAGATGCTGGGCGGCGATCACCAGGCCGAGATCGAGACCCGGCATGATGTCGGGCCGGCCATGGGCGAACATCAGGTAGATCTCCGCCGTCCAGCGGCCGATGCCCTTGGCCTGGCACAGCGTGGCGATGGCGGCTTCGTCGTCGAGCGCATCGAGCGCCCTGAAGTCGATGCGGCCCTCGACGATGTCGCTGGCAAGGCTGCGCCCATAGCGCATCTTGGCGCCCGACAGGCCGACGGCGCGCAGCTGCTCGTCGCTCAGCGCCAGGAAATCCGCCGGCTCCATGCTGGGCGCCGCGGCCTCCAGCCGGAGCCAGATGCTGCGCGCGGCATGGACCGAGACCTGCTGGCCCACGATCGAGCGCATCAGGCCGCCGAATCCCGTCGGGACCTCGCGCAACTCGGGATGCCCGACCTCCTTGATCGCGCGCGCGAAATCGGCGTCGACCTTCGCCAGATGCCGCATCGCCTTCTTGAGATTGGCGGCATCGAGAACCACTTCAGCCATGCGGCCGGCATAGCACGCGGCGCGGGGGAACTGTAAGTTCCGCGGCATGGACATCGAACTCGACCTTCCCGACCTGCACGCGCGCATGCTCGAGCGCGTCGTTGACGCCGTGCGCGCCGACGCGCGGTTCGAGGCGCTGCTGGGCACCGGCTCGCTGGCCTATGGCGGCTTCGACGAGCATTCCGACCTCGATTTCGTGATCGTCGTGCGCGCCGACGATCATGCCGCGGCGATGGCCGGGCGCCAGGCGTTCGCCGCCGGCCTCGGATCGTTGCTGGCGGCCTTCAGCGGCGAGCATGTCGGCGAACCGCGTCTCCTGATCTGCCTGTTCGGCCCGCCGCTGCTGCATGTCGATCTCAAGTTCATCGCCCCCGGCGACCTTTCCGCGCTTTCGGAGCACCCCGTGGTGCTGTGGGCGCGCAACCCCGGCGATCTCGAACGGCGACTGGCCGGCTTGACGGTGTCGGGGCAGGGCAGGGACGCCCAATGGTACGAGGACCGCGCCTGGGTCTGGCTGCACTACGTGGCGACCAAGCTGCTGCGCGGCGAGCACTTCGAGGCCATCGGTGGCCTCGATTTCTTCCGCGATCAGGTGCTGGGCGCGATGCTCCAGCGCAATGCCGGCCGCCACCCGCGTGGTGTGCGGCGGGTCGAGGACGTCGAGGGTGCGAAGGCCCTGCTGGCGCCGACGCTGCCCAGCACCGGCCACCGGTCGATCGCGGAGGCCTTGAAGCGATCGGCCGCGCTGTACGTCGAATTGCGCACGGCCGAGCCGCCATCGTCGCCGGTCAAGGGCATGCCCGGCCTGCTCCTGGACTTCATCGACGGCAAGCAGTCGCGCGCATGACCGTCGTGACGCGCTTTGCGCCCAGCCCGACCGGCGAGTTGCATCTCGGCTCGGCCTATTCGGCATGGACCGGATGGCATCGCGCGCGTGAGGCCGGCGGCCGCTTCCTGGTGCGCATCGAAGACATCGACATCCGCCGCTGCAAGCGGGAGTACGAGGCGGCGATGCTGGCAGACCTCGAATGGTTGGGCTTCGCCTGGGATGGCGAGGTGCGCCGCCAGTCCGACCACTTCGCCGACTACGGCCGCGCGCTCGACCGGCTCGACGAGCACGGCCTGGTCTATCCCTGCTTCTGCAGCCGTGCCGACATCGAGCGAGAGATCGCGGCCTCGGCCAACGCTCCACACGCCCAGCTCCAGGGGCCCGACGGCCCGCTCTATCCAGGCACCTGCCGGCATCTGTCGGTGCAGGAGCGACGCCAGCGCATGACGGCGGGCCACGAACACTGCATGCGGCTCGATGCCGGTCGCGCCGCGGAGCAGGCCGGCCCTTACGACTTCTTTGACGAGACGCTGGGTCGCGTCGATGGTCAGCCGCTGCTGATGGGTGACTTCGTGATCGCGCGCAAGGATACGCCGACCAGCTATCATCTTGCGGCTACGGTCGACGATCATCTGCAGGGTATCACCCTGGTGACGCGCGGCGTCGACGTGCTGCCCTCGACGCATGTCCACGGCCTGCTGCAGAAGCTTCTGGGCTACGAGACGCCACGATACGCGCACCACAGGCTTCTGACCGACGCCTCGGGCCGCCGCTTCGCCAAGCGCGACCGCGACATGACCATCCGCGCGATGCGTGAAGGGGGGATGACGGCCAAGCAAGTCGTCGAGCAGGCCCTATGTTGGGCGCATCATGCTCTTCCGGACCGCGAGCCTCCTACGCCGAATCGGCCAGAGGCCGATTCGGCTCCCTACGCTCATGATTCATGAGCGCGCTGGAAGCGCGCGGTCCGGAAGACTAAGATTCACCCATGAACAGACAAGAAGAACTGGCCGTCGGGAGGCGGCTGCTCGGCCATATCGACGGCCGCACCACCGACCTGGCCGCCGACATGTTCCGCAACCGCGTCTCGGCCTATTCCTGCCGCGAGCGCGCCGGCCTGGAGCGCCAGCGCCTGTTCCGCGACCGGCCGGTCTTCATGGGCCTGTCGACGCGCCTGCCCAAGCCCGGCGACTACCTCACCGAGGACGTGGCCGGCATGCCGGTGCTGATGACCCGCGGCGCCGACGGCGAGGTCCGCGCCTTCGCCAACATCTGCCGCCATCGCGGCGCGCCGGTGGCGCAGGGCTGCGGCAACGCGCGGGCCTTCGTCTGCCCCTATCACGGCTGGACCTACGATGCCGCCGGCAAGCTTTTAGGCATCACCGACAAGGTGGGCTTCGCCGGCATCGATCTCGCCAGCCACGGCCTGGTGCGCCTGCCAGCGGCGGAGCGCCACGGCCTGATGTTCGTGCGGCCCAAGCCGATCGGCGCGGGCGAAAGCGGAGCGATCGACATCGATGCCGATCTCGGCACGCTCGTCGCCGATCTTGCGGCGCTGAGGCTGGAGACCTATCCGATCTTTTCGGCCGACCGCGTCGCGCCGCGCATCAACTGGAAGTTCGCCATCGACACCTTCCTCGAGGGTTATCATATCCCGCACCTGCATCGGAAGACGATCGCGCCGTACTTCATCGGCAATGTCGGCACGTTCGACGGCGCCGGCCTGCACGGCCGCATGTGCGTGGCGCGCACCTCGATCGATGCGGTGCGGCCGCTGCCCGAGGGCGAGCGCAACTACCGCCCGCACGTCATCTCGATCTACCAGCTCTTCCCCAACACCATCCTGATCTGGCAGGTCGACCACATCGAGATCTGGCGCGCCTTCCCCGATCGCGACGACGCGAGCCGCTGCGACGTCGAGATGACGATCTACAAGCCCGAAGGCAGCGACAAGTCCGACGCCTACTGGGAGAAAAACCGCGACATCGCCATTCGCACGGTGATGGACGAGGATTTCCCCCTGGGCGAGCGCATGCAGATCGGCTTCGAATCGGGCGCCACCGAGGAGGTGATCTACGGCCGCAACGAGCCGTCGCTGGTCCACTTCCACAGCTCTATTCGCAACGCGCTGGGTGTGGCGGCGTGATGCACAAGACTTACTTGTCCCTCAGTACGGACTCGAAACTGCGGCCACGATAGAACACTCCCAAAACCTCAACGGCGCCATCGGTCACCGAAAAAGCGATGGTCACCTGTCGCTTTAGGCCGACGATTCGCAACCCCGGGCGCAGGTCATCGCGTTTGGTGCCACGATAGGGCGAATTCGCGAGGCGGTCACAATAGTCGAATATCGAACCCACAAAGGCATCGGCTCTTTCCGGGCCCGACGCTCGCGCAACATACTCGTATAAGTCCTGCAACTGCCTCGTTGCGAATGGTGAATACTTGGTGCTCGCCTTCACGACCGTTTCTTAGCCGTTCGCTTGTGTAGAGCGGCGAGCTTCGCACGAGCCTGGGAGCTGCTCAGGAGAGACGATGGGTTGGCTTTCGCGTCGTCATAGGCTGCTACAACTTCGGTCCGAAGCCAGGTTTCCAGCGCGCGATCGCGGGCCTGCAGAGCGCGAAGCCCGTCCCGCACGACTTCGCTTTCCGACGCATACTCTCCGGAGGCAACCTTGTTTCGGACCATCTGGGCCATTTCCTTCGGCAACGTTACGCTGAGTTGCTGGGTAGTTCGCATAGATGCGCTCCGGTACGCCAATGGGATTGAATAGTGTTTAATCCTATCACGAGAACATGTTAAGCGTCATCGAAATCGACGGAGGAGACGTCATGCAACGCACCAAGCCGCCCTTCCGTGCCGACCAGGTCGGAAGCCTCTTGCGCAGCCAGCCAGTGAAGGACGCGCGCACCAAGCGCCTTGCCGGCGAGATCACGCCGGCTGAGCTGAAGGCCGTCGAGGACGCCGAGATCAAGAAGCTGGTCGCCAAGCAGGAATCGATCGGCCTGCAGGCGGTGACCGACGGTGAGTTCCGCCGCTCATGGTGGCATTATGATTTCCTGGCCAAGCTCGACGGTGTGGAGCTGGTGAGCGTGACGCAGGGTCTGCAGTTCAAGGGCACGCAGACCAAGGCCGAAGGCCTGCATGTGCATGGCAAGATCGATTTCTCGGCCAGCCATCCCATGATCGACCACTTCAAGTACCTGAAGTCGGTCGCCAAGTCGGTGCCCAAGATGACCATCCCGTCGCCGACGGCGCTGCACTATCGCGGCGGCCGGCAGGCGATCGAGAAGTCGGTCTATCCCGAGATGGAGCCGTTCTTCGCCGATCTCGGCCGCGCCTACGGCAAGGCGGTGCGCGCCTTCGGCGAGGCGGGCTGCACCTACCTGCAGCTCGACGAGGTGTTCGTCGCCTATCTCTGCGACGAGGCTCAGCGCGACTACCTGCGCGGCCGCGGCGACGATCCCGACCGGCTGTTGCACGTCTATGCCGACCTGGTGAACGCCGCCTGCGCCGGCCGCACGCCCGGCATGACCATCTCCATGCATCTCTGCCGCGGCAACTTCCGCTCGACCTGGATGGCGCAGGGCGGCTACGAGCGCGTGGCCGACATCCTGTTCAACCAGATGGGCGTCGACGCCTATTTCATGGAGTACGACACCGAGCGCGCCGGCGGCTTCGAGCCGCTGCGCTTCCTGCCCAAGGGCAAGCAGGTCGTGCTGGGCGTCATGACCTCCAAGACCGGCGCGCTGGAGAGCAAGGACCAGCTCAAGCGCCGCATCGACGAGGCGGCGAAGTTCACAGCCCTCGACCAGCTCTGCCTGTCGCCGCAATGCGGCTTCGCCAGCACCGAGGAAGGCAACCTGCTGGCCGAGGACGAGCAGTGGGCCAAGCTCGGGCGGTGTGTCGAGGTGGCGCGGGAAGTCTGGGGCTAGCTGGCCGATGCTCATCGTGTTCGGCGGATTGCCCGGCACCGGCAAGACCACCATCGCACGGCCACTGGCACGTCGCCTGCAGGCGGTGCATGTCCGCCTCGACACGATCGAACAAGCGATGCGGTCGTGCGATGTCCTCAAGGGCGATGTCGGACCGACGGGTTACGTCGTGGCCTACGGCGTCGCCGAAGATAATCTGCGCGTGGGCAGAATTGTCGTCGCCGATACGGTCAATCCCGTGCAGGCGACGCGCGACGCCTGGCTGGACGTGGCCCGGCGGACCGGCGCTCGCGCCATCGAGGTAGAAGTGATCAGCTCAGACGCCACCGGGCATCGCCGCCGCGTCAAAACGCGGACAGCCGATATCGAGGGGCACCAGTTACCGACGTGGCAGGCTGTCGTTGACCGTCACTACGAGACCTGGGATCGATCGCACATCGTTGTCGATACCGCGCTTCTCGATGTCGATGAGCAGGTCTCAGCCTTGGTCAGTCGACTCGGCTCTTAGTCTTCCGGACCGCCGGCCTCTGGCCGGCTCATGATCATGAGGCCGGCTGGAAGCCGGCGGTCCGGAAGAGCATGAGATTAGCGGCCGTCGAGCTGCTTGTTCACCCAGATCTGCACCGTGTTCGACTCGAGAAATCGATGCGCCATCTTGCGCTTGTCGGGATCGGCCATGTTGCCGTCGACGATGGCGACCAGGAGGTCGCACTTGTAGGCAACGACGATGCCCTCGGCGCGGCGCGGCGCGCCGTTGCGCATCTTGTGGCGATAGAGCCGGCTGCGGCCGAACAGGTCGGTGATGCGGATGCGGCTGCCCGGCCCGACGGGCGCGAAGCGCGGATCGAGTCGGTCGATGTCGACCACGCGGTCGACCGCCTCGTCGCTGATCACGCCCGTCTCACAGTCGCTGCAGATGTCGAATTTCAGGCGGACGTAGAAGTCGAGATCGTGGCCGGTCCAGGCGCGGCCGGGCGGCCAGGCGTCGGCGGAGAAGGGCCAGCGGATGGGCCGGAAGCCTTTGCCGTCGGTCGGGCCGAGTGCCACCCGTTCCTCCGCCAGGTAGGCGAGCCCGGCCAGGCCGGCAACCATGCCGGCACCCAGATACATCTTGACGACCGTGCGGCGCGTCAGCGCCATCGCTTTCTCCCTGCTCGTTGCAATTATATACCGCGACGGGCCATCGCAGGTTCTTGACCATCCGGGCTGCCGCCAGCATTTTGCCGCCCGCGATGGCGATCGGGAATCTCCTGCTGTTCTTCCTGGCCTGCGGCGTGGCGACCTTCCCGCTGACGCTGATTGCCATGCGCGTTGTCGCCTCGCTGTCGCCGGGCGGCCGTATCGCCCGCAAGCTCGACGACACATTCGAGGCGGCGCTCACCGTCTCGATCATCGTCTGGCTGCTGGGCGCCTTCGTCTTCTACGGCGTCGCGCTCTACATGGAGCGCCAGAAGGACTGCGCCGACCAGCGGACGACCCAGCTCACCTACGAGTGCCGCAAGCTCTACGGGCAGAAGGACTGACGGGAGCGCGGGCCTCCGGCCCGCTCATGGCTCATACTTCGCGAAAGCGAGCCGAGCTCCAAGACCATTCGGCCGGAGTTGAACACAGGCCGGCTTTCACCGGGTTCTGCTCCACGTACTCGATTGTCAGGAACAGATGTTCTTCGTTTCTCATGTAGCGGTCGAAATAGTCGACATCCCAAAAGGTCCCCGACCGTCGCAGTGCCGTATTTGCCTGCTTAGCGGTGAAAGACTTCCAGCTCCAGACGACCTTGGTTAGTGAATGGTCTCCCAGCATTTCGATCACGACATGGACATGGTTCGGCATGAGACACCAGCCCAGAAGGCGATACTGCTGCTCATCGAAATGGAACAACGCCTTCTCGACCAACGACGCGATTTCGGACTGACTCAGCCAGCAGGCACCCAGGCCTGCATCGAGTTCGTGGTCCAGGTGCTGCAAGACGTCACTCTGCATCCGGATGCGCTCAATGGCTTGCCGCGGCAGGCTATCGGCCAGCCGGAAGGTAACGAACTGGATCGTTTCCGGTGAGTCGAAGTGAGGAAGGTAACCCCGCGAATGCCAACCTTTGAATTCGGCCATCGCGCATGAGCGGGCCAGAGGCCCGCGCTCCCTTAGATCTGATGCGCCATCGGCGGGGCCGGGATCGGGCGCACGCGCTCGTAGGCCGCGGCCGCCCGTAACACCAAAGCGTCGCGGGCGTGGCCGGCGACGATCTGCAGGCCGATCGGCAAGCCCTCGCGGTCGAGGCCGCAGGGGATCGTCGCGGCGGGCTGGCGTGTCAGGTTGAAGGTCAAGGTGAACGGCGTCCAGCCGATGTCGACGCCGTCGCCGTCCCAGGCCGCGTTCTCGTTCACCGCGAAGGCCGTCATCGGCATGGTGGGCGTCAGCAGCAGATCGTACTTGGCCATGAAGGCGTTCATGATCGCCGCCACCTGCTGGCGTTGGTGGATCGCGGTCACCACCGTCTCCTGACCGAGATTGGCGCCATGCTCGGCGGCCTTCAGGAGCCCCGGATCCATCAGCGCGCGCTTCTCGGGGCTGAAGGTCTTGACCAGGATGGCGACGTTGGACTGCCAGTGCGCGTTCAGGATGCGCCGCGGATCGAGCCCCATCAGGTCGGGCGAATCCTCGACCACCTTGGCGCCCAGCGTGCGGAACACCTTTCCGGCGTTCTCGACGGCCTGGGCGACGTCGCGATCGATCTTCTCCTTCTCGACGAAGCCCAGGTTGGGCGAGTAGGCGATGCGCAGGTTCTTCACGCCCTTGTCGAAGCCTTTGAGATAATCCTCCTCGTCGTCCGGCCGGCCGTAGGGATCGCGCGGATCGGGCCGCGCCATCACGTTCATCATCAGCGCCGCGTCGCGTACGGTGCGCGTCATCGGCCCGATATGGGAGAGCGTGCCCTGCGCCGAGGGCGGATAGAGCGGCACGCGCGCCTGCGTGGGCTTCAGGCCGAACAGGCCGGTGAAGGAGCAGGGGATGCGCACCGAGCCCGCGCCGTCGGTGCCGACGGCGAGATTGCCCATGCCGACCGCCTCGGCCGCCACGCCGCCGCCCGACGACCCGCCCGGCGTGCAGCCGATCTTCCACGGATTGTGGGTGGTGCCGAACAACGCCGAATCGGTCACGCCCTTCCAGCCGTATTCCGGCGAGGTCGTCTTGCCCAGGAGCACGGTGCCCGCCTGGCGCAGGTGCTGGCCGACCGGCGAGTCGACGGTCCACGGCCCGTCGGCCTCGGTCGCCAGGCTGCCCATGCGTGTGGGCAGGCCCTTGGTCAGCACCATGTCCTTGATCGTGATGGGCACGCCGTCGATGTCGGAAAGTCGCTTGCCGCCCTTCTTCCAGCGCTTCTCCGAGGCGCGCGCTGCCCGCAGGGCGCCGTCGGGATCGAGGTGCTGGAAGGCGTTGAGCTGCGGATTGAAGGCTTCTATGCGGGCGATGGCGGCCCTGGCGGCTTCGACCGGCGAGGCCTTGCGCGCCTTGTAGAGCTTCACGAGCTGCCAGGCTGGCATCATCGCAAGATCGGCAGTCATTTACTTGGCCTCCGGCAGGACAGGGAACGTCAACGGATTGGTCTCGGCATAGCGGGCGGCGGCGCGCAGCACGAGCGCGTCCTTGTAGTGTCCCGCTGCAATCTGCAGCCCGATCGGCAGGCCCTGGCGGCTCAAGCCGCAGGGCACCGACGCCGCGGGATGGCGGCTCAGGTTGAACTGCGAGGTATAGGGCGACCACAGCGCATTGGCCTTGCCTTCCGGACCGTCGGGCAGGTTCTTGCCGACCTCGAAAGGCTGCACGGCGACGGCGGGCGACAGCATCAGGTCGTACTTGTCGAAGAACAGGTTCCAGGCGATCGCCAGCTCGCGCCGCGTGACCTGGGCGTTGACCACGTCCTGCAGCGAATAGCGCAGGCCGGCCTTGGCCGAGGCCAGAAGGTTGGGATCGAACTCGTTGTGGCGGCTCTCCGGGAAGAGCTTCAGCAGCCTCTGCAGGGCGGCGAGCCAATGGATCACGAAGGCGCGGCCGGCATCGGCGTAGGAGAAGGGGGCGGCGACCTCCTCGACCTTGCAGCCGAGCTTCTCGAACTGCTTGGCCGCCTTGGTGACCAGGGCCGCGACCTCGATATCGAGCGGATGATCGCCGAAGCGCAGCACGAAGCCGACCCTGAGCTTCTTCAGCTTGCCGTCGATCGCCTTGGCATAGTCCGTGTCGTCGGCCGGCAGCCCATGGGCGTCGCGCGGGTCGGGCCGGCTGATCGCATTCATCATCAGCGCGCAGTCGAGCGCGGTGCGGCACATCGGGCCGGTATTGGACAGATCGCCGGTCATCGACGGCGGCCAGGCCGGGACGCGGCCGAACGTGGCCTTGATGCCGACCAGGCCGTTGAAGCTCGAGGGGATGCGCACCGAACCGCCGCCGTCGGTGCCGATGGCGATCGGCCCCAGGCCCGCGGCCACGGCCGCGCCGGCGCCGCCCGAGGAGCCGCCCGGCGTGCGCCCGGTGTTCCAGGGATTGCGCGTGATGCCGTGCAGGGGCGAATCGGTCACGCCCTTGTGGCCGTACTCCGAGCTGGCGCTCTGGGCGAACACGATGGCGCCGGCCTCGCGCAGGCGCGCCACGGCCGGCGCATCGGCGTCGGCCGGCGTCTTGTCGGTGAGCTTGCTGCCCATCGAGGCCGGCCAGCCCTTCACCCGCACCAGCTCCTTGATCGAGACCGGTACGCCGTCGATCGGCGAGAGCGGCTTGCCCTTCTTCCAGCGCCGCTCCGACGCGCGCGCGGCCTTCAGCGAACGCTCCGCATCGACCTGGCAGAAGGCGTTGATCACGGGATTGATCCGGCCGGTGCGCGCGAGAACCGCCTTCATGGTCTCGACCGGCGAGGCCTTGCCCTTGCGGTAGAGCCTGGAGAGCTCGGCCGCGGTCAGTTGGGTCAGGTCGCTCATGTCGCTTTTCCTCTCGCATATTGTCGTGACAACTGCTCGGCCTGGTACTCCGCGGCCAGCGCCTGCTCCATGCGGCCGACGCGGCGATAGAGATCGCCGAGCGAACGCTTGGTCCACGGCACGGTCGGCCGCTCGTGATCGTCGGCCTGAAGGATCTTCAGCGCCGCGTCGTTCCAGCCGGACTTCATCAAGGCATCGAGATGGATGGCGCCGAACAGCGAGCGCTGGGCGATGCTGCCGCCGATCCTCGAAAGATGCGGCATCGCCTGGCCGAGCAGGCGCGCGGCCTCGGCGTGGTCGCCCTTGGCGTAGGCGGCGAGGCCGTGCGCGGCCGGCACGGTGCAATCGGCCCAGGCCTCGCGCTCGAAGGGCCTGGCGTTCTCGGCGCGGTCTTCCAGGCCTGCCAGCATCTCGGTGACGGCGCTCTGCTCGCCGGCGCGGGCCAGGCCATAGAGATATTGCAGGTCGAGGAAGGGCACGAAGTGCTCGTGCAGGCGCGGCTTCAGGTAGGACGCCACGTCGGCCCAGCGGCCGCCGACATCGACGCCGCGCAATTCGAGCCGCGCCAGCAGCGAGACGGCGTTGATCTGGTCCTCGCAGAACTCCTTCCATACGCCCCACACGCGCTTGTCGAACAGCGCGAGCGCCTCGTCGGCCCGGTCGAGGTCGATCAGGAACAGTGCGAGATGCCACCAGTTGTGGGTGTACATGAAGGAATTGCAGCCCTCCCAGGTGTCGGACATCGATTCCAGGAAGGCCACGCCCTCGAGCATCTTGCCGCGCGCCTCCAGGCAATGGGCGACAGCGTGATGCGCCCAGGGATCGCAGCGGTCGATCTGGAGGGCAGCGCGCGCGATGGTCTCGGCCTCGACGATGCGATTGCACTCCTCCAGGCCGAAGGCATACATCGCATGGACGTAGCGATTGTCCTGGTTGGCGGCGAACAGACACTCGCCGATGCGCAGCAGGGCCTCGGCGTCGCCGCAGTTGAAGGCATGGAGCTGGCCGAGCTTGCCGGCCAGAAGGTCGCGCGGCCATTCGGCCGCCATGTCCTCGTGGATCTTCAGGCAGCGGTCGGTATCGCCGTCGATCCAGGCCTCGGTCGTGGCGAGCCAGGCTTGCTCGCGGGCGTTGGCATTCGCGGCAAGGGCCTTGGCGCGGGCGAGATACTTGCGCGCGGCCTCGCGGCCTTCGTCGGAGTTCATCGACAGCACGAGGTTGGCCGCCATCACCGGCAGGAGCGCGCAGCTTGCCTCCTTGTCGGCGGCGGCGGCGAAGTCGGCGAGCCGGTTGCCGAAGGAGAGCCATTCATCGCGCAGGAAATCCAGCGAGGCGATCGCCTCCGCACCGGCGTTGCTCACCTCCAGCCCTTGACCGTCCCGCGCCACTTTCGTCCCCAGTTGCCTTGTCCAACCTTCGCATGCCGTGGCAGGTTGGGCAAAACGGGAGGAAACATGAAACGCCGGCATCTCCTGGCCGCGGCGGCCGTGGCCGCCCTTCCGCAATCCGGTCGCGTGCAGGCGTTTCCCGAACGACCCATCCGTTTCATCGTGCCCTATGCGCCGGGCGGATCGACCGACACCTCCGCCCGCATCGTCTCCGACAAGCTTGCCGCCCTGCTCGGCCAGCCGGTGATCGTCGAGAACAAGCCGGGCGGCGGCACCATCATCGGCATTGAGATCGACGTGATCGCTGGGCGCGCGCCACGCCAGTAGCGCGTCATGGTCTTCCGGACCGCGAGCCTCTGGCTCGCTCATAAAACGCATGAGCGCGCAGGATGCGCGCGGTCCAGAAAAGCCTGAAAAGACGCGCCACTGGAGTGGCGCGCGCCCAGCTCAGCTCTTCGGAGACCCCCCGAGGAAGCAGTAGATCATGCCGTTCTTGCTGGCGCAGATGTGGCTGCGGCCGTCGGGTGCGAGCTGCTGCAGGACGACGCGCGGCGGCACCGGCACCCAGCGGCCGTTGAGCAGCGCGTACCACATGCCGTCATCGTTGAGATAGGCGCGGGTCGGCCGGCAGTCGCCCTCTGAAGTGTTGGAGCGGCCGTTGCAGCACGAGTAGCCCGTGCCGGGCTGCTTCAGCTCCTGATACCAGTCGTGGTTCTCGGAGTGACCCTGGCCGTACTGGCCTTGCGCGTGATCGTGCGCATCCTGGGCTCGGGCATTGGCACTTGCGATCCAGAGAGCAGATAGCAACACGAAACCAAACGCAGATAGGCGCATCGACCGCCTCCGTCTGCCGCGAGGGCCCCACGGCGTCATTTTCGACAACGAGGCCGGGAACCTTCGGGTTCCCTTCAGATCTTGGGCGAGCCGCCCAAAAAGCAATAGATCATGCCACTTTTGCTGGCACAGATATGCGAGCTGCCGTCGGGGGCGAGCTGCCGCAGGACGACGCGCGGCGGCACCGGCACCCAGCGGCCGTTGAGCAGGGCATACCACATGCCGTCGTCATTGAGATAGGCCCGGGTCGGACGGCAATCGCCTTCGACGCTGTTGCTCGTGCCGTTGCAGCACGAGAGGCCCGTGCCCGGCTGCTTCAGCTCCTGATACCAGTCGTGGTTCTCGGCATGGCCTTGGCCGTTGTGACCATCCTGGGCCAAGGCCAGGGAGAAAGTGCTCGCGCCGAACAGGACGCAGGCCGAAACGACACCAACAAGCGCGCATCGTGGCATGGGGGGTGCCACCTTTCGCAGACTCTGTTGAGCCGGCCACATATTCGTAGCGACGCGCCGTCGCTCAACCGATACCGTTGAGCGAAGTGTACTCCTTCTTCAGTCCGGAGACGATGGCCATGAACTGTGGATCGTCGGCCGACAACAGCCCGTGACGCACGAAGAAGTCGATCAAGACCAGATTGCAGTTGTATTTGAACTCGGTGGTGTCGCGTACGGTCTCGAACACACGCCGCACCGGCCACAATTCGAAGGAGTGCACCTCGCCGTCGTTTGCGCGAGGTGTGAAATCCTCCGGCAATTCGAGATCGAAGCAGACCATCAGGTCGGGCTTGAGCTGCGGGCCGGACTGGTTGAGGTAGCTGATGTAGCTCACCGCCTTGGCCTGCTCGGCGAGCTTGCGCGGGATCGAGGCTTCCTCTGCACATTCCTTGATCAGATTGTCGTGCAGGCCGATGCCGGTCGGCTGGCCGCCGGCGACGGTGTTGTCGAGCTCGCCGGGGAAGGTCGGCTTCATATAGGAGCGCCGCGGCACCCAGATGTGCAGGCCGTCCTCGCGCCGCACGTAGCCCGTCATGTGCGGCCCGAAGGCGCGCACGCCGAACCACGGCACCGCCGCGCGCTCCATAGCCATCAGCGGCGGATCGGTGAACACCCAGGTGACGGGGTAGGCTTCCTCGCGCCACAGCTTGCCGAACTGGCCACGCTCGCGCAGCTCGAGCAGGAAGGCGCGCACCGCCGCCGTGCGCTTGTCCGGCGTGTCGAGTGCCGCATCGAGATGCCAGGCGCCGTCGCGCCGCCCGAAGAGGTCGGGCCGGGCCGCGACGACGGGCGCGAAGTCGCGATGGAGGAAGCCCGCGCGCTGGCGGCCGATGAACCACGGCTCGAACTGGCCGAGGTCGGCGTTGTTGCAGCGCTTGATGTGGTCGAGGAACGACATTGGGTGGGGGATAGCATACCATCCCATGCATGACGGAAGACGAATTGCAGCAGCTCCTCGAGAAGACGCTGCCGGCGGCTGACCGGCACGACGTCTTCGTCGAGGAGTGCCGGGACCAGGACGTGCGCTTGCGCTTTTCGCTCAAGCCCGGAGAGACATGGTCGAGCGCCGCGCTGCTGTCGCTGGTCGACACTTCTATCCGCGCGGCAGCGGGCCTGGGATCAACGCTGACGCATCTCAACGTCACGGTGCTCCGGGCGGCGCACGATGCCGACGTGATCGCGCTCTCACGCGTGGTCCGCCGCGACGACAAGGCGGCGCATGCCGAGGCCTGGCTGTTCAGCCACGCCGTCGTCGAGCCGATGCTGCACGCCACGGCAAGCCTCAGGGTGTAAGCGTCATCCGTTCGGTGCGGTTCCCGCCATCCCGAGGAAGACGAGTGCCGCGCGATTGAGGCGCAATATGTCCTCATCGCCAAGGTGCCCGACGCGCATGCCAAGCTTTGCCTTGGGCACGGTCGTGATCTTGTCCACCATCAGCCGACATGCTGCGCGAAGGCCGTTTGTTTCGTTCGGCTCGACGAGCAAGCGAAACAGCGGGGCGTTGGTCGGATCGGTCGTGAAAGCGCAGATCGTTACGGAATCCGTGGCATCGAAGCGATCATCCTGCAGGATCACGGCAGGCCGCGGTTTGGTGGCATATCCTGCGCCGGCGGAGACCGTCCAAATCTCACCACGCTTCATTCAGCATCCCAGAAGCCGCTGAGATCGGAAGCGGCATCAATGAAGTCTTGATCTTCCTTGGCGTGCTGGCTCCGCGCGACGGCGAGCGATTGCCTATGCGCCTTCGCTCTGAATGAGGGCGCACGCACGTCGGGCACCCAGACTTGAATGGGCCGCAGGCCTTGTCGGCGCAGCCGCTCGCGATGTGCTCGAACCTTGTCGCGCGATGACTTGCCACGTGGTGAAGTTGCCATGTAATCCGTGTCCAACAGGTTACATGTAACTAGCACATCTCAGCAAACCTCGCCAGCGCCGTAGCCGGGTCGGCGGGCCTGCGCTAAGCCGCCTCCTTCCATGCGCCGTCCACGACGGCCACGATGTCGCGCATGATCTGGGTGAGGTCGAAGTCCTTGGGCGTGTAGACGCGGGCCACGCCGGTCTTGATCAGCGCCTCGGCGTCGGCCGGCGGGATGATGCCGCCCACCACCACCGGCACGTCGCCGATGCCGGCGGCGCGCAGGCCGGCTAAAACCTCACCGACCAGCGAGACGTGGCCGCCCGACAGGATTGAGAGCCCGACCACATGCACGCTCTCCTCGAGGGCGGCGTTGACGATGCGCTCGGGCGTCAGCCGGATGCCCTCGTAGACCACTTCCATGCCGCAGTCGCGGGCGCGCACGGCGATCTGCTCGGCGCCGTTGGAGTGGCCGTCGAGTCCGGGCTTGCCCACCAGGATCTTTATGCGCCGGCCGAGCCTTCGCGACACCGTATCGACCTCGCGGCGTGCGGCTTCGAGGCGGCCATCGCTGACGCCGACGGCGCGCGCGACGCCCGTGGGGGCACGATATTCGCCGAATACCGAGCGCAAGGTCTCCGTCCACTCGCCCGTCGTGATGCCGGCCTTGGCGCACTCGATCGACGCGGGCATGACGTTGCGGTCTTCCTTGGCGGCGGTGGCAAGCGCGTCCAGCGCCTTCTTCACCGCCGCACCGTCGCGCGAGGCTCGCCACGCCTGCAGGCGCTCGACCTGCTCGCGCTCGACCGAGGCGTCGACAGTCAGGATGGCGCCTTCGCCGGTCGACAGCGGCGAGGGCTCGGCGTCGGTGTAGGCATTGACGCCGACCACGGTCTGCTCGCCGGCCTCGATGGCGGCCAGGCGCTTCAGGTTCGACTCGACCAGGCGCTGCTTCATGTAGGCCGCCTCGATCGCCGCCACCGCGCCGCCCATGTCGGTGATGCGCGCCACCTCGGCCGTGGCTTCCGCCTTCAGCGCCTCGACCTTGCGGGCGATCTCGGCACTGCCGTCGAAGATGTCGCCGTACTCCAGAAGGTCGGTCTCGAAGGCCACGATCTGTTGCAGGCGCAACGACCATTGCTGGTCCCACGGCCGCGGCAGGCCCAGCGCCTCGTTCCATGCCGGCAATTGCACCGAGCGGGCGCGGGCGTTCTTGCTCATCACCACGGCCAGCATTTCAAGGAGAATGCGATAGACGTTGTTCTCGGGCTGCTGCTCGGTGAGCCCCAGCGAATTCACCTGCACGCCGTAGCGGAACAGCCGCTGCTTGGCATCGGCGACGCCGTAGCGCGTGCGCGTGAGCTCGTCCCACAGTTCGGCGAACGCCCGCATCTTGCACATCTCGGTGACGAAGCGGATGCCGGCGTTGACGAAGAAGGAGATGCGGCCGACGACCTGCGGGAAATCCGCCTCGGGCACCTGGCCGCGCGCGCGCACCGCGTCGAGCACGGCGATGGCGTTGGCGAGCGAGAAGGCGAGCTCCTGCACCGGCGTCGCGCCGGCTTCCTGCAGGTGATAGCTGCAGACGTTCATCGGGTTCCACTTGGGAACCTCGCGATAGGTGAAGCCGATCGTGTCGGCGGTCAGCCGAAGCGACGGCTCGGGCGGGAAGATGTAGGTCCCGCGCGAGAGGTACTCCTTGATGATGTCGTTCTGCGTCGTGCCCTGCAGCTTGGCGCGCTCGACGCCCTGCGCCTCGGCCGTCGCGATATAAAGAGCGAGCAGCCACGCCGCCGGCGCGTTGATGGTCATCGACGTGTTCATGCGGTCGAGCGGGATGCCGTCGAACAGCGTCCGCATGTCGCCGAGATGGCTTATCGGCACGCCGACCTTGCCGACCTCGCCCTTGGCCAGCAGATGGTCGGAGTCGTAGCCGGTCTGGGTCGGCAGATCGAAGGCGACCGACAGGCCGGTCTGGCCGCGGCTCAAGTTGGTGCGGTAAAGCTCGTTCGACTTGCCTGCGGTCGAATGGCCGGCATAGGTGCGGATCAACCAGGGGCGATCTCGCTCAGGCTTGTTGGTCATAGGGTGGCGGCTGCTGAAAGGTTTCCGTAGACTTGCCTACCTCAAATGATGTTGCATTGCAGCATGAAAGATTTCGCGGTGCAACCAAGGCTGGAGGTCGCTTCGTGACCAACACGACCTCTCTTTGGGGGCAGGCCGCTGCGCCGAGCAAACCGGCGGCGGCCATGGCGGCTGCCACGACCGAGCCCGACCTGACGCCGAGCCGTCCTCTTTATGACGGCAAGCTCGGCGAGCTTTACGTGATCTATCTGCGCCATCTGATGCTGATGCTACTCACGCTGGGCTGGTCGCGCTTCTGGGGTCGCACGCGCATCCGCCGCTATCTGTGGAACCACTTCGCCATCCTGGGCGACCGCTTCGAATATCGCGGCCGCGGCATCGAGCTGATGGTGGGCTTCGTGCTGGCGCTGCTGCTGATCGCGGGCTGGGGCGGCCTGATGTACCTGGTGTGGATCTACGTGTTCCACGAAAGGCCGTTCGCGAGCTTCGGCCTGTTCGACATCTTCACGCTGTCGGTCGCGCTGATCGGCTTTCCGCTCGCCTATGTCGGTCACTATGCCGGCCTGCGCTACCGGCTGTCGCGCACGCGCTGGCGCGGCATACGCTGCGGCCTTGCGGGCTCGGCCTGGCGCTACGGCGCGGCGGCCACGTTCCTGACCTTCGCCAACGCCATCACCTTCCAGCTGCTGACGCCGGTCGTGTCGGTGAACCTGGCGCGGCCGCGCATCACCAACACGCGCTTCGGCAGCTTGCCCTTCATCTTCGCCGGCGGCGCCGGCGACATCTATGGCCGCTATATCGGCTACTACTTCCTGAACATCATCGCCTGGCTGGTGGCGGCCGGTATCTTCTTCACGGCGATCGGCGGCGCTGTCGGCAGCCTCGGCATCAGCTTCACGGAGGAGGAGTTCCAGAAGCTGTTCACGCGGCCCAGCCTGCGCACCATCCTGCTGGTCGCGGCCCTGGCGATCGGCCTCTACGTCGTCTTCAGCCTGCTGATCCTGCCCTTGCGCTGCTGGTGGCAGGCCTATCTGTTCCGTTATCTCGTCTCGCACAGTCGTGCCGGCAACGTGCTGTTTGCCACGGCGATCTCGACGCGCCAGATGTGGGGCTTCCTGGTGCTGAACTACCTGATCGTCGTGCTGACCTTGGGTCTGGGCTGGCCCTGGGTGATGCATCGCACGCTGAGGCTGATCGCGGCCGAGCTGTGGCTCTACGGCGCGCCTGACGGTGCGTCGATCCGCCAACCGACCGATCTCGGGCCGCGCTATGGCGAGGGCCTTTTGGACATGTTCGACGTGAGCGGCGTCTGAGATGGCATCGCTGGCCCGCTTCTACGACGGCGAGACTGCCCTGGTGCATGACGTGAGCGTGCGCACCACCGCCAACGAGCTGGTGATCTTCCGTCTCGCCGATGCGGGCATCCTGGCGCGCTGGCCGATCGGCGAGCTCGCCATGCTGGGCGACATCCAGCACGAGGTGACGCCGCCGATCGTGCGCAAGGGCTCCGAGGCGCGCCTTGTGGTCGACGACCCCGAACTGCGCCGGCAACTCGCCTCGCTGGTGCCGCAGCTCGCACCGCTGGCCGGGACTCGAACCCCGCCCGCCCGCCGCATTGCCGCGTTCGGCGCCACGTTCGCGGCGCTGGTCGGGCTGTTCTGGCTTGCCGTCGACTACGGCACCGAATATGCGGCACCGCTGCTGCCCTACAGCCTGCAGGTCAAGCTGGGCGAGAGCGTGTTCGACGAACTGACGGCCGACAAGGCAGAATGCCACGGCGAGGGCGGCGTGAAAGCACTGAACGATCTCGCCAACCGGCTCGCCAAGGCGGCCGACTATCCGCACGAGATCGCCGTGCACGTGATGGAAGGCGGCCCGGTCAATGCCTTCACCCTGCCGGGCGGCATCCTGGTCTTCTATTTCGACCTCATCGACCAGGCCAAGGACGGCGCGCAAGTGGCCGGCGTGATGGCGCACGAGATCGGCCACGTCGTGCACTACCATCCGATGAAGGGCCTGGTGCGCCAGTACGGCATCGAGCTCCTGGTCAAGCTGGTGAGCGGCGGATACTCGGATCTCCTGAGCACGCTGGCGTCGGGCGGCAACGTCCTGCTGGCGCTGCGCAACGGCCGCGCCTTCGAGCGCGACGCCGATGCCACGGGTGTGGCCCTCCTGGAAAAGCTCGAGATCCGCGCCGACGGCATCGCGAGTTTCTTCGAGCAGATGATGGCCAAGGAACCCAAGGACTCCGCTGCCGTCGCCGGCATCTGGTCGAGTCATCCGCCGACCGCCGAGCGCATCGACGCCACGCGGCGTCCGTCGTCCGGCAAGCCGCCCTTCAGCGATGCCGAATGGAAGGCCGTGCGCAATGTCTGCAGGTGACGGCTAGACGATGCCGATGCACTGGACGATCTCGCACGACGAGCGGCTGGTGATGGTGACCGCCGACGGGCCGGTGACCCTGCTGGAGATCGAGGCCTATTTCGATGCCGTGGTAGTGGCCGGCGCCCAGGGCTACGCCAAGCTGTTCGACGCGAGCAGCATGGAGGTGCGGCTCAGCGACGCCGACATGATGGCGATCGGGGCGCGCATGAGCGCTTATGTCAAGGACCAGCGATGGTCCGGCGGACCGGCGGCCTTCGTGGCGACGAGCCGCACCACGCGCGAGTTCATCAAGCGCTTCATCAATCTCGCCGCCTCGCCGCGGCAGGCGAAGATCTTCCAGACGGTCGACGAGGCTCGCCGCTGGCTCGACGAGCAGATGCGTTAGGCAATGGCCGGCACGATCGTCCTTGCGACCGCGGCCGACCAGCCCGATATCACCGCCTCTGACGAGCTCTACGCCGAGGCGCTGCGGCGGCGCGGCTTCGAAGTCTTGGGCGCGGCGTGGAACGGGCCGCGCGCGGCATTCGACGGCGCAGCGGCCGTGGTGCTGCGCTCGACCTGGGGCTACTACCGCGTGCTGGCCGAGTTCACCGCCTGGGCCGAGGCGATCGCGGCGACGACGCGCCTCTTCAATCCCATCGCCCTGGTGCGCTGGAACCTGCGCAAGGACTACGTCGCCAAGCTCGCGGCGGCCGGGGTGCGCGTGCCGGGCACGCACATCGTGGCCTGCGAGCAGGGTGCTATCGACGGCGTCTTCCGCACCACCGGATGGGATCGCGCCGTGATCAAGCCGGCGAGCGGCGCGTCGGGCTATTCCGTCGAGTTGGTGCAACGGGGCGCGGTCGGCGAAGCGATGCCGCGGCTTGCGGCTGAGGCGCGCGACACCGGCGTGCTGGTGCAGGAGTTCTTGCCCGAGATCGCCGGGGGCGAGCTGTCGCTGGTCTATTTCGGCGGTGTCTTCAGCCACGCCATCCGCAAGCGGCCGCCTAAGGGCGAGTTCCGCAGCAACGGACGCTACGGCCCGACGCGCACCGCCGAGACGCCTCCGCCCGCGGTCGCCGAGCAGGGCGCGGCAGCCTTACGCACGCTGCCCGAGATGCCGCTCTATGCCCGGGTCGACGGCGCGGTGCGCGACGGCACGCTGATCGTGATCGAGGTCGAGGTGCTGGAGCCGGCTCTGTTCATGGAATTCGATCCGCCGGCCGCCGAGCGCTTCGCCGAGGCGACGTTGAGGCGCCTGTCGCTCTAGCGTCGCTGCGTGGCCTTGTAGGCGAGCCAGTCGACGATGGCGTCGAGGTCGCTGTCGCTCAACGCCGACCGATCGAAGCCCGGCATCTTTTGCTCGGGCCACTGGCGCACCGATGCCGGATTGCGGATCAGCTTCTTCAGCGCCGGGAGCTGGAAATACTCGGTGACGTTCATCGGCCGGCCGAGATCGGGTCCCTGTTCGCCCTCGCCTTCGCCGTTGAAGCGATGGCAGGCCATGCACATCGACACGAAGCGGTCGAGGCCGGTGTGGAGGCGCTCGCCCGCCGGCACGTCCGCGCCGACCGCCAGGCCAGGCCAGCGCTTCAACGGACTATCGGTGACCGCGAGCGCGGCGAGACGGTAGGCCCAGTACTCGGGGCTGACATGAGCCGACGGACCGAGTCGCCAGATGACATAGAACGGACCGGCGCCGGCCTTGTCCGGCTTGCCTGGTATGGGCGGCCACGGCGCCGCGGGATCCTCGACGGCGACGAAGGCTTCGATCTGCGCGGTGTCGGCGTTGGCAAGGCGACCCGGAATACCGACAGAGAAATTATCGGTGGCGCGCGCCTGCACATGGTCGTCCGCGCCGATGCCGGTGCCCTTGAGCAGCTCCGCCATCGGGACGGCGCGGTAGGTCATCGTACGGCGATAGACGGGATCGGCGACGGTGACGCTGCGCACGGCGGGATGAGCGAGCACGGCTTGCTGCGTGTAGGTCCTGGTCGACGCCCTGCCGGTGACGGTGAGCGTCGGCGATTGTGCGGCGACGGACAGCGCCGGAAAGCAGGCCATCGCGCCCAGCAGCGCAGCCATCAGAAGCCGCGCTGCGGCCATCACGTCATCCTTTGGCCGCCGATCCGGCAGTCCTTCAGGATCTCGGGCCGGAAGGCGAGGCCGTGGCCCGGGCGCTCGGGCGCTCGGGCGGCGTCATGGTGCCGGACGTCGACGGCAGCACCGGCTCGATCCAGAGATCGTCGTTCCAGTCCATGTATTCGAGATAGTTGGCGTTGGAGATCGAGGCCAGCAGATGGACCATGGTCTCGTGGAAGAGGTGCGGCGCGATCCTGATGCCCCACGGCCCGGCGGCGGCCGCGATCTTGCGCAGCTCGGTGTAGCCGCCGCGCATCGGGTCGGGCTGAAGGATCGGCACGCACGGCGTTTCGAAGAAGGGGCGCAGGTCGTTGCGCGTGAAATGGCTCTCTCCGCCCACGATCCTGGTCTTGAGCGCGGCGGCGATGCGGCGGTAGCCGGCAAAATCCTCGGCCACCACCGGCTCCTCCAACCAATAGGGATCGAACTCGTCGATGCGATGGCCGGCCTGGATGGCGGTGTCGGCGTCCCAGCCCATGTTGACGTCGATCATGATCTCTATGCCGCCACCCATTGCCTCGCGCATCGCCTTCACGTTGGCCACGTCCTCGCGCCACGGCCGGATATGGGCGACCTGCATCTTGATGGCCTTCAGCCCTTGCGCGGTGAACTCCTTGGCGCGCGCGATCATGCCGTCGCGGCCGAGTCCTCTGAAGACGCCCGAGCCGTAGGCCGGCACTTCAGTGCGCGCGGCACCCCACAGGCGGAACAGCGGCAGGCCGGCCCGCTTGCCTAAAATGTCCCACAGCGCCATGTCGACGGCGCTTTGGGCGAACACCGTGACGCCCATGCGGCCGAGCCAAAAGTTGCTCTTGTAGAGCACCTGCCAGATCGCCTCGATCTCGGTGGCGTCGCGGCCGATGACGTGCGGCGCGATCAGCTCCTTCATGCAGGCGTCTATGGTGTACAGCCCGCCGCGCAATGGCATGAGGTAGCTCATGCCGATCAGTCCGCCCTGAGTCTCGATCTCCAGCACGTAAATGTCGCGCAGGGGGGCTGCGAGGATGCCGGCGGCCGGCGGCTGGCCGCGCCACGGTACCTGCAGCAGGGTTGAACGCAGCTCGACGATGGTCGTTGGCGTGGTCATCAGGCGTATCTCCCGCGCGTTTGGCTCACTATGATGCCGCCGTCATGACTTCGTCCAACCGCCTCTATCTCTTCGACACCACCCTGCGAGACGGCGCCCAGACCCAGGGCGTCGACTTCACCGTCGCCGACAAGGCCGCCATCGCGCGCGAGCTCGACCTTTTGGGCATCGACTACATCGAAGGCGGCTGGCCTGGCGCCAACCCGACTGACGACCGCTTCTTTGCCGATCCGCCCGAGTTCCAGAACGCCAGGTTCGTGGCTTTCGGCATGACGCGCCGCGCCGGCCGCAGTGCCGCCAACGATCCCGGGCTTGCCGCCATCCTGCAAACCAAGGCGCGCAACGTCTGCATGGTCGGCAAGACCTGGGACTTCCATGTCGACGTGGCGCTGGAGGTCGACCGCGGCGAGTACCTCGAGATGATCGCCGACTCGCTCTCCTATGCGAAGGGCCGCATGGACGAGGTGATGTTCGACGCCGAGCATTTCTTCGACGGCTACAAGGCCAACCCCGACTATGCGATGGCCTGCCTGGCCGCCGCCGAGAAGGCGGGCGCGCGCTGGCTGGTGCTGTGCGACACCAATGGCGGGACGCTGCCGCACGAGGTCGAGCGCATCGTCGGCGAGGTGGTGAAGAAGTTCCCGGGCGAGCGGCTCGGCATCCACACCCACAACGACACCGAGAACGCCGTCGCCAGCACGCTGGCCGCGGTGCGCGCCGGCGTGCGCCAGGTGCAGGGCACGATCAACGGGCTGGGCGAGCGCTGCGGCAACGCCAACATGATCGCCCTCATTCCGAACCTGGTGCTGAAGATGGGCTTCGAGACCGGGCTGAAGGAGGGCGCGATGCAGCGGCTGACGCATCTGTCGCGGCTGCTCGACGATCGGCTGAACGTCGTGCCCAACCGAAGTGCTGCCTATGTCGGCACGCGGGCCTTTGCGCACAAGGGCGGCCTGCACGTCTCGGCGGTCGAGAAGGACCCCAAGACCTACGAGCATGTCGATCCCGAGACGGTCGGCAATCAGCGCATCATCGTGGTCAGCGACCAGGCCGGCCGCTCCAACATCATGGCGCGCTTTCGCCAGATCGGGCTGGAAGTCGATCCCAAGGATCCCGGCGTCGCGCGGCTCCTGGAGATCGTCAAGGAGCGCGAGGCCGAGGGCTACGCCTACGACGGCGCCGATGCCTCGTTCGAGCTCCTGGCACGGCACGAGCTGCACACCGTGCCCGACTACTTCGCCCTGCAGAGCTTCCGCGTGCTGGCCGAGCGGCGCGTCAATGCGCGCGGTCAGCTCATCGCGCTCTCCGAGGCGACGGTGAAACTCGACGTCGGCGGCCGGCGGGCCATGGAAGTGGGCGAGGGCAACGGCCCGGTGAATGCATTGGATGCTGCCCTGCGGAAGGCGCTGTCGCCGGTCTATCCAGAGCTGCAGGACATGCGGCTGGTCGACTTCAAGGTCCGCATCCTCGATGCGTCCGGCGGAACGGCGGCGACGACGCGCGTGATGATCGAAAGCGCTGACGCCAAGCGTCGCTGGTCGACCATCGGCGTGTCACCCAACATAGTCGACGCCTCCTACAACGCCCTGTACGACGCCATCACCTATAAGTTGTTCCAGGATGGGGCGAAGCCGGTGCAGCCCAAAACCTCACCCTTATATGAGCGATAAGGAGTCAAGTGTGGGTTTGGCTTTTTTTGTCACTCAGTCATCGGGCGATCTTGACGTTGGAAACCTTGGAGCGGCGC
>WHTW01000094.1 GCA_009377525.1 Rhodospirillales bacterium
TACAAGCTCAAAAAGGCCGCTTGATATGAGTCAGATCAAGGAAACGATGAACTAGCTTAGGCAAACCGTACCGCGGATTCCTCGCAGGTCAGGGTACCTAAGCGTACTCTTTCGCAACAGCGCAATACTTATCGCCCACTCCCTCCAGGTCTTGATCGATCGCCTGCGCTAATGCTTGCGGCTTGATGGCACCTTGGGCTCTGCCGCGAGCGTTGCCCGGCCGGGTTCGAAACGAACGATCGTCACGACGCGATCGCGTAGCGGCCCGGATAGATTGAGCTGGAGCATCCAGTCGCCGTGCATTTCGAGCATGAGGCGGGCCTGATAGCTTCCGGGTTCCTGCCGAGCCGCCGCTGTCACGGGCCGCACGTTGTGCATCATCGGCATCGACGGCATGTCGGCGCCGATGGTGAGCGTGACCCCGCTCAACGGCTCGTTGGTCCGCGCGTTTGTCAGCTTGATGATACAATCGTATTGCAGCGCCGTGGGCGTCGGGCTGCAAGCAACGTCGGCCTTGGCCCGCACCTGAGCGGAGGCGGTCGCGGGCAGGTAAGCAGCAGCAGCCGCTGCCAGGGCGTACACCAAACGGATGGCCGTCATGCCGGTTTACCCCTCCCGTCTTTTTTGGCAGGCCAGGAGCGGACGAACAAGCGACCGATGCGGTGCACGAGCTTCTCGTCGAGCAGGCCGCGCGGCCGCACGATCAGCAGCACGGCAACGATGCCACCGAAGATGATCATGCGGTAGCCGGCCAGCGGCCTGATCGACTCCAGCAGGCCGATATCGATCAGGACACCGAGCAGCGGGCCGAACGCCGTACCGAGCCCGCCGATCAGGCCGTAGGCGAGGCTGTGGACACCAAGCATCACGTCGAAGATGCGTGGTTCCACATAGGTCGTCAGATGGGCATAGAGGCCGCCACCCACCCCGGCCAGGGCGCCGGCGAGCCCGGCAGCGAGGACCTTGTGCCTGGCGACGGAGATGCCTTGCAACCCGGCAAGCGTTGCATCCTCGCCGATCATGCGAAAAGCCACGCCCGTCTGCGACCGCTCGAGCAGCACGAACCCCAGCAAAACCGCCACCAGCAGGGAGTAGATCAGCGCCAGGAACTGAACGGCGTCGATGTTGTGGTCGAAGATGTAGCGGATGCCGCGGAATCCCTCGGCGCCGTTGGGACCCACCAGCTCGCCGTCGATCTCGACCTGATACCGGAACAGCTCGAACAGGATCCGCACCATTTCGGCGAAGGCGAGCGTGGCGATCGAGAAATACAGCCCGTGCAATCGCAGGGTCGGGATGCCGACCAGCACCGCAGCGCCGCCGCCGCTCACGGCGCCCCAGGCGAGGGCCAGCGCCAACGGCCAGCCCCACAGGGCGGTGGCGATTCCCGCGGCATAGGCGCCGATCGCGAAGAAGGCCTGCTGGCCGAACGAGATCTCGCCCGTCAGCAGCAGCAGATAGGCCGACAGGGCGACGAACGAGACGACGCCGATGTTCGACAGCACGCCGATCATGTAGTCGTCCATCGCTCACGCCTTCTGCGTCGAGGCTTCGGACATGCTGCCGACCAGCCCGCGCGGGCGGATCGCCAGGAACGCGAACAGCACGAAATAGGCCACGAGGTCGCGGATCTGCGGTCCGAAATACCATTGGCTTTGCGCCTCGATGACGCCGAGAAGCAGCCCGCCCAGGACCGCGCCGGGAACCGAGCCGAGGCCCCCGATCATCATCGCGATCAAGCCTTTCAGGGTCGCCCACATGCCGAACATCGGCGTGATCTGCTGGTCGACCGCCAGCACGAGGAAGCCTGCGACCCCGCCGATCGCCGAGGCGCCGGCGAAGGCAAGCGGCATCACCATCCTGACGTCGACGCCGACGAGATGTGCGGCGACCGGATTGCCGATGATGGCGCGCAGCGCGAGACCGAACCGCGTGCGGTAGAGGACGAGCTGCACGGCGGCCGCCAGCCCGAGCGCGCTGCCCAGCATGACGAGGTGGTCGACGCGGATGGCGAAGGGCCCGAGTTCGATTGGCGCGCCGGTTGCGAGCGGCGGAAAGGCGTAGGTGTGGCGGGGCAGGACCAGGATCGCCGCCTGTTCGAGCTGCATCCAGATCGCGAAGCTCGACACCATCGAGGCGATGGCGGCACCGGCCTTCATCGGTGCGAAGCACAGCCTTTCGACGTAGATGCCGGCCACCGCAGCGCCGACCACCACTGCCGCGGCGACGGTCAGCGGGCCGGCGCCGAATTGCAGGTATACGACCGTTCCGAGATAGCCGCCGATCATGACCGACGGCCCGTAGGACAGGTTGAGCCTGCGCATCACGCCGAAGATGAGGGTGAAGCCGAGCGCCAGCAGCCCGTAGGACGAGCCGATCATGAGGCCGTCGATCGTATTCTGGACGAGGTCGACCATCGCCCCTCCGTTGCCCGTTGCCAGCGCGTCAGCCCACGGCGCGGCGGGTGCCGAGATAAGCGCGCTGGATGACCTCGTCTTCCGCCAGTTGCCCCGGCGTGCCGCTGAACGTGATGCGTCCCTGCTCCATCAGGAAGAACTGATGGGCGACCTTCAGCGCCATGTGGGCGTTCTGCTCGACGAGGAAGATGGTGGTCCCGTCGCGATTGAGCTCGGCGATGATGTCGAAGATCTCGGCGACGATCAGCGGCGCCAGGCCGAGCGAGGGCTCGTCCATCAGCAGGAGGCGCGGTCGCGACATGAGGGCGCGCGCGACCGCGAGCATCTGCTGCTCGCCGCCCGAGAGCGTGCCCGCCATCTGGTCACGGCGCTCCTTCAATCGCGGGAAGCGGGCGTACATCCGCTCGATGTCGGAGTCGATGCCGGCCCGGTCGCGGCGTTGATAGGCGCCGGCAAGCAGGTTTTCGCGAACGCTCATCTCCGGGAAGACCAGCCGGTTCTCCGGCACCAGCGCCACGCCCCGCGAGACGATGCGCGCCGGCGAAAGGCCGGCGAGTTCCGCACCCTCGAGGCGGATCGAACCGCGGCGCGGTTGCAGGATGCCGGCAATCGTCATCATCAGCGTTGTCTTGCCCGCACCATTGGGCCCGAGCAGGCAGGTGATCCTGCCGCTCTCGACCTTCAGCGAGACGCCCTTCAGCGCCTCGATCTTGCCGTAGGCGGCGACGATGTCGGAGACCTCGAACATTCCGGCCCTCACGCCTGCTCGGGAGTGCCGAGATAGGCCTCCCGCACCAATGGGTTGGCCTGGACCGAGGCGGGCGTTCCCTCGGCGATCTTGCGCCCGAAATTGAGCACGGCGATGCGGTCGGCGATGGACATCACCAGTTCCATATGATGCTCGATCAGGAGAACCGTGACGCCGTCGTCCCGGACCTTGCGGATGCGGTTGTCGAGCTGGTCTATCTCCTCGGCATTCATGCCCGCCGCCGGCTCGTCGAGCAGCAGCAGCGCGGGCTTGGCCGACAGCGCGCGGGCGAATTCGAGGCGGCGCTGTTCGCCGAACGCCAGGTTGGCCGCCAGCTCGTTGGACTTGTGCGCGAGATCGAAGAATTCGAGGGTGCGTTCGACCTCGCCGCGGGCGCCCCGCGAGCCGCCGAACCAGCGCCGGCCGAAGCTCTGTCGGCGCTGCTCGCCGGAATTCTGCGCGACCCAGAGATTCTGCCAGACCGTCAATTGCCCGAACAGGCGGATGTTCTGGAACGTCCGCGCCACGCCGCCGCTCACGCGGGCGTGCATCGGCGCGTCGGTAATGTCGGCGCCATCGAACACGACGCGGCCGGCCGTCAGGGGAAACAGGCCGCATATCAGGTTGACGATGGTGCTCTTGCCCGAACCGTTGGGGCCGATGAGGGCCAGGATCTCGCCGCGGGCAACGGCGAGGTCGACGCCGTCGACCGCACGGACGCCGCCGAAATGCTTGCTGATTTTCCTCAGCTCAAGCACCGGACCGCTCCTTGCCCGCGGCGAACAGCCGCTTGAGCGCCCGCGTCGTGCCGGCGTCGAGCAGGCCGCGCGGGCGGACGTTCATCGCCAGCACGATCAGGCCGCCGAACAGCAGGTTGCGCCAGTCGCCCATGAAGCGCAGGCCCTCGATCAGGAAGCCCTGGATGAAGACGGCCGCGAGCAGCGTTCCGAACACGTTCGAAAGACCGCCCAGGATCGGATAGGCGATGGCGAAGGTGGCCAGCACGACGCCGAACTGGGCATGCTCGATGTGCGTGGTGTAGTGGGCGAATATGCCGCCGCCGATGCCGGCGATGAAGCCGCCCACGGTCATGGCCGAGACTTTCACGGCCGTGATGTTGATGCCGACGCTCTGCGCGGCGAGTTCGTCCTCGCCGACCGCGCGCAGGACGGCGCCGACGCGTGAATGGTCGAGCCACCACAATCCGGCCATGACCAGCGCCACCACGATCCATATGAAGAGCACGACATCGAGGGTCGACCAGCCGTGCTCGGGAAAATAGCGGATCTGGCGGAAGCCTTCGGCGCCATGCGGCCCGAGGTGGAGGGTGCCGGCCTGGATCTGATAGGTGAAGTTGAAGAAGAAGAGCCGCACGGCCTCGCCGAAGGCGACGGTCGCGACGACCAGCATCAGGCCCTTGACCCGGAGCGCCGGGAAGCCGACCGCGCAGGCGACCGCGCCGGCGACAACGGCCGACACGGCGAGGGCCGGAATCAACGGCCATTGCGCAAGGACGGTAAGCATGCCGGCGACATAAGCGCCGATCGCGAAGAAGCCCGCTTGGGCGAGGCTCACCTGTCCGGTGAGCAGAACGCAGTAAGCCGACAGGCCGAGCAGGGTGTGGACCCCGATGATCTGGATCAATCCGAGATAGAAGTCCATTTTCGTCGTGTCCCCCCTCGGTCGCGGCCCGTCAGTCGCGGCCCGACGACTTGGCGAAAATGCCGCCCGGCCGGAACACGAGGAACGCAAACAGAAGCAGCATGATGTAGAGATCGCGTTCCGACACGCCGCGGAAGAATTGGAAGGCGTTCTCCAGTCCGCCGACGATGAGGCCGGCGATGATGGCGCCCGGGATGCTGCCGAGGCCGCCGATCACGGTGACGATCAGTCCTTTCACGGTCAGGGGCAGCGACAGCAGCGGAGACAACATGCCGATGGCGGCCCCGGTCATGGCGCCGGCAATGCCGCCGACCACCCCGGTGATGACGAAGGTGAGGACGTTCACCTGTGTCGTGCTGATGCCGCAGAGCAGCGATGCCGTGGCCTGTTGCGAGACTGCACGCGTGGCAAGCCCCAGCCTGGTCCGATAGAGCAGCAACAGCAGGAGCGTCATGCATACGCAGCCCAACGCGAAGACGAACATCAGATCGCCGCGCAGGCCGAACGGCCCGACCTGGACGATCACGTCTGAGAACAGGGCCGGGTAGCTGAGCGGAACGCCGGCCGTCGCATGCACGATGATCTCGTCAATCAAGAGCAGAAGGCCGACCGTCGACATCAGGGTGGCCAGCGGATTGGCGAGCGGAATGAACCTGAAGCCGACGAGATAGACGAGGCCGCCGATCACGCCCCCGGCCGCCGCCGCCGCCACAAAGGCAAGAACGGCCGGCGCCTCGACGACGGACATGACCAGCAGGCTCGCATAGGCCGCCCCGATCGAGGCCGCGGCGTAGGAGAGGTTGATCTTGTGCATCACGCCGAAGATGAGCGTGAAGCCGATGCCGAGCAGGGAGTAGGTGGCGCCGAACAGCACGCCGTCGGCGACCGATTGCACGGCGTCAATCAGGTCGAGGAGGTCCACGTCAGGATCCGGTGCGGGGCGATGGAGATGGAAGGCCGGCAACGGACGGCGGGCCGCCGAAGCGGCCCACCGATTTGCCCCCGGCCTTCACAGCGTGGGGCCGTCACAGCGTGGGCTTGTGCAGAACCTGCCAGCTCCCGTCCTTGGCATGGACGTAGAGGTAGGGCTTGATCGCCTCGCGGTCCGCCGTGCGGCCGACCTTGCCGAGAAGGCCCTTGGTTTCCTTCAACGCTGCCAGGCCGGCACGCATCTTGTTGCGATCAGCCTGCACGGTGTCGGGCTTGGCCATGATCTTCTGGCTCTCGATCACGTCCTTGAGGATGAACATGATCTCGTAGGCCGCGGCGCTGTGCAGGTCGGCGCTGCCGCCGAACTTGGCGACCTGGTCGGCCGCCAGCTTCGCTTCCGGCGTCACCGGCGCGAAGCTCGTCGGGATGATGATGCCTTCGGCCTGCTTGGCGCAGCCCTGCAGCGTCTCGATGCTGGACGAGCTGGTGAGCCCGATCAGGAGCTTGGGCTTGACGCCCTGGCGGGCCATTTCCTTCAGCACGCCGCAGGTCGTGAAGGGATGCGCCGAGATCGCGACGATGTCGGCGTTGGCGCGCTTCATGTCGCGCACCTGCGTCGAGAAGGTCGTGTCGTTGAGCAGCCACTCGGAAGTCCCGAGCACCTGGAGGCCGGAGCCTTCCGCCTGGCTCTTCATCACGCCGTAGGTCGCGTTCGAGTGCGCGAAGTCCTTTTCAACGCCGCCGTACATCGTCTTCAGGCTGGGATGCTCCTTCCTGATCCAGGCGATCAGCGACTTGTACATCTCGAATTCACTCGGCACGTTGCGGAAGGCCCATTCGGAGATCTTCGCAAGGCCGCCCTTGGCCGCGACGTCGGCGATGATGGGGAACTGCAGGCCGCTGTCGGAGGCGTCACCTACCTTCTTCTGCAGGATGCCGAACAGCGACTCGGCGACGTTGGAGCAGGTCGGGCCGACCGCGACGAAAGCGTCGGTCGAGGCGATGCGGCGCATCACCGAGATGCCTTCCTCGGCATTGCAGCGGTCGTCGAGGAAGTCGACGGTGAACTTCGCCTTGGAGCCGTCACCCAGGGTGACGCCGCCCTTGCTGTTGATCTCCTCGGCGGCGGCCTTCAAGGCCGCCTCGCTGTTGATGCCGAACACGCGGACCACGCCGGATTTGGCGCCGAAGCCGGTGATCTTGACGGTACGCTCCTGGGCCAAGGCGCTCCCGGGCAGGGACAGCATCGAACCTGCGAGGAGTACGGCCAGCGCAGCATGCAGACGTCTCATCGTTTCCTCCCTCGATGTAGTGGTACTTGTTCTTGGTCTTACGACGCTGGAAGCATAGCATGCCCTGTCCTGGGTAACATTGCGGCTGGCGGGCTCAACCATTGCGACGAGATTGTTGTGCCGCAATGCACCATGCCCCCTGGATGATAGGCGATTGTGGCGACCTAGAATGTCATCGATCCAATATTCCGGCCAAGTCATGCGCTCGCTCGATGCCATGCTGGCGGGAAACCAGTGGGCGCGCGACCTCACCGCCGACCAGCTCCAACGCGTGCGTGCGGCCATCGTCGTGCGTGACCTGGAGCCGGGCGGCCATGCCTGTCACAAGGGCGATCCGGCCAACGCCTGGGTCGGTGTGGTCGATGGCTTGGTCAAGCTGGGCTGCGTGTCGCCGGAGGGCAAGTCAGTTACATTTGCAGCGGTGCCGGCCGGCTCATGGTTCGGCGAAGGCTCCGTGCTCAAGCGCGAGACACGCAAATACGACGTTGTGGCCCTGCGCCCGTCGCGCGTTGCCCTGATGCCGGAAACGACCTTCTTCTGGCTGCTGGATACCAGCATCCCGTTCAATCGCTTCATCCTGATGCAGCTCAACGAGCGGTTGGGCCAGTTCATGGCCGCCTTCGAGCACGACCGTTTGCTCGAGCCGGAGGCTCGCGTGGCCCACGCGCTGGCCAACATGTGCCACCCCGTCCTCTATCCGGGTAACGAACGCTCCATCGAACTGTCGCAGGACGAACTCGGCCGCCTCGTGGGGGCGTCGCGGCAACGCATCAGCCAGGCACTCAGCGTGTTGCAAAAGGCCGGGCTGATCAAGGTCGACTATCGGATGATCATGGTCCTCGATATCGATGGATTGCGGAGCTTCGGCACCTGAGCCGATCCTGGCAGCTGCCGGAAATGTCACCGCCGGGACAATCCGACGAGTCGCCCTCTGGTAGCATCGTCCGAAGAAAGCAGGCCCTGGGGCCGGCGCTGTTTCCAGTGCCTTGCCGAACAGGACCACACTGAGGGAGAAGCGACATGGCGAAGCCGAAAGCTGTCCAGAGGAGCAGGATTCCTCGCAAGGTCGGGAGTACCAAGTCACGCCGGTCCGCTGGCGGAAAGCCTGCCGCGACTCGGTCCGGGAGCGCGCGCAAGGCGGGGGAAATCTTCGCAGGCCTGCGGCCGAGCCGGGTCAATTTCGCGCCGCTCACGCCGATCTCGTTTCTGCCGCGGACTGCCGCGATCCATCCGGACCGCCTCGCCGTCGTGCACGGCACGCAGCGCTTCACTTACTGCCAGCTCCAGGACCGCGTCCGCCGACTTGCCTCGGCGCTGGCCCGCCACGGCGTGCGCCCCGGCGATACCGTGTCGGCGATGCTTCCGAACGTGCCGGCGATGCTGGAAGCGCATTTCGGCGTGCCGATGCTCGGCGCCGTTCTCAATGCGATCAACACGCGTCTCGATCCCGCGACGGTCGCCTACATCCTGGAACACGGCGAGGCGAAGGTGCTGATCACCGATCGCGAATATGCCGCCCAGGTCGGCCCGGCACTCGCCCGTTTGAAGAGGCCGCCGTTGGTCGTCGACGTCGACGACCCGCTCTACACCGGGCCCGGCGGGCGGCTCGGACAAATCGAGTATGAAGACCTCATCGCTTCAGGCGATCCGGATTTCGCCGGCCGACCGGTGACCGATGAATCGGGCCCGCTCGCGCTCAACTACACCTCGGGCACCACCGGCAATCCCAAGGGCGTCGTCTATCACCACCGCGGCACGTTCCTCGAAGCGGTCGGCAACACGATGGCGTGGCCGCTTCCGCCGAAGCCGGTGTATCTCTGGACCCTGCCGATGTTCCACTGCAATGGCTGGTGCTTCCCCTGGTCGGTCACGGCGATGGGCGGCACGCATGTCTGCCTGCGCCGGGTCGACCCATCCCTGATCTTTTCGATGATCGCCGAGCATGGTGTGACACACATGTGCGGCGCGCCGACCGTGCTCAGCATGCTGGTGGGCGCGCCGGCCGGGCAACGCCGCCGCTTCGATCACATCGTCGATATCCAGACCGGCGGCTCGCCACCGCCCGCCAAGGTGATCAAGGGGATGGAGGAGCTCGGCTTCCGCGTGACGCACATCTACGGAATGACCGAGCTGCAGGGCCCCTCGACTCTCTGCGTGCCGCAGGATCACTGGGCCGACCTGCCGCTCGAGGAACGTGCGGCCTTCAATGCCCGGCAGGGCGTGCGCTATCCGGTCGTCGAGGGGCAGATGGTGGCCGATCCGAAGACGCTCGAGCCTGTGGTGCCGGACGGCGAAACCATTGGCGAGATCATGGTGCGCGGCAACACCGTCATGCTCGGCTATCTCAAGCAGCCGAAAGCCACCGCCGAGGCTTTCCGTGGCGGCTGGATGCACACCGGCGACCTCGCTGTCGAACATCCGGACGGCTATGTCGAGATCAAGGATCGCGCCAAGGACATCATCATCTCCGGTGGCGAAAACATCTCGAGCGTGGAGGTCGAGATCGCGCTCTACAAGCACCCCGCGGTTGCGCTTGCCGCCGTGGTTGCGAGGCCCGACGAGAAGTGGGGCGAGACGCCGTGCGCTTTCGTGCAGCTCAAACCCGGAACCGACGCAAGCGCCGACGAGATCATCGCGTTCTGCCGCGATCAGCTTGCGCACTACAAGGCGCCGAAATCGGTGGTGTTCGGGCCACTGCCGACCACCGCCACCGGCAAGATTCAAAAGTTCGTGTTGCGCGAGCGCGCGCGTGCTGTCGTCAGGTCCGCAGGCGTGTGAACCGACGCAAGGCGTGCCTCTCCGGACGCTTACCGGGGGCACAACAAAAGGCCGCCCTCTTGCGAGGACGGCTTTTCGATTTGGTTGCGGGGCCCGCATCGGTCTCAAATTACAGGACCCTCCTTCGTACAACTCCGTAGCGGCTCAGCTAACGACAGCGTTCCGGGAGGGTTGTTCTTTCCAGCAACCAAAGTCAATAACAGCATTCAATAACGGAAGTCAATTATATTACGATAGTGCTTGACTAGTTCTCGAAATAGTTCATATTTGTTCTCAGGAGGGCCATCGATGCCGAATCATGCCTTGTACCTGGGTTCGCGGGAGAGCGAGTGGTCGGAGCCTGACCTCAGCATCCTCGACAACAGTCGCGACGCAGTGCCAGCGGTGCCGCTCGATCTGGTGCCCGAGCCTTGGCGCAAGTGGATCGCCGATACCGCGTCGGCCGCTGGCGCACCGCAGGACTACGTCCTTCAAACGGTGCTTGCCGGCGTGGCGGGGGTCTGTGGCGCCGGGGTGCGGGTGCGCGTCACGCCTGCGTGGACCGAGCCGCTGGTGATGTGGCAGGCGATGGTGGGTGAACCGTCGACCGGCAAGTCGGCGGCATTGGCGCCGATGCGCCGTCTGCTGGGTACGATCGAGCAGGAACGGTGCCTGCACGATGAGGAGCGTCGCGTGGCACACGCGGAGCAGGTCGAGAAAGGTCGCGAGGACCGGCCGTTCGTGCCGTCGCGCGTCGTCATGACGGACACCGGTCTCGAAGCCGTCGCCGAGACCGTCACCGGCAACCCGCGCGGTGTGTTGCTGTGGCGCGATCTCCCGAAAGTCTGGTTCGGCGACGATGGCGCCGACGACAGGGAGTGTGCGGCCTGGCTCGAAGCCTGGACGGCCGGCGCCGTGACCGTGGAGCGCTGCCGCCGGCCGCCACTCGACCTTGCGAGCTTTCCAGTCAGCATCCTCGAGACGACGTGGCCGGACAGTCTGAAGACTGCGCTGTTGGAAGGCGACAAGAGCCTGCCGACCCGCTTCCTGTATGTCTGGCCCGGCCCCCAGGACTATCGCGCGCTCGCCGCCCGCGAACCTGTTCACGACGACGAGGTACTGCAACGGCTGAGGCGCCTGTCGGCTCTGGCGCGCACGCCTGATGATCCCTGCGAGCTTCGCTTTGACGAGCGCGGCGTGAAGGCGCTCGACGGCTTGCTGATCGATCTTCACGCCGCACGGCGGAGCGCCGAAGGGCTCGAGGCCGCGTGGCTGGGCAAAAGCAGAGCCTTCATCGTCCGGTTGGCGGGAGTCCTGGAGCTTCTCGGATTCACGGGCGGACCCCGCAGTCGGCCCGGTGCGATCGGAGCCGAGCAGGTCGAAGCTGCGGCCGCGCTATGGCGGAGCTACTTCTGGCCGCATGCACGCGCGGTGTTCGACAGTGCCGTGCTCTCCGACCATGGGCGCCGCGTGCGCCGCGTCGCCCGCTGGCTGCGCGATACGCGGCTCAAGTCGGTGCCGCGCGAGGAGGTCCGTCGCCGCGCGCTCAGGCAGGCCGCGACAGCCGAGGAAACGGAGCACGTGCTGCAGCGCCTGCACTATCTCGGCTACGTCCAGCCCGACCCGGCATATCGCTACAAGACCGGCCGGCCCAGCAGTCACTGGCTGGTCAATCCGGCTCTCGCTGAGTTTATTAAAAGCGGGTAGCGAAACTAGCGGAATTCAAATGAGCCGACGATTCAATGACTTGCGGGCTTCAGCTGGTCTAGCGAAATTCAGCGGAAGTCACGCCGACCAACCGAGCCGCGCCCGCCCGATCGCCATCGACACCGCCGCTTGGCTGGGCTCGACCACGGGCAGGCCGACATGGCGCTGCAGGCGGTCGCGATAGCGCGCCATGCCGGCGCAGCCCATCACCAGAACGTCGGCGCCGTCCTCGTCGCGCAATTCCGCCGCGACCTCGGCCATGCGCGCGAAGGTGCGCGCTTCGTTGGTGAGCTCGACGACGCCGAGCCCGATGGCACGATCTCCCGCCATGCGGTCGTTCAATCCCATCTGGCCGACATAGCGCAGATGGCGCGGAATCGATTTCCGCAGGATGGAGATGACGCCGAAGCGCTGGCCGAGCGTCAGCGCCGTCAGGATTCCGCACTCCGCAATGCCGAGCACCGGCTTGGTCGTGATCTCGCGCGCCGCATGCAGGCCGGGATCGGAGTAGCAGGCGATGACGAAGGCGGAGCAGTCGTTGTCGCGCTTGCGCACCATGTCGCCGATCGGGCCCACGACCTGCTCGACATGGGCCTGGTTCTCGATGCCGGGCGGGCCTTCCTTGAGCGTCACGCATTCGATGGCGGGGCCGCCCTTCATGCGCAGCGGCTCCATCGCGGCGTCGATGCCCTGGGTGACAGCCTCGGTGGAATTGGGGTTGATGACGAGGATGCGCTCGGCGTCGGACATGGCTGCACCATGGCCCCTAAATTGCTATTCAACAATGCCTGATCTAACGTCGCCACCTGGGGATTCTTCAAGGGAGACTATCAAATGATGACACGGCGCCTGGCTGCGATCGCGGTCGCGGCCCTCATGTGCGTGGGGCCGGCAACGGCTCAGGACAAGAAGCCGCCGCTGCGCACCGGCGTCGACGGCACCTTCGCGCCGCACGCCATGCCCAAGCTGGGCGGCGGCACCGAAGGTTTCCAGATCGACGTCTTCACCGAGGTGGCCAAGCGCATGAAGCGCGACATCACCATCGATTCGGTGAGCTTCTCGACACTCATCCCCGGCATGCAGGCCGGCCGCTACGACTTCATCGCCGCGCCGACCACGGTGACCAAGGAGCGGGCGGAGAACATGCTGTTCACCGCGGGCTACCTGTGGACCGCCTTCCAGTTCGGCATCAAGAAGGGTTCTGCACCGATCAAGAGCTGGGAAGACCTCAAGGGCAAGTCGGTGGCCGTCAACAAGGGCACGCCCTACGAGCAGCTCTCCAAGAAGATGGGCGAGAAGTACGGCTTCACCGTGCAGGTCTATGACACCCAGCCGGATGCCATCCAGGCCGTGCTGTCGGGCCGCGCCTATGCGACGCTCGGCGGCAATACCACGATCGTCTATGCCGCTTCGAAGAACCCGCAATTCGTGGCCGACCTCGAGCTCAAGGACACGCGCGCCCACTGGGCGGCGCCCGTGCCGAAGAACAATCCCAAGCTTCGTGCCGAGTTGCAGGACGCGCTCGACTGCATGAAGAAGGACGGCACCATGGCCAAGTTCTTCGAGAAGTGGTTCAAGAAAAAGCCGGAGGCGGACGATCTCGCCGTGGTGATCACGCCGGGTTACGGTGTGCCGGGCATGCCGGGCTACGATCCGACGCCGCACGAGCTGAAGTGTGGCTGACGGCCGTCATGACGACTTGATGTCAAATCCCATCGTCGACGCGCGCGCGATCCACAAGCATTTCGGTCCCCTTCATGTCCTGAAGGGGGTCGACCTCGAGGTGGTCGAGCGCGAATTGGTGTTCGTGATCGGCCCGTCGGGCTCGGGCAAGTCGACCCTGCTGCGCTGCCTCAACCGGCTGGAGGAGCCATCCTCCGGCTCGGTCGTGGTCGACGGCATCGACATGCTCGATCCGCGCACTGACATCAACCATGCCCGCCAGCGCATCGGCATGGTGTTCCAGTCCTTCAATCTTTATCCGCATATGACGGCGCTGGGAAACGTAACGCTGGCGCTGCGCAAGGTGGCGGGCAAGTCACGCGCCGAGGCCGATGCGCTGGGCCTGGCCGCGCTGCAGCGCGTCGGCCTGGCCGACCGCGCCGGCCACACGCCGGGCCAGCTCTCGGGCGGCCAGCAGCAGCGCGTCGCCATCGCCCGCGCCATCGCGCTGGAGCCCCGGGTGATGCTGTTCGACGAGCCGACCTCGGCGCTCGATCCCGAGCTGGTCGGCTCTGTGCTGGAAGTCATGCGCGACCTGCGCCAGAGCGGCATGACCATGATCGTCGTCAGCCATGAGATGGGCTTCGCGCGCAACGCCGCCGACCGCGTGGTGTTCATGGACGACGGCCTGATCGTCGAGCAGGGGCCGCCGGCGGCGATCTTCGAGAGCCCGGCCCAGGAACGCACGCGCGCCTTCATCGGGCAGATTCAGAGACACTAGATGATGCTGTCACTCGGACTCTTCCGGACCGCGCGCGTCCCGCGCGCTCATGATGCGCGCGAGAAGGTCGCGTCAGACGCGACCCAGCGCGCGGTCTGGAAGACATGACCACCTGGGACCGTTTCGTCGAGACCTTCTTCAACGCGAAGGTGATGCTGAAGTACCTGCCGGACATCCTGTCCGGCATGGTCGTCACCATCGAGCTCGCCGTGCTGATCGTGCTGAGCGGCCTTCTGGCCGGCCTGGTGCTGGCACTCTTGCGGGCGCTGGCGATCCGGCCGCTCAACTGGCTGATCATCTTCGTGGTCGACCTGTTCCGCTCGCTGCCGCCGCTGGTCATCATCGTGCTGATCTATTTCGGCCTGCCGGCGGCCGGCGTCTCGCCCTCCGGCTTCGTCTCGACCTGGCTGTCGCTCGCCTTCGTGCTGATGGCCTTCTCCGAGGAGATTTTCTGGGCCGGCATCACCTCCATTCCCAAAGGCCAGTGGGAGGCCTCGCGCTCGACCGGCCTGTCGTTCGGCCAGACCCTGATCAACGTCGTGCTGCCGCAGGCCTTGCGGCTCACCATCCCGCCGCTCACCAACCGCACCATCGCCATCACCAAGGGCACCGCGCTCGGCACCGTCGTGGCGGTCACCGAGATCCTGGGGCAGGCGAGCTCGGCGGTGTCGAACTCCTACAATCCCTCGCCGCTGATGATGGGGGCGGCGGCCTACCTCGTGCTGTTCCTGCCGGTCGTCGTCGCCTCGCGCTGGATCGAGACCAAGTTCGCGTGGAAGCGATGATCGAGACCTTCTTCAACCCCGAGATCATCGCCGCGATCTGGCCGATCGTGCTGGCCGGCCTTCTGAACACCATCCTGCTGTCGCTGATCGTGGTGCCGCTCGGCCTGTTCGGCGGCCTGATCCTGGCACTGCTCGCCACCGTGCATCATCCGCTGGTGCGCTGGCCCCTGATGGCCTGGGTCGACTTCTTCCGCGCCTTTCCGCCGCTGGTGCTGCTGGTGCTGCTGTTCGCGGGCCTGCCCTTCGCCGGTCTGGAGCTGGGCGGCTTCGCGTGCGTCGCCATCGCCTTCTTCCTCAACACCGGCGCCTATTACGGCGAGATCTTGCGCGCCGGCATCGATTCCGTGCCGGCCGGTCAGGTCGAGGCCGGACGCTCCACGGGGCTCGGCCGCCTGCAGGCCATGACCTACATCGTCCTGCCCCAGGCCGTGCGCAACGTGCTGCCCGACCTGATGTCCAATACCCTCGAGGTCGTGAAGCTGACCTCGCTCGGCAGCGTGGTCGCGGTGCCCGAACTCCTGTTCCAGGCGCGCCAGGCGCAGAGCTTGACCTACAACGCCACGCCCATCGTGCTGGCGGCGATCATCTATTTCCTGCTGCTGTGGCCGCTGGTTCGCCTGTTGAGCCGGCTGGAGAATCGTGCTCTGGCGGGGCGGCGGTAGTTGCCATAGCCTCCCGTCGACGGGAGGAAGCAACAATGGTTCGTATCGTTCGCGCCGTCGTGGCCTTGATCGTTGTCGTCGCGGTCGCGCCGGCCTTTGCCCAGACCAACTGGCCCGCGAAGCCGGTCAAGCTGGTGGTGGGCTTCACCGCCGGCAGTGCCACCGACGTCACTGCTCGCCTGTTCGCCCACAAGTTCCAGGAGGCGTGGGGGCAGCCGGTGGTGGTCGAGAACATCGCCGGCAACTCGGGCGCCATCGGCACCGACCGCGTGGCCAAGGCCGCGCCCGACGGCTACACGCTGATGTGGTCGGGCAACGCCGCCATCACCATCCTGCCCAGCCTGCAGACCCTGCCGTTCGATCCGCTGAAGGACCTGGCGCCGATCTCGACCTCGCTGCGCATGCCATCGATCGTGATGGTCAGCAACAATCTGCCGGTGAAGTCGATCGCCGAGCTCGTTGCCTATGCCAAGGCCAATCCCGGCAAGCTCTCCTACGGCACGCCGGGCGTCGGCACGCCGCAGCACATCACCGGTGAGCTGTTCAGCCATCTGGCCGGAATCAAGATGGAGCACATTCCCTATCGCGGCGCGAACCTCTCCGATCTCATGAGCGGCGTCGTCCAGGTCGGCATCCAGAATGCCGGCGCCAGCCTGCCGCTGGTACGCGATGGGCGCGTGCGCGGCATCGGAGTCACTTCGCTGCAGCGCTCGCCCAACGCGCCCAACCTGCCGACCTTCAACGAATCGGGTTTTCCGGGATTCGAGGCGACGTCATGGTTCGCCCTGATGGGACCGGCCGGCCTGCCCAAGCCGATCGTCGACAAGGTGCGCGCCGAATCGCTGAAGGTCCTGGCCGATCCGGAGATGAAGCAGAAGTTCGCGACCCTTGGCCTCGACACGGTCGGCAGCACGCCCGAGGAAACGCGCGCGGCGATCGCCGGCGACATCCCCAAGTGGGCCAAGGTCATCAAGGACGCCAACATCAAGCCGGGTAACTGAGAGATGGATTTCTCGCGCCTCGCTGCGGCTCTCGACGGCAACGCGGCGCTGCAGCGGCGTGCCCGGCTGTCCGCACTTTCCTTCGCGGTGCTGGGCGGCACGGAGCCGGTCACGGTGCGCATCGGTGAGCGCATCGCCGTCGAGAAGGGCGCGGCGGCGAACGCCGCCTTCGGCCTGACAGCCTCGCCCTCGAGCTGGGCCGAGTTTGCCAAGCCGATACCGGCCGTCGGCTTCCAAAGTCTGGTCGGCATGCAGCGCGTCGACCATCTGCGGGTCGAGGGCGACATCCTGGCCTGGGGGCGCCACATGCTGTTCCTGGAGCAGCTGTTCGCCGCCTTGCGGCCGGCCGCGCCGTCACCGAACCCGGCCGCCATCGGTGCGCCGGTCATCGAGGCCGTGATCGGCCGCTACCTGCGGCTCGACTTCAACGGCCGGCCGCACCGCATCTACTTCGAGGAAGCGGGGCAGGGCATTCCCCTTGTCTGCCTGCACACCGCCGGCGCCGACGGTCGGCAATATCGCGAATTGCTGAACGATCCGGCCATCACCGCGCGCTTTCGCGTTATCGCCTTCGACCTGCCGTGGCATGGCAAGTCTTCGCCGCCCGCGGGCTTCGAGACCGAGGCTTACCAGCTCACCACCCAGCTCTATGTCGATACCGTGATGGCCGTGTCGCACGCGCTCGGCCTGGCGCGGCCGGTCGTGATGGGTTGCTCGATCGGCGGCCGCGCCGTGCTCCACCTCGCGCTGCGCCACGGTGCGCATTTCCGCGCCGCCATCGGCTTGCAGTCGGCGACGCATGCCGAGCCCGGCGCCGACACGCGCCTGCGCGATCTCGGCGTGCTGTTCCGGCCCGACATCCACGGCCAGGAGGCGGCGGCCGGCACGGTCGCCTGCCTGATCGCGCCCACGTCGCCCAGCGCCGACAGATGGGAGACGCTGTGGCACTACATGCAGGGCGGCCCGTCCGTTTTCCTGGGCGACCTGCACTACTATTTCAGCGACGGTGATCTCAGGAATGCCGACCTCGCCGGCCTCGACGGCAGGTGCCCGCTGTATCTGCTGACCGGCGAGTACGACCTGTCGGCGACACCGGAGCTCACCGCCGAACTCGCGCGTGTGACCGGCGCGCGGCATTTCGAGGTCATGAAGGGGATGGGCCATTTCCCGATGTCGGAGAGCCCTGTCGCGTTTCGGCGCTATCTGATGCCGGTGCTCGACCGCATCGCAGCGGACGGTTAGGGCTGATGCTCCTCGACGATGCGGCCGTCGGGATAGACCGTGACCTTGCTCGGCACGCCCTTCGGCCGTGTCGGCACGGGATCGCGCGAGACGTCGGCTTTCCATGAGCCGTCGTTCTGCCGGTTCATCCTTTGCACGCGATAACCTTCGGACTGGATCCGATCGCGCGACAGCGACTCGGTGTTGGGATAGCGGCCGCCATAGGACGCGGACGGTGCCGGCGTCGAGACGGAAGGCGCGGGCAGGGTGGGTGGCGGCGGCAGGGCCCCGGGCGACATGGTCTCCGGCATGCGACCGCCATTGCCGATCGAGCCCGGTGCATATTGCGCCAGCGCCGGCGTCGTCAGCGTCGCGATCAGGAGGGCAGTGACAAGGATTGAGCGCATGCTTTGGATATGGTCGGTCCGGCGGCGCCCACAAGTCTATACACTAGTATGAGAGCGGCAGCGCTGGCGGGACGCAAACGAGGAGTAAACCGTCCCGCCAGGCCGGGCGGCAGAGGCCCTTGCGGGGCCTACTGCTCCCTGACAGCGCCGCTGGGTTCCACAATCACAGCGACTTCGACGTCGTTGCGCATCGCCTTGGCCGCCCATTTGCCGGCCGGGTCGCGCGTCAAGCTCTTCACGCCACTATAGCCCTTGGCTGGGTGTGGGCCACGCCGGCCGCGGCGATCAGGGCGAGGCTCGCCAGGGTCGTGCGGATCATCGTTGTTCTCTTGCATGGGTTTTCCGAACGCCGACTGAACATGATGCGGAGGAAAGTGTTGCATGACAAATGTCGCGCAACCCGAAGGCAGGTGCCGCATGCCCGCCATAATCGCGATGGCACGCCGGCTGCAGTCCGGCGAAAATGGTCAAGGGGGAAACGAATGGACAACCATAGCGTCTTGGCGCGCAAGCCGGTTGCCGACATCATTGCGACTGGAGGCGGCGCCTTCAATTCGCTGCCCAAGGTCCTGGGGCCGTTCAGCATCATCGCCATGGGCGTCGGCGCCATCGTCGGCGCCGGCATCTTCGTGCTCACGGGCACGGCAGCGGCGCTTTATGCGGGGCCTGCGCTCACGATCTCCTTCGTGCTCGCCGCCATCGCCTGCGGCCTGGTCGGTCTCTGCTATGCCGAGCTCTCGACGCTGCTGCCGGTGCAGGGCTCGACCTACACCTACACCTACGCGACCCTGGGCGAGCTTGCCGCCTGGATGATCGGCTGGGACCTCATCCTGGAATATTCCATGGGCGTCGCCGTCGTCGCCGGCGGCTGGTCGGCCTATTTCAACAGCCTGCTGGTGCAGGCGGGCATCGGCCTGCCGCCGGAGCTGCTGTCGGCGACCGGCGATCGGATCGTGAGGGCCGACGGATCGCCCGGCACGGCCATCGCCCAGGTGCCGGCCGCCGTCATCGTGATGGTCATCACCGGGCTGCTGATCGCCGGCACGAAGGAATCTGCGAAGCTCAACAACGTCATGGTCGTGGTGAAGCTGATCGTCGTGCTGGCCTTCGTCCTGGTCGGCGCGGCCTATGTGAACACGGCCAACTGGCACCCCTTCATTCCGCCCAACACCGGCGAGTTCGGCCACTACGGCATCAGCGGCGTGCTGCGCGGCGCCGCGATCGTGTTCTTCGCCTATATCGGCTTCGACGCCGTCTCCAACTGTGTCCAGGAGGCGCGCCAGCCGCAGCGCGACATGCCGATCGGCATCCTGGGCTCGCTGGCGCTCTCGACGCTGCTCTACATCGCCGTCGCCGCGGTGCTGACCGGCCTGGTGCCCTATCCCAAGCTCAATGTCGCCGATCCCGTCGTCGAGGGCGCGCGCGCCATCGGCATGCCGTGGTTGTCGTTGCTGATCGAGGTCGGCGCCCTTGTCGGACTGACCACGGTCATGCTGGTGCTGCTCTACGGCCAGAGCCGCATCTTCGCCACCATCGCCAGGGACGGCCTGCTGCCGCCGGTGTTCGCGCGCATCCATCCACGGCTCGGCACCCCCTGGATCAGCCAGCTCATCATCGGCGCCGGCGTGGCGATCGTCGCGGCCACGACGCCGATCGACACGCTGAGCAGGCTGGTGGGCGCGGGCACCTTGTTCGCGTTCGTTTTGGTCTGCATCGCCGTCATCTATCTGCGACGCGCCGAGCCCGATACGCCGCGGCCGTTCCGCACGCCGTGGGTTCCGTGGCTGCCGGCGCTCGGCATCCTTTCCTGCCTTGGCCTTTTGGCCGGCCTCGGTGTCTATACCTGGGTACGGCTCGGCATCTGGATCGCGATCGGACTGGTGATCTACTTCGCCTATGGACGTTTCCAGTCACGCTTGCGTACCAAGTGAGGAAGGATCACGATTGACGACGGCATCGCGCACAGGAGGCGTCCATGCCCGGCAAGGCCTTCGTCATGGCGTTCGTATGGAGCGGCTGGCTGATCGCTTCGGTGATCGCCTTCATGATCGTCGCCTACGCGGGCTTCTTCGGCGTCGGCGTGGTCGGCCTCATGATCTGGTTCGTCACCGCTCGCGTTGACATGGAGCAGGATGGCGTGGTCGGCGCCGGCGTCTCGCCAGGCTTTCTCGCCCAGCAGGTCAGAATCCGCTCCGAGATGTCGCCTGCCGAACGGGCGGCGCATCGTGGCCGGCAGTTGCTCGAGAAGCAGTCGACGCGCTTCTTCCGCTATCTCGGAATCGCGCTCACCGTCGCAGGCTTCGGCGGCTTCCTGCTTTTCCAGATCTAGCGGGCGTCACTTCTTCCTGCCGACGCAGTCCTTGTAGGTCACGGTCTGGTTGGCGCCTTCCTCGACGAAGGCCGTGTCGCCCTTGCTCCAGAACACGAACGTCCCGCCCTCGTTGGCATAGCGGATGCCCGAGCCCGACAGGGTCTGCGGCAGCGTGAGCTTACTGCCGTCCGGCAGGGTGAGAATGACGCGGCCGCCGGGGATCGGCCGGCCGTCGGGCGCCGCGCGCGTCGGCCCGTCGAAATACTCGGCGGCAAGCGATTTGCCCTGCGCGCAGCTGTACTGGACGGTCGCGACGGGCGACGGCGCCTGGGCCAGGGCAGCGCCGGCGGTCAGGAACACGACGGCGGCGATGGGCTTGCCGGGCATGACGATTCTCCTCGGCCGCAACGCTGCCCGCGTGACAGCACTTTGTCCACGCCGCCGCTAGCGCTCCCTGATGTTGCCCGACGCGTCGATCTCGACATTGACCTCGCGATTGATGCCAGGTCGCGCGCCGGACGGGTTCTGCCGGACGGCGCGTGCGGAGAAGCTGCCATCGCCGTTGGGTGTGACATTGCGCAGGTCGCGGTAACCTTGGTCCTCGAGCTTGCGGCGGGCCGCGACCTCGTCGGTGCCGGCATTGGGTGTCGAAGGATTTGTCGGCAATTCGGCTTGGCTCGGAAGTTTGGCTGTCGGACTCTGTGCCTGCGCGACGCCCGCGGCCGCGATCACGGTGGCGGCGAGAAGGGTGGTTCGCATGGTGGTTCCTCCAACGAGGTCCGTACGCTCGATGACGTGCGATCGTGGCGCGGCGTTGCTATCAAGAAGCATGAGCCTCGAAGCAGTCCGTGCCTTCCTCGCCAGTCGCGCCCCCGACATCACCATCGTCGAACTGGACGGCAGCACCGCCACGGTGGCGCTTGCTGCGGCGGGCCACGGCGTGCAGCCGGCGCAGATCGCCAAGACCCTGTCGCTGCGCGTGCGCGAGCGCAATCTGCTGGTCGTCACCAGCGGCGAGGCGCGGCTCGACAACAAGAAGGCCAAGGCGGTGTTCGGCGGCAAGCCGCGCATGCTGACGGCGGAGGAGGTGGTGGCGATCACCGGCCATCCGGTGGGCGGCGTCTGCCCGTTCGGGCTGGCGACGCCACTGCCGGTCTATTGCGACGTCTCACTAAAGGCCTTCGACGAGGTCGTGCCGGCCGCGGGCTCGACGCGATCGGCCTTGCGTATCAATCCGCTGCGCATGGCGGAGCTGGTCGAGGCCGAATGGGTCGATGTCTGTGGCGCGAAGGATTAGACTAGGCGCTGTTCCGTTTGCCCCAGCGCTCCAGGTAGTCGATGCAGAAGGCGAGGTCGGTGACGTCGACATAGCGCCGGCCTATGTCGCGCAGGTTGTCGCGGTGCGGGCCTTCCTCGATATCGCCGACGCAATCCTCGGGCACCAGCGTGCGGAAGCGGTGGCTGAAGGAGTCGAGCGCACTGCCGCGGATGCAGCCCGAGGTGTTGCAGCCGGTCACGATCATCGTGTCGACGCGTTCCTTCATGAAGTAGTTGGCGACACCCGTCTCGAAGAAGATCGACGGACCTTTCTTGGTCACCTTGAGATCGTAGGACGGCTCGTAGATGCGCGGGTCGAGCGCGGTGCTGGGATGGTCGTGCAGGAAGGTCTGCTTCACCGCGGTGATCTTCCAGTAGGGCATCTCGCGCTCGTTCATGTAGGCGGTGTTGCACACCGCCACCGGCGCGCCGACGCGCCGCGCGACCCTGAGCAGTTTGGCCGTGTTCTCCACGGCGCGCATGACCAGCGGCGCGCCGCCCAGGGGATATCGCGGATCGGTGAAGCCGAGCTGGAAGTCGACGACGACGATGCCCGGCTTCTCGCCGGTGCCCACGGAGATCTCGCCATAGCTGCGGCGTTGGTAGTCGTCGGTCATGGTGAAAGGATAGACCGATCGTCGGGTCTGCGTAACCTTCCCTGGCTGTCGAGAGCGACCGCACCGGAGGCGTTGCGGCTGTCGCGCGCCGCGGCGTGCCAAACGCCGTCGGGCGTACGCTGCAGGCCGCGCACGCCGGTGTAGCCGGCCTTCTCGATTTGCGTGCCTGCCCATGAATAAGGTGACTTCGTGATGCAAAGGCGCATCAGCCCTGCTGCAATCAGACAGCGGTGACGCCGATGATCGAATCGTGCAGCCAGAGAATCGCGATGTAGGCCACCGTGCCGATGAGCACGACGATCACGTCGTTGCGCCCGAGCGAGGTGACGACGGGTGCGCCGGGATCGCCGCGCCGCTTGACGGCGATGCGATCGTAGATCGCCCACGCCAGCAGGCTGCCGAACAGCAGCAGCGAGCCGAGATCGCCGTTCACCAGCAGATGCGACAGCGCCCACGCCTTCACCGCGACCAGCATGGGATGGCGCAGGATCGACTTGATGCGGCTGGGCGGCGCATAGGTAGCGGTCAGAGCGACCAGGGCGAACCACAGCAACACCAGCGCGATGGGATGAAAAATGGCGAGAGGCGGATTCCAGATCTGGATGTAGCCCTCGCCGCGGTAGCGGCTGAATCCCCAGACGATCATCACAAGACCGACTGCCGCGACGAGAGAATACAGCCCCTTGTAGGGTCCTTCTCCGAGACGACCGATTACTGCGGCACGCGGTGCGCGAAGGGTCGTGAAGACATGGATCCCGAGAAACAGGACCAGACCGAGGATCAACAGGCTCATACTTTAGGTTACCACGGATAGACCTGTGGACCGATTGGTCCGCCGCACGAATGCCGCTATTGGGACGTGGCCACGGCGCTATTTCGGCGCCTGATTTCAGCAACCATCGCGCTAGTCGCCGCGTTCCTCAGATGCGACCGGGGGTGGTCGGTGGGGGCATACGATGCGATTGTTTCCTCTCTTCTGCTCCTTCGTCCTGCTCGCAGGCCCGGCCTGCGGCCAGCAGCTCGCCTTGACGCCGGCGGCCAAGCCCGACTGCCCGCCGGTTGAGCCTGATTCCCTGCAGATCAGCTGGACCGCGCCATGCGACAACGGCGATTGGCTGTTCGACACCCAAACCGGCTGCCGCATGTGGGACTGGCATCCCGAACCGGAGGACGAGGTGGTGTGGAACGGCGCCTGCCGCGCCGGCCAGCCCGACGGTCCGGGCGAAGCGCAGTGGACCGAGCATGGCCGGCCGATCGATCGCTTCGTCGGCACCTATCGCGACGGTAAGCGTGAGGGCCCGGGCCACTACACGTGGAACGACACGGTGAGCTTCGAGGGCAGCTATGCCAACGACGTGCCGCAGGGCCGGGGCACCGTGCGTATCGACGACCTCGTGCTGCGCGGCGAATGGAACAAGGGCTGTCTCACCACGGCAGGAAAGACCGTGGCGATCGGCGTGCCGCGCACGTCCTGCGGCTCGGTCGGCAAGCCACCGCCGAAGGTGGCGGACCGCTAGCGGTGCATCACGTTCGGACCGCGGGCCTTCAACGCTCAATCGACCGAAGGTCGATTGAGCTCACCGCGCTCATGCTCTCCCGGACCGCGAGCCTCCACGCCGAATCGACCGAAGGTCGCTTCGGCTCCCTACGCTCATGATCATGAGCGCGCAGGATGCGCGCGGTCCGGAAGACGAAGACTATGAGGGGGCCTGGAGGCCGGCGGTCGGCCAGACGTCCTACAGCCAGTGCGCCAGAACCCCGACCAGGCCTGACGCCACGATCGGGTAGGCGGGATTGATCTTGGTCTTCAGCAGCAGGAAGAATACGACGATCGCCACCGCGGCATAGAGCGCGTTGGTGACGGCGCCGCGGCCCATGATGATGGCGCCCGCCAGCACCAGGCCAACGGAGACCGAGCCCAGTCCGGTCTGGATCGCCGGCCGCCAGCGCCAGGTCGCGAGATGGGTCCAGATCCGGCCGATCGCCCAGGTGAGAATGCCGGTCGGCAGGAAGAACGCGATCAAGGCGACGGCCGCGCCCGGCAGGCCGGCGACCACGGCGCCGATCGAGACCACCATCATCATGTTGGGCCCGGGCGCGAGCTGGCCCAGGCTGTAGAAGTGCAGCATCTCGGGGAAGGTCACCCAGTGATAGGTGTCGACCGTGAGCGTCTTGAGCTCCGGGAAGGCCGCCATGCCGCCACCGACGGTGAGCAGCGAGAGGTAGGCGAAGACGCCCGCGATGTCGCCGAGCTGCTTCATTTGCGGGGCCCTTCGCCGGTGCCCTTGCCGCGCGGGCGGTGCCACCAGATGGCGACGATGCCGGCCGCGATCAGGGCATAGGGCACCTGCACGCCGAACAGGGCGACGGCCGCGGCCGTGGCCAGCACGATGACGTAGTCGGCGATGCCCTTGAGCACCCGCGAGCCGAGCTGCACCATCACCACCACGATCAGCCCGAGGGCGCCGGCGGCGATGCCGTGCAGGAACGCCTTCGACCAGGGATCGTCGCCGCCGATGCCGTAGGCGTAGGCCGCAGCCGTCATCAACGTGGCGCCGGGCAGGCACATGCCCAGGGTGGCAAGGAGCGCGCCCCAGGCGCCGCGCAGCCGGTCGCCGACCAGGATCGACATGTTGGTGGCGTTCAGGCCGGGCAGGGTCTGGCTGATCGACAGCAGCTCGACGAAGGTGATGTCGTCCAGCCAGTTGTTGCGCACCACCAGGGCGGTGCGCAGATAGCCGACGACGCCGCCGCCGAGGCTGGTGGCGCCCATGACCAGGAAGACCCAGAAGATCCTGCCCAGCGAGGGCCGGGGCCCGGAAGAGGGATCGGCCGATGACGAGGTTTCGCTCATTCGTGCGCCTGCGGCGGGTTGCCCTTCAATCGGTAGACCGCGCCGGTCTTGGTGGTGGTGAGCGACAGCCAGTCGGCGGCCGTCTGCTGCAATTCGATGAAGAAGCGCTCGCAGGCATGCAGCGCCCTGGCGCCGATGTCGTCGGGGCCGTTGAAACGCAGCTGGTAGGCGAACTCACCGACGAAGGCGTGATGGTCGCCGCGCGAGCGCCACAGGGCGACGTTGGCCATGGCGCGGGTGTGATGGCCGAAGTCGAGCTCGCCGATGTCCTGCATCAGTTCCTCGACGATGCACTGGTTGACCAGCGCCACGTCGGACGGACCGTCGCACGAGATGATCTCGAGCGGCGGGAAGAGATGCTGCAGCTCGGGCAGGGACATGTGCTCGAGCGACGACATGGCGAGGCGATCGGCTTCGGGCGCCTGGCTCAGGCCGAACTCGACGTTGTGCGCCAGCAGCCGGCGCACGCCGCCGACGCGCTCCTTGAGCGGCATCAGCTCGATCTTGAACTTGATCTTGTAGTTGCCCGAGATGCGTGGCCGCACGTCCGTCGACTGCGCGATCATCATGTCCTGACTGCGGTACTTGAAGACGATCTCGGGATCGCCGGCCGGAAAGCCATCCTCGTAGCTGATGCGTCGCCGCAGGATGAAGGCATGGTTGTAGAGGTGGAAGTCGCCGGTATCGAGGAACAGCACCTCGCGCACCTCGGGCCGTTTGTCGAGCTTCGGCGTGTGATGGTAGGACATGCCGGCGGCGTCGGCGGCGCGGTGGACGAGCTGGGCGAACTCCTTGAAGACGTGGCGCGACGTGAAGCGCTCAGGCTTCAGGATCAGCTTGCACTGCAGGAATCGCAGGTCGTCGAAGCGTCTGCCGTCGAGGTAGGTGCCGTCATAGCGCTCGGCAAGCCACACCGGCAGCATCAGTCCATGCTTGTCGCCTGCCATTCTCTCTCCCTGGAGGCAGGGTATCGCGCGCCCAGCGCCCTGTCATCCCGACGGTGCCGCATCGACCTTGCCGAACGAAGCGACCTTGCCCTCGTCGTAGCAGACGTAATAGCGCTCCGAGACCGACCACGGCACGCGGCTCCAGAAGTCCTTGAGCAGCGAGTAGTGGGCGCACTCCGTGCCCGGCGAATGGGTGACGGTGTCGGGTTGGCCCATGATCGAGCGTACCTGGTCGCGGTTCATGCCGGCCTGGACGCGATCGATGTTCCTGGCCGGCACCGCCGCGCAGCCGGCCAGCATCATGACGATCGACAGGACAAGAGCAGAGTGCTTCATCGGTCGACTCCGGATCATATTCTGCCCGTTCGACAGCGATAAGTCAGGCTTGGTCTCGCCGCCAACAATTGTCGGGCAGGCCGCCGTCTGGCGAAAGGGCCGGCGATGCGGTAGGTCCGGGTCATGTCCGACAGTTCCCGTCTCCAGCTTTCCGGTCTCGGTGCGTCGCTGAGCGGCCCGATCGCCGGTCTTTCCGATACCCCCATCACCGAAGTGGCGATGACGGTGTTCGGCGATCCCGACGTCGTGCCGCTGTGGTTCGGCGAGGGCGACCTCGTGACGCCCGACTTCGTGCGCGATGCGGCGGCCAAGGGCTTGCAGGCGGGCGAGACCTTCTACACGTGGCAACGCGGCATCCCCGAGCTGCGCGCGGCGCTGTCGACCTACACCGAGCGGCTCTACGGCATCAAATGTCCGGCCAACCGCATCTCGGTGACGACCGGCGGCATGCAGGCGATCCTGCTGAGCTGCCAGCTTCTGCTCGATCCCGGTGACAACATCGTGATTGTCTCGCCGATCTGGCCGAACATCACCTCGGCCGCCAGGCTGGTGCACGGCGTGCCCAAGTATGTGGCGCTCGACCGCAAGCCGGACGGGCGCTGGGCGCTCGACCTGCAGAAGGTGTTCGACGCGGTCGACGAGCGCACGCGCGCCATCTTCGTCAACTCGCCGGGCAATCCTACGGGCTGGACGATGAGCTCCGACGAGCAGAGGACGCTGCTCGACTTCGCGAGGAAGCGCGGCATCTGGATCATGGCCGACGAGGTCTATGCCCGGCTGATCTACACGCGGCCCGTCGCGCCCTCGTTCCTCGAGCTGGCCGGCCCCGACGATCCGCTGATCGTGCTCAACTCCTTCTCCAAGCCGTGGGCGATGACGGGCTGGCGCATCGGCTGGCTGACCCATCCGGCGGCGCTGGGCGATCAGTTCGCCAAGCTGGTGCAGATCAACACGTCGGGCGTGCCGCATTTCCTGCAAAGGGGCGCGATCGCCGCGCTGGAGAAGGGCGACGGCTTCCTCGCGGAGATGGTCGAGCGCTGTCGCGCCGGTGGCGAGCTGGTGTTCCAGCGCCTGTCGGCCCAGCCGCGCATCCAGATCGCGCGGCCGGAGGCGGCGTTCTATGCCTTTTTCTCGGTCGACGGCGTGACCGACACCATGGCCTTCTGCAAGAGGCTGGCGAAGGACTACAAGGTCGGCCTGGCGCCGGGCGAGGCGTTCGGCCCGGGCGGGCAGGGCAACGTGCGCCTGTGCTTTGCGTCCGGCGCAGAGCGGCTGAGCAAAGGCCTCGACCGCATCGAAGCCGCGATCAAGGCACTATAGTCTTCGGAGCGCGGGCCTCCGGCCCGCTCATGATCATGAGGGGCCGGAGGCCTGCGCTCCCAGCGATGATGACAACTGTGACCGACACTCCCTCCATCGACGTCCGGCACCTGCGCAAGGTGTACGGCGAGATCGTCGCAGTCGACGATCTGACCTTCACCGTGCCGCGCGGCGCGGTGCTGGGGCTGCTTGGCGGCAACGGCGCGGGCAAGACCACGACCATCGCCATGCTGCTCGGCCTGCTCGAGCCGACGGCGGGCGAGATCCATGTGCTGGGCATCGACATGAAGCGACGGCGCTATGCCGCCCTGCCGCGCATGAACTTCTCGTCGCCCTATGTCGACCTGCCGCACCGCCTGACGGTGCGCCAGAACCTCTTGTTCTACGGCCGGCTATACGGCGTGCGGAACCTCGGCCGGCGCATCGACGAGATCGCCGAGCACATGCAGGTGGCGCCGTTCCTGGACCGCCAGGCCGGCAAGCTGTCGGCCGGCCAGAAGACGCGCGTGGCGCTCGCCAAGGCGCTGATCAACCGGCCCGACGTGCTGCTGCTCGATGAGCCCACGGCGTCGCTCGATCCCGACACGGCCGACTGGGTGCGCAGCTACCTCAAGGACTACCAGCACGAGACCCACGCCACGATCCTGCTGGCCTCGCACAACATGGGCGAGGTCGAGCGGTTGTGCGACGACGTCATCCTGCTGCAGGCCGGCCGCGTCTTCGACCGCGGCAGTCCGCGCGAGCTGATCGAGCGCTTCGGCCGCGAGGACATGGAGGAGGTATTTTTGGACATGGCCCGCGGCCGCGGCCGCGGGCTCGATGCGCTGGCCAAGAAGGAGACGGCGTCGTGAGCGGCTCGGTCCAACGGATCTGGGCGCTGGTGATGCGCCACATCTACATCTGGCGCAGCTCGGTGATGCGGCTGGTCGATTCGATCTACTGGCCCGCCGTGCAGATGGTGATGTGGGGCTTCATGACCGAGTACCTGCTGCCGCAGGCCTCGTTCGTCGCCCAGGCGGCAGGTGTGCTGCTGTCAGGGCTGCTGCTGTGGGAGGTCGTCGTACGCGGCAACCTCTCGCTTTCGATCGCCTTCCTGGAAGAGATGTGGTCGCGCAACCTCGGCCATCTGTTCGTGAGCCCGATCCGGTCGTGGGAGATGGCGACGGGCATCATCATCGCAGCCCTCCTGCGCACCTTGCTCGGCCTGGTCCCGGTGTCGCTGATGGCCTGGGCCTTCTTCGGCTATTCGGTCTATGCCCTGGGCCTGCCGCTGATCGCCTTCTTCGCCATCCTGCAGATGTTCTCCTGGTCGATCGGGCTCGCCATGTCCGGCATGATCATGCGCGTCGGCCAGAGCGCGGAGAGCTTCGCCTGGGCCGCCGTGTTCATCCTGCTGCCGGTGAGCGGCGTCTTCTACCCGGTGTCCGTGCTGCCGCACTGGATGCAGGTGATCTCCTATGGCCTGCCGCCCGCTTACGTCTTCGAGGGCATGCGCGCCATCCTGGCCGAGCAGACGGTGCACTGGGACATGCTCGGCATCGCCTTTTCCCTGTCGGTCGTCTACCTGGTCGTGGGCTTCCAGATCTTCCAGTGGTTCTATCGTCTGTCGCGCCGCGCCGGCACGCTGCTCGGCCAGGGTGAATGAGAGTCGTTGCGTGGAACTGCAACATGGCGCTCGATCGCAAGGTCGATGCGCTGCTGACCCTCGAGCCCGACGTCGCCATCGTCTGCGAATGCGCCGAGCCGGAGCCCCAGAGCACGTCCCGTCCGACAGACATCAGCCGGACGGGATGGGCGCCCTGCGAACCACGGTGGCCCGGCTCCAGGCGAGCGGCATCCCTCTCGCATATGGTCGGATCAACAATGAATAGAGCGACAACGCCATTGAACCCTACCACAAACTTCAGTGCCAATCAATAACTATAGTCTATGCCTGCCGCACAGGGATCGGAAGGTTGTGCCGGCGGCCGCCATCGACGTCGCGTTCCGATCTGACGACTTTTTGCGCTCCATATTGGGCCAAGCGTTGAGGGCGGAAGCGGCCCCATACCATGGCTTGTGCAGTCCAGCCCAAGGTGCAAGCAATGCTGTCCTTGTTGCCAGAGGGGTATTTTTTGAATCGGTCCGCCGTCAGGGACAGCGGAATGTCCGCGGCGCCCCATCAGATCGAGAGGCAGACATGCAGCGTCATTTTCCGCGTCGCCTTACCGTCAGTCCATCAGATGGTCAGCGGCCTCAAACCGGATGCCTCATCCGCCGACAGCCGGGCGTCGCCCGAAGCATCGATATCTTATACCCAGACCTGCCAATCCTCGAGTGGCTCCAAAACCAACTCGTCAAAACCTCTGTGACGACCTACTAGTCTTAGGACATTCGCAACGATAAGTGAATCGGCTTGCCGTGTCGCGGCGGCTGCGGCG
>WHTW01000095.1 GCA_009377525.1 Rhodospirillales bacterium
TTCCGCTTGTTTCACGATTCGACCTTCAATGCTGTAAGTCCGACAGGCTGCTAGGCGATCCCTTCGGCCGCCTTACAGGACCCCGGCATAGTGCGCCGCCCCACCGTCGATCGTGACGACGGTCCCGGCGATGTGCGAGGCCCGGTCGGACGCAAGGAAAGCGACGAGGTCGGCGCACTGCTCGGGCGTGCCGACGGGCGGATTCGTGGGGATCAGTTCCTGCCAGCGCGCGGGATCGCCGAGCTTGGTCTCAGCGGTCGCGCGAAGCATCGTCTCCATGCGCTCGGTGCGGATGAGGCCGGGATTGCAGGCGACGATGCGGATACGATCGACGAGGCTGGTGCCGCCCATGCCCCGGGTGAAGGCCATCAGCGAGGCATTGCCGGCGCTTCCGGCGATGTAGCCCCAGGTCGGCCGTTCGCCGGCGGCGCCGAGAACGTTGACGATGACGCCGCCGCCGCGCGCCTTCATGGCGGGATACACCGCACGGCAGAGATTGATGTAGCCGAACACTTTTAGGTTCCAGGCGTCCCGCCATCGCGCTTCGTCGATCGTCTGCAGGTCGCCGGCCGGGATGGCGCCGGCATTGTTCACCAGGATGTCGATGTCGCTGCACGCGGCAGCTAGCGACCGCGCGGCATCGCCATTGCTGAGATCGACGGCATGGATCGTCACGGAAACATTGTGCCGCGCCTGGATCGTCTCCTTGGCGCGTTCCAGATCCGCCTTCGTCCGCGACGCGAGATGCAGATCGCAGCCTTCCTCGGCGAGCTGCCGGGCGCACGCGAGGCCAATTCCCTTGGAGGCGCCGGTGATCAGGGCGAGCTTGCCACGCAGATTGAGATCCATGCCAACCTTCCTGGGTGCCAATCTTCCGGGGTAATCGTCTCGAGTGACGGTACCAGCGATCCCGGTAGTCGTATATCCGCTTGCCTTCGCTACGCGGACGATGTGCGCCGGCCCAGCGTCAGGACGACAGCGCCGACCGTCGTGCACAGTGCCGCGGCACCCAGCACCGGCCCGTAGCCGCCGAATGCGTCACGCAGGACGCCGAACAAGGCCGGCCCGAGAGCGGAGACGAACTGGATGACGGTGGCGGCACTGCCGTAGGTGACGCCGAAGGCGGTGGCGCCGAACTCGCGGCGCACCACGATCGGGCCCAGCGTCGTGACCTGGCCGATGCCGTAACCGTAGACGAGGCTGGCGGCGATCAGCACGCCGGCGCCCGGCCACAGCGCGATCGCAGCCAGTGCGCCGGTCTGCAGCAGCATGATGCCGGCGGCGAGCCGCCGCGGATCGACGCGATCGACGATGCGCGCCAGCACGAGGCGGCCGGCGAAGGCGGTCCCGCCCGTCGCGCTGATCAGCAGCCCTGCGCCGGCGGCGCCCAGCAGCGGCTCGGCCAGCGCCAGGTGATGGGTGATGAAGCCGATCTGCACGGTGAGCCCGAGCGCGAAGCCCGCGGCCGCGCTCCACAGCAGGACGCGCCGGTTGGCGGGCGTGGCGACGGGCGGATGGACGAGCGGCGTCAGGCCGCCCGGCGGCGGCGCATCGCCGTCGCGCCGCTGGCCGAGGTCGGCCGGGCCGCGGAACCGCAGGACCCAGCCGACCAGTGGCAGGAGAACGGCAGCGGCCACGAGCCCGGCCATCGCGAGCCCCGCGCCGAGGCCGAGCCGGTCAAGAGCCGCCAGCAGCAGCGGCACGCCGGCGATGGCGCCAACGCTCGCGCCCATGATGGCGAGCGTGATCGACCGGCCCTGGTGGCGCTCGAACCACGGTGCCACGGTCGCGGAGATGCCGGTCGTCGAGAGCGCCGACCAGCCGATCCCGACCAGCACGAAGCAGGGATAGAGCTGCCATGGCGCGCTCACCTGGCCGATCAGCGCGACGCCGGTGGCGATCGAGACGGTGCCGGTCGCAAGCACCGGCCGCGGACCCCAGCGGTCGATGCTGCGTCCGACGAATCGCTGCACGGCGGCACTCACCAGGAAGAACAGTGTGATCGCCGACGCGACCTCGGCTACCGCCCAGCGATGCGCGGTGGTGACCGCCTGGAGGTAGACGCTGGACCCGAACAGGCCCAGTCCCCAGGCGAACGAGGCGACGACGAAGCAGACGGCGACGACCCGCCAGCCATAAAAGACGCCGCCGTCAGCGCGCATGGCGGTGTGTCACAGGCAGACGCGTCAGGGATGAATGTGTCAGGGACGTCGCTTCTTGTTCAGCGCCCGCATTGGTCGCAACTCAGTGGAAAGCCTACAGTATTCACCGACCAAACGGATGTGTTGCAGAGCGGATCGATGGCCCCTGCAACAAATGAGGAAGACAGGCATGACGCTGCTCGCCGGATTCAATGTGATCCAGATCGGTGGCGGTTCGGCTGCCGCGGTTTGCGGTCGACTGCTGGCCGACGTCGGCGCGCAAGTGACCTGCATTGATCCTGGCGACGGCATAATGCTGCTGGCTTACCTGAACCGCGGCAAAGCTGTTGCCGTGGATGCAACGGAACAGCGTGAGAACTTGGCCGCGGCACATTTGATTGTGCGCGAGGGACAGCCGAAAGACTGGTTGGCAAGTCCCTACGACTTGACCGAGCTGCGGCGCACCAATGCGTCGGCGATTGTCGTCACGATCTCTCCGTATGGCGAGACAGGTCCTCAGGCAAACGATCCGGCCACCGACCTGACCCTGTTCTTCGCCAGCGGCATTGCGCGGCAGCTGACTGGCCAGGTGGACGATCTGTCGGAGGCGCCGATACGTCCTGTCGGTGAGCAATCCGCGTTCATCGGCGGATTGGCTGCCGCTTGTGCCGGCATGCATGCGTCGCTCGGCAATCAATCCGGTGCATCCATCGATGTGTCGATCCACGAAGCCTTGGCGACGCTCGCCATGACCGAGCTCGCGCGCACGGGCCTGGGCAACAAGAGCTGGGACCGCAAGCGCCTGAGCGACGGCAATGGCGCAACGGTAACGATCCTGCCGGCGAGCGACGGCTATGCCGCGATTTCCCCGCGAGAGGAGAAACAGTGGACATCGTGGCTCAAGGCGATGGGATCACCCGCCTGGGGCGCCGACCCGCGCTTTGCCGCCAAGGCCGATCGCGTGAAGAACTGGGATGCCTTGCATGCGCTGATGTCGCAATGGAGCAGGCAGCGCGACAAGCAATGGATCGCGGATACGGCGCAGCGCGAGCATGTACCGAGCTTTCCCTTGCGCGACGTCTCGGAGCATCTGGACACGCCCCAGATGCGGCATCGCCGATACTACGGGCCGCACGATCTTGCTGGAAAAACAATCCAGGTGCCGGGCACGCCGTTCGGCCTCAATGTCGTCGCGGCCGACCGCAACCAGCGAGCGCCGAACGGTCCGATGCCGTTGTCTGGCGTACGCGTGCTCGATTTCAGCTGGGTGATCGCTGGTCCGACGACGACGCGCTACCTTGCCGCGATGGGTGCGGAGGTCATCAAGGTCGAAGCGCCCGGCAAGGGCGACCCGGGGCGCGGATCGGAACTGCATACGGTGCTTGGGCAAACGAAGAAGAGCATCGTGCTCGATCTGAAGAAGCCGCAAGCTGTCGAGATCGCGCGGGTACTGGCCGCGAAGTCCGGCATCCTGATCGAGAACTACGCCACCGGCGTCATGGACAGGTTCGGTCTGGGCGCGGAGGCGCTGAAGACCGTGAACCCTGATCTCATCTATATCTCGGCGTCGGGGATGGGCAGAACCGGGCCAGACTCGCAGGCCGTGGCGTATGGGACACTGCTGCAGTGCTACGCCGGATTTGCCGGGCTCAATCGTCATCCCGACGTCGCTCCGCGCATCGGCCTGGCGTGGCTCGATCCGATGTGTGGCCTGATGCTTGCCTTTGTCGCCGCCGCCGCGCTCTGGCATCGGCAGCATGAAGGAGGCGTGGCGCGCGTCGATTTCTCGATGATCGAGGCGATGCTCTGGACCATGGCCGAGCCACTGGTCGCGAGCCAGCTCGGCACAGCACCGAAGCCGATGGGCAATGCATCGACGCGTCATGCGCCGCACGGCGCTTGGCGCTGTGAAGGCGACGACGACTGGATCAGCGTCGTTGCGCGCACCGACGCGGAATGGCGCGCACTGTGCGATCTCGTGCCGGGTCTATCGGGCATGGCCGCACTTGATCTTAGCGGGCGCATCGCCGCACAGCGCGTCATCGATGCAGCCCTGACGGCCTGGGCCGGCTCCCGGTCGGCTTCTGCCGCCGCTGAAGCGCTGCTGAAGGCCGGCGTTCCCGCGGCCGCCCTCGCGCGCCATGGGGATTTGGTGAAAAGCCCGCACCTTGCCGCCCGCGAATTCTGGGACAGGCACGGTTCAGGTGTGTTGCCGGGCTTGCCCTGGCGCGCAAGTTTCGGCCGCACGACAGGCCCCGCGCCGGAACTGGGCGCGGATTCCGAGCATGTGCTCGCCAACGTCATCGGGCTGTCGCAGGAACATATTGCCGAGCTGCGGAAGAGCGGGGCGCTCGGTTAAAGCACGAACCGAAGACACCTCATCCTGAGGAGCCGCGCAAAGCGCGGCGTCTCGAAGGATGGGCAACAGCACGGCTGGTTCCCACCCTTCGGGACGCGGCCCCGCGGGCCGCTCCTCAGGGTGAGGCCGTGGATGATGCGCTGTGAACGCTAGAACTCGCCGTTGCGATACGCCTCATCCAGCCGCTTTGCATCCTCTTCCGAGAGATCTGGCCAGGCATCGCCGCGCTTGCGCAGCCTGCCGTCGAACTTCGGCTTGCGCTTCTCGTTGAACGCCTGCCGGCCTTCCTCGCCGTCCATCGTGGCTTGAATGAGCAGTGAATTGATCAGGTTCTGCACGTGCCACGCCTGGTCGGTCGGCAGATCGCCGAAGCGTACCACGAACTCCTTCATCATCCGCACCGCAGCAGGCGGCAGCGTGCAGATGTGGCGGGCCATCTTCTCCGCCCGTTCCAGCAGTTGCGCGTGCGGGACGACTTCGTTGATGAGGCCTATGCGCAGTGCCTCCTGCGCATCGAACGGTTCGTCCGTCAGCAGGATCTTCATGGCATCGATGTAGCGCAGCTGCTTGGCGAGCAGGCTGGCGCCGGGGCCATGACCCAGCCAGCCCTGGGTCAGGAGCGCAAACTTGAAGCGCGCGTGCTCGGCGCTCGCGATCCGGATGTCGGTCGACGACAGCAGAATGTACAGGCCGGCACCCGCCGCCCAGCCGTTGACGGCGGCGATCACCGGCTTCCACACCCGTGGATAGTGATCGCCCATGCGGCCGTCGACGCCGGTCTTCTGGCCGTGCACGGTTCCGGCCAGCGGCCAGAAGATCCGCTGCGCTCGCAGATACTCGCGCTCTTCTTCCGTGATGTTCTTGCGCGGCGCGAGATTATGACCGCCGCAGAAGTGCGTATCGCCCTTGCCGGTCAGGATCGCGCAGCGGATCGAGCGATCTTCCCATAGATCGATCCAAGCCTCGGAAATCGCGTCGGATGTCGGCTTGTCGAGGATGTTTGCCTTGGAGGGATTGTTCAGCGTGATGTAGGCGACGCCGTCGCGCTTCTGATAGTCGATGGTCACGCCGTCATCCTCCACAAAGGAAAAGTGGCAGAGCGCTGGTTGCGACCGTTCTGCGATGTTTGAATGGTGAACTCGCGCCCGTTGGCAGGTCAATCGCAATGTGCACGAGATGCGCCGCCGGGATCGGATACTGTAGGATCGAGCGGTCGCGACCGGACGAGGGAGAGACTGATGCGGATGCAGCCAATGGTCATCGGCCACCACTACATGGCGTCGGCCGGGCAGTATCTCGCGACCGAGGCGGCGCATGCGATCCTGCGCGCCGGCGGCAATGCCATCGACGCCGGCGTCGCCGGCGGCATGGCGCTCGGCGTCGTGCACAGCGACCAGGTCCAGTTCTCCGGCGTCGCGCCGATGCTGATCCACCTGGCCGACCGCGACGAGACCGTGTCGATCGCCGGCCTCGGCTGGTGGCCGAAAGCGCTCAACATCGAGAAGTTCATCCGCGACCACAACGGCACGATCCCCATGGGCATCCAGCGCACCGTGGTTCCGGCGGCGCCCGACGCCTGGATCCTGGCGCTGCAACGCTACGGCACCATGAGCTTCGGCGACGTCGCGGCGGCGGCCATCCGCTATGCGCGCGACGGCTTTGCGGTGCATGCCGTCATGGCGACCTTCCTGCAGGACAAGGTCGAGGACTATCGGCGCTGGCCGCAGAACACCGCGATCTGGCATCGCCACGGCAAGCCGCTCGCCGAAGGCGACCGGCTGGTGCAGGCCGATCTTGGCCGCACGATCCAGTTCATGGCCGACCAGGAGAAAGCGGCGGCGGGCAGGGGCCGCGATGCCGGCCTGGCGGCTGCGCGCGCCGCCTTCTATCGCGGCGACATTGCCCGGACGATCGCCAAGTATCACCGTGAGAATGGCGGGCTGCTGACGGAAGAGGATCTCGCCGGATACCGCTCCGAGGTCGAGGCGCCGCTCAGCTACACCTTCAAGGGCACCGACGTGCTGAGCTGCGGTCCATGGTGCCAGGGGCCGGTGCTGCTGCAGATGCTGTCGCTGCTGGCTGAGGTCGACCTCGAGGTGCTCGGCCGCAATTCGAAGGCGTACGTCCATCTCCTGGCCGAGGTCATGAACCTCTGCTTTGCCGACCGCGAGCGCTACTATGGCGATCCGCGCTTTGTCGACGTTCCCATGGAGACGTTGCTGTCACGGGCCTATGCGCAGGAGCGACTGAAGACGATCCGCCACGATCGCGCCTTCGGCGAAATGCCGCCGCCCGGTTCTGTTGCCGGCCACGTCGCGGGCCACGCCAAAAAACCGTCGGTTGCCGTCGGCGAGCCGGGACTGCCGGGCGACACCTCCTATGTCTGTGTCGTCGATTCGCAGGGCAACGCCTTTTCGGCGACGCCGAGCGACGTGTCCTGGGAAGGACCGGTCATTCCCGGGCTTGGGCTCTGCCCGTCGTCGCGCGGATCGCAGTCCTGGGGCGATCCTGCCCACACCTCCGTCGCCGCGCCGGGCAAGCGGCCCAGGCTCACGCCCAATCCGGCGATGGCGATGCGCAAGGGCGAGTTCCTGATGCCGTTCGGCTCGCCGGGCGGCGATCTGCAGCCGCAGGGCATGCTGCAGGTGCTTATCAATCATCTGGTCTTCGGCATGGACATCCAGCAGTCGGTCGAGGCGCCGCGCTTCATCACCCGCAACTTCCCCGACAGTTTCGAGCCGCACACCTATTATCCCGGCCGCGTCGATCTCGAGCAGGGCATTGGCCGGCCGACGGGCGATGCCTTGGCGGCCATGGGCCACCAGGTGAACTGGCTCCCCGATCTCTCGCTCAAGACCGCGGGCGTCTGCGCCGTCTCCGCCGACTTGAAGGGCGGCAAGCTCTACGGCGCGGCGGATCCGCGCCGCACCGGCCGGGCGATGGGTTGGTGAAGGTCGACTCCCTGATGCAACAGCTACTTCATGCTCCTCTCCCCCGCTAGGGCCCGCTAGGGGGAGAGGTTGGGTGAGGGGGTTGCACGAGCTGTCGATGCCCCCTCACCTAGCCTCTCCCCCTAGCGGGCCCCTAGCGGGCCCCTAGCGGGCCCCTAGCGGGGGAGAGGAACTTGAGGACAGGAAGAACGCATGACCAACCAACTCCGGTTCTCCGTTCTCGTGCTGCCGAACGTGCCATGGCCTGAACTTCTGCGCCGCTGCCGGCAGGTCGAGGAGCTTGGCTTCGATTCCATCGGCCTCGCCGATCATCTCGTCGATTGGGCCGGTGGAAAGGGACCCTGGTTCGAGCTGTGGTCGCAGCTCGCCGCCATCGCCCAGGCAACGACGCGCATTCGCCTGACGACCCTGGTCGCCCAGATCCCGCTGCGTAACCCGGCTTTGCTGGCGCTGCAGGCCCTCACCGCCGATCACATTTCCGGCGGCCGGCTCGATGTCGGGCTCGGCATCGGACTGGAGATCGACCCCTCGTATCGGATGATGGGCATCGAGAATTGGAGCGCGAAGGAGCGGGTCGCCCGTTTCGGGGAGTATGTCGAGATCGTCGACCGACTGCTGTCGCAGGAGGAGACCACGTTCCAGGGGCGCTTCTACAAGGTGGATGCCGCAGCGCTGCGCCCGCGCCCCGTCCAGTCGCCACGTCCGCCCCTCGTGATCGCCGCGATGGGACCCGTCATGCTGGGTCATGCCGCCCGCCATGCCGATGTCTGGAACAGCATAAGCTTCGCCAAGACCTTCGAGGCCCAGCTCGCCGAGACGCGCGAGCGCATGGCGGCCATCGACGCCCGTTGCGCCAGGATCGGGCGGGACCCGGCCACGCTGCGGCGCTCCTATCTCATGTTCGACCCGACCGCCCGTTCGAGCGGAGGCAAGATCAAATATTACGAGTCCGAGGAAACGTTCAGGCAAATGGTGGAGCAGGTGATCGCACTCGGCATCTCGGAGGTCGCCTTCTACTATCCCATGCTGGAGGAGCAGGCGCCGACGTTCGAGCGCATCGCGCGCAACGTCCTACCGGTGTTGAAGGCGGCGCACAGTTGACCTGTGCCCACCTGATCAGAGCAGACGATACAGCCCGCCGCACAGGCCTACGACCATCAAACCAAGGCCAACCAATTTGAAGAAGCGCATCGCTTCGGTTGAAAGCGATTGTTGACGGCTGCCGGAACGGCGTTGCTCCACTGGCAGAGCCTGTTCCGCCTGTAGTTGCGCTCCGAGGCCGCTTGTCGCAAGAGCGCTCGGGACTTCATCCAACCTGATCTGAACGATGGCGTAGTAGACGGTGAGGCCAATCACGGCCACACCGAAAAAGCTCACGGCCGCATCGAGAAAGCTCGTGTAGCTGACCATGAGAAAGGCTGCCGCTGAGGCCGGGAGCCAGGCTGCAAGGGCCATGAATATGGATCTTCCGGACAAGTGCTGCCTCCAAGAAGAACGGTAACAGCTTCAGCCTGATGCCATGGCTCCTGAATCGTATCGAGCTTGCTTGTGCTCAGCAATGGGTCAGCGGCTGCGCGCAAGCTTTGCGTCCTTCCAGGCAAACCAGCGCATCGCGAGCGGCAGGAACCACGGATTGCCGCGATAGAGCGGCAGGGTGGGAAACGCGGCTGCCTCGAAGGCGCTGGCCCCGGCCGGCAGGCCGAGAATCTTCTGCGCGATCTTCAGCCCGAAGAACGATCCCATCGGAACGCCGGCGAAGTTGTAGCCCATGCCGTACCAGATGCCGTCGTGGCATCCGATATGCGGCATCATGTCGAACGTGCCGGCGCATTGCCCCGTCCAGACATGGCCGAGCTTGGCGTCGGCGAGGTCCGGGAGAGCGCGCCTGAGCCGTCCGTGCAGGAGCGTGGCGATGGCTGCAGGATCCTGAAGGCCGTTGGCCGTGGCGCCGCCGAACAGCAGGCGCGGCGAGTCGGGGGCCGGCCGGAAGAAATCGATGTCGAGGTTGGAATCGATCACCGTGCGCCGGTGCGGAAGCAGCGTCGCCAGCAGCGCCGGCGGCAGCTTCTCGGTCGCCGCCATGTAGCCGACGAAGGGAATGACGCGCCGGGCATGCCAGGGCAGGCTTTTAGGCGTGTAGCCGTTGGTGGCGACCACCACGTCCCGCGCGCGCGTCTGCCCGCCGGCGGTGGAGACGCGGAAGCGGTCGCCCTGGCTGGCGGCCGGCTCGACCTCCACCCGTTCGATTCTGGTCACCTCGCACCTGCCGAAGAGCGCGACGCCGGCCGCCAGCGCCCTCGTCATCAGGCCGCGATGATAGAGGCCCGGATGCAGCGATCCGAGATCGGGAATGACGGCGCCGCCGTCGTAGAGGTCGCTGGCCATTTCCTCGCGCAGCCGGGCGCGCGGCACCATGGAATAGGGCAGTCCGAGATCGGCCTTCATGCCGCTGAGCTCGCGTTCCAGGACGGCGTAATGAGCGGCCGACGTCGCCGCGATGAGACAGCCGCAGCGCACGGCATGACAGTCGATGCCTTCCTCTTCGATGAAGGCCAGCGTGCTGTCATAGGCCATCATCAGGTCGCGATAGATGGCGGAGGCATGGGCGGCGCCCTTGGCGGCCTTCAGGTCGACATAGGATTTCTTCAGTGTGCGGCCGAGAAACCCCGCATTGCGGCGCGACGCGCCGGAGCCCGGCCGCTCCTTGTCGAAGACCGCAACGCTTCGTCCGGCCCGCGCCAAGGTCAAGGCGGCGCGCAAGCCGGTGTAGCCCGACCCGACGATGACCGCGTCGTAGGAAGGCGCGAGCGCGCCACTTGCAGTCTCGGTCAGTGGTGCTGCGTCCCACCAGTAGGGTGCGTTCCTGAAGTCGGTGGTCAGCAGGTCTTTCATCAAATGCGCTTCGGGCCGCCGCCAGGCCACACCGGGCTTCTTGCAAGGTCGGGCCAGCCGGCCGGCGCCCCCGAAGCGGCGATGGCGTCCGCGATGGAAAGCGAGGAATCCCACTTCGCGGCGACGAAGCGCATGCCCGTGACGTCACCGCCGGCATCGGACACGAGATGCAGCATGGGGGGTGCCATCTTTTCCGGGCGAATCAGCTGGTTGCGTTCCATCGACCCGTCATCCGGCACCATCGGCGTGTCGGTCGGCCCGCCGGGCACCACGACATTGACGGTAATGCCGGTGCCCCTCAATTCCCCGGCCAGGCTGGTGCTCCAGGCTTCCAGGCCGGACTTTGCCGGGCCGTAGGGCGAGAAGCCGGGATTGAGCATCGTGAAATAGCTGGTGGTGACGTTGATGATCCGCCCGAACTTTTGGGCGCGCATGCCGGGCACGGCGGCGTGGGCCAGGTAGAACGGCCCGCTGAGATTGACCGCCATGAAGCGGGCCCACAGGTCCGGCGAAATGTCCTCGATCTGCACGACACGGCGCATGTGGTCTTCGCGCACCGTGGACATCCCCATCGCGGCATTGTTGACCAGCACATCGAGGCGGCCGAAATGGGCAATCGTGCGGCTCACGCTGCCGCGGCAGGAAGCCGGGTCCGACACGTCCATGGGCAGCGCGGTTGTCCGGTCGGGCCCAAGTTCGCGATGGAGACGAAGGACGCCGTCCTCGGACGTGTCGCAAAGTGCCACGCGCATGCCGGCACCGACAAAGGCGCGCGCAAGGGGTTGGCCGATGCCGCCGGCGGCGCCGGTAACGAGCGCGACGCGGCCGTCGAGGTCAGGTGCGGACATGTGGGCTACCTGTCGGATGGCGCGGAAAGTTCCTCCGCCACCTCTACGACTTCGCGCGTGCGCGTTATGCCCGTTCCCCAGACACGATCGAACTCCGCACTTTGTGCCGCCAGTGCTGCCGAGTCCAAAATGGCCTCGGCCTCTTCGACGCTTGGGAACTCATAGAGGGCGATGTGAACCAGAGGGTTGGTCCTGCTCCAGCACCGCCACGCCCGTTGCGCCTTGAATTGCCGCACACCGCTCGGAAGTTGTTCCGTCCGGTACCAACTATCGAATTGCGGCCGATCGGCCATGTTGATCAGTCGTGCCCGAATGATGAGAACGGCTGTGGCCATGGGTACCTCCTTGGCGCCTTTCCTCAGGAATTGGAAGTAGAGCCTATTTGCGGCCGGGACGTCAGGGGGAAGGCGCGGCGCGGGCGCGCATATCCGGCACGATTTTCCTGGCCGGTTTGCTTGTCGCGCAGATTCTGGTCTACGCCAGCCAGCCGTGACCCGCGCTGCTGGTGAAGTCGAGCTGGACGACGAGATCGTTGAAGTCGCGGTCGCCGCCGCCGCGCGTATCCTCCCAACCCCAGGTGTTGTGGCCGTAGTTGACGATGTGGCCGCGGCCGTCCTGTTGGCGTCGGCGAAGGCGTACCAGACGTCGCCGCTCGACCGGTTGGTGAGCGTCATGGCGATCAGGTCGCCGGCATCGACGTTGGTGATCGCCGCCTTCTCGAAGAAGCCGTAGCCCGGCCCCAGCAGCAGGCTGTCGCCGGATTGCAGGCCGTAGGCGCGGGCCGCGCTCGCCTCGACATAGCCCGCGTCGCCGGGATTGAGGTTGCCGATCTTCCCGGAGAGGTCGTCGACCTTGTAGAAGGAGACGGCGAGCTGGTCCTGGCCGTTCTGGCGCACGCGCACGATGGCGACCTGGTCGTCGGCGCCGCCCGCCGTCTCGGCGACAGCCACGGCGCGCGCCAGGTGGACGTCGCCGCCTGTCACCACGGTGGTGATGCCGTTCTCCGTCTCGTTGAACGGCCGGCTCGAGAAGTCGGCGATGCCGTAGGAGCTGGTGAGGTTGGCCTGTTTGGCGAAGCCCTGGCCCTGGCCGATGAGGGCCGAGACCGCCGTTCCCGCATCGACGTCCTGCGAGCCCACCCAGCCCTGGGCGTGCTTGTCGAACAGGCGTACGAGGTTGGGATCGAAGCTCTCCTGCATCACCTGCTCGGCGAAGCGCGCCGTCCAGGCGTAGGGCGAGGCCACCGTGCTGTTGAAGTCGATGGTCATGGCGCCGAGCGTCAGGCTCGAATTCATCTGCGCCACCGTCGTGGCCTGGATCAGCAGCGTCTGCTCTGCGCCGCTCGTCCAGCCGGCATCGCCGCTGCCCTCGATCAGCGATGGGATGTGCGAGAACGAGGTCTGGTGATGGGCGATCTGCGTCAGCGCCCGCGCCACCAGGAGCGCGTTGGGCGTGCCGAGCCCGCTCGCGAGGTCGTAGCCCGCCGCCGCCTCGTAGCCGTAGCCGGTCGGCGTGATGCTCGTGCCGTCGCTGGTGATCGAGCCGCCCAGCACGAACGACGAGGCGTCCTTGCCGGTGGTGATGTCGTTGAACGACGCCGGCGCGATCGCCGAGGCGATGTAGAGCAGGTCGTTCATGTAGCCGAGCTGCGGCAGGCCCTGGTCGGCGAATACGGCGTTGAGCTGCGCCGTAAGGCCGGCCCAGAACGGCGTCGACGCACTGGTGCCGATATCGCCCTGCACGCCCGTCATGTCGGCGCCGGGCACCAGCCAGAACATGTTGCCGCCGGCGTTGGCCGAGACGTCGGGCGAGCCGCGGCCCGGCAGACGGTAGGGATCGCCCGTCACCGGCACGAGCCCGTAATCCTTCTGGTATTGCGGCGTCGGCCGGCCGGGATCGGTGCCGCCGCCGCCGGTGTTGTTGTGCAGGTAGCCAGTCGGGTTGCTGCTGCCCGGGATGCCGAAGGCGTTGCCGTCGAGGTAGTAGCGGTTCCAGATCGTCTCGACGAACGCCGTGCCGGCGCTGGCCGTGCCCGGCATCTGGGCCAGGCCGCCCGCCGCCAGCGTCCACAGCGTGCCGAGGTCGCCCGCCATCGCCTTCTGGGTGACGTCGGCGAGCGTTGCATCGGCGCCGGCCGCGCCGACGGTGCTGAGCGAGGTGCCGCCGACCATCACGACATACTGGCTGGCGCGGCTGGTGTTGGCGTTGGTCAGGCCGTTGCCGAAGGAGTTGCCGGAGCCGCGGTCGCCCATGTCGCTGAACAGCGAGATGTTGCGCAGCGCGGCGTCGGTCCACAATTCGTTGGTCGCGTTGAAGAAGGGCGAGCCGGGCGCCACCTGCGAGTTGAAGCTGAACGACGAGGTGACGACCTGCGGATTGTTGGCGGTGTCCCAGATCGCCGACTGGTAGGCGGTGTAGTTCGTCGCCTTGGCGCCGTGGTTGGTGCCCGAACCGGCGTACAGCACGAGCGGGCTGTTGGGCGCCACCGTCGCCACGATGCCGACATCGAGCGAGCGTTCGCCGGCCGTGCTGGATTGCCCCGGCACGATGGGGGGATAGGCCTGGCCGCCGCCCGCCACCGTGATGGCCGCCGCCCCGGTCGGCACACCCGCCGTCGCGCGGTAGGCGTCGAGCGCGGCCTGGAAACCGCCGCCCTGGTTGTCGCCGTCGAGCGCGGTGCCGACTCCCGGCTCGACCAGGCCGATCGTGCCGGTTGGCACGTCGCTGCCGAGCGGCAGGTTGTAGTAGCTCGAGCCCAGCACCTGCGGGAACGCCCGCGTGGCGTCGGTCGAGGCGTTGCCCGGGCTCTGCCAGCCCTGGGCCAAGTCGGCCTGCAGGCCGGCGCCGGCGGCGGCGACCACGGGGTTGAACTTGCTGGTGTCGAACCACAGGCCGGAGACGCCGAGGCTCGCCAGGCTGGTCGGCAGCGACAGGCTGCTCGTCCACCACCAGTCGCCGGTGCCTTGGGCATTGTCCGACATCAGCCGGGCCTGCGGCCCGAACAACATGGAGAAGCTCTCATGCGTGACCTGCACCCAGACGGTGCGCGACTCCGCCGACGAGACGTAGCCGTTGGCGGTGCCGGTCTCGCTGCTGAGCTGGTCGACGGTCTTGATGCCCAGCGCCTGCAGCTCGCTCAGCACCTGCGCGTATTTGCCGGCATCGGCGCCATAGGTGGTCCACAGCGCGCCATTGTCGTTGAGCGTCGTGAGCTGCTGCTGGCGCATCGCCCAGTCGCTCGCCAGCAGCGCCGTCGGATCGTTGGCCCGGTCGAGCACCAGCGCGACGTTGAGCACGACCGGCCCGGTGATCTGCACGCCGCCGCTCGGCGGCCCGGCGGCGTTGCTGCGCCAGCTCCCGTAATCCATGAAGGTGGCGTTCTCGAGCTCGGTGTAGCCCGGATAGAAGGCATAGTCGTCGGCGGCGATGGCCGCGCCGTTGGCGATGGTGACGGTTTCCTGGATCGTGCCGTCGGCCGAGCTGATCAGCCAGTGCGTGGCGTCCTGGGTGAAGGTGGCGCCCTCGGCCGCCGTGCCGTAGCCGAAGAACTGCAGGAAGTCGCCGTCGCCGCCCTGGCCCGAGAAGTCGGTGACGATGTCGCCATTGCCCTCGCCGGCATCGAACTGGAACCAGTCGTCGTGGGCGCCGCCCGTCAGCGTGTCGATGCCGGCGCCGCCGTTCAGCACGTCGTGGCCGTCGCCGGCCACGAGCGTGTCGTTGCCCTCGCCGCCCAGCAGGACGTCCTCGCCGGCGTTGCCGTTCAGCGTGTCGTCGCCGGCCAGGCCCAGCACCAGGTCGTCGCCGTTGCCGCCCGTCAGCGTGTCGCCGGCCGAGCCGCCGACCAGCACGTCGTTGCCGTCGCCGCCCTGCAGCGCCGAGGCGACGTTGGAAGCCCGGATGGTGTCGTTGCCGCTGCCGCCCACCGCCGTCTCGACCATGGTGTCGAAGGCGATGGCGATGTTGTTGGTGCGCCCGCCGGCGCTCGAGAAGGTGCCCGGCGTGAGGTCGACGATGGCGTTCTGCGCGAAGCCCGAGAGGTCGAGCGTGTTACTGGTGCCGTGGCTCCAGATCGTGACGATGGCCGACGGGTTGTTGTCGAAGTCGTAGATCTGATTGAAATAGTCGTCGGTGAAGCTCGAGTTGAAGCCGAACGTCTGGTTGCCGTTGAAGGCGGCGTTGGTCGAGGCGCCGTAGAGGCGCTGCGCCGCCAGGATGTCCAGCATCTGCGGCGACAGCGGCTGGTACTGGGTGCCGATCCCGTCGCTGCCGAGGTCCATCCACTGCACGTAGGTGGCGTAGTCGCCGTAGTAGCGCGTCGCGGGATCGTTGGGGTTGATGTACGACATCAGCGTCCACAGCGTGTTGTCGTACGCGCCGAACTGCTGCTGCTCGGTGTTGACGTTGGAGTTGTACGGGCCGCCGTGGCCGAGGCCGACGATGTGGCCGACTTCGTGGATCAGCGTGCTCCAGACGTAGCCCAGCTCGGTGCCGGAATTGAGGTTGATCGGCCCGAAGCCCGAGCCCGTCGTGTCGACCGAAATGATCGCGCCGCGATCCGGCGCCTGCACCACCGTCGAGCTGCCGACCGGGACGCTGCCCGAGGAGTTGAAGTTGGCGTAGGCCTGCTTGTCGCTGCCGCGAATCACCCGGATGTTGGTGTCGGCGGCGCTGGGCGCCTCCTGGAAAGTGATGTTGGCGATGCCGCTCCAGAAGGCGAAGGTGCCTGTCCATACCGTCTGTTCGGTGTTCGACCAGCCCGAGGCCTCGTCGAACCAGTAGGCGACCGTGCCGCCGGCCTGGCCGGGCGTGGGATTGCCCCACTTGATGGGCGTTCCGTCCGGGCCGTATTGCGCCGGCACCACCACCGACCCGTCGGCCAGGTACTCCTGCGTGTAGTAGCTGATGGGCGCCACGAGGCCGTTGGCGTCGACGCCCGAGATGAAGGTGACCTCAGCTTCCTGCTGTTCATTGATCGGCATGGCGCGGCGACTCAACTGCGATTACGCGAATGGCCGTGATCCTAGTTTACAGGGCGATGGTGGGACAAGATGCGGCTTGGCGCATCAGGATGAGCGGCACCCTTACGCGCCGCACTGCGGACGAACGGTGTATCGCACGGCCAGACGTGGCGTTCGGATGATGCCGCCGTTGGCGCGCAGAACCTGCCCGTTGATCCAGGAGCCGTCGGGACCGGCCAGAAAGGACACAGCGGCCGCGATGTCGGCGGGTGTCCCGAACCTATCGAGTGGCGCCAGGTGACTCAGATGGTCGATCGCTGCCTGCGGCTTGCCGTCGAGGAAGAGATGGGTCGCGGTCGGACCGGGAGCGATGGCATTCACGGTGATGTCCTTGCCGCGCATCTCGTTGGCGAGCACGTGGGTCATGGCCTCGATGCCGCCCTTGGTCGCGGCATAGGGTCCGTAGGTCGGCTGATAGAGGCCGACGACGCTGGACGAGAGGCTGATGATGCGTCCGCCGGCGCGCGGCCTCCCGCATGCCGTTGAACGGCGCGGTCGACCGACGGCTGGGAGCCGACATCGAGCTGATGGCGCGCAGGTCGACGCCCTCCTTGGCGGCATAAGCTTTCGCGCCGGCGACCTGCGGCGCGTTGCGGCCGGCGGTCTCGCGCATGGCGGCGTAGACCGTGTGGCCGCCGCGCGCGACGGCGTTGGCCGCCAGACGGCCGAAGCCGCTCGACGCGCCGGTGACGAGGACGATCTGGGGTGCGCACGTTTCCGTCTGAACTGGCATTTGTTGCTCCTCCGGTGGTGTTGCCACCAGAGCGTTCTCAAGAGTCGGCCAGTCGCCCAACAATTGACGCAAAGGACTAACGCGCAGGATACCTTCGTATAGCCCGCACCTTCCGCTGCCGCTCTGCGCAACCTCTGACGTGACGCGTCGTTGACTGCGCGCCGGAACGCCCAGCGGAGCCCCCAACAGGCATGAGCGATCAGTCAGCCGACGCGCGTTCTTTTGTGGCGACGACCGCCGAGCCGCTGCGGCGGGAGCTTTTAGCCCCGACCGTCATTGCCGCCGCGGGCGTGGGCGTCATTCTGGCGATCGCCAGCATCGATGCCGCATTGCGCGGACCCTGGCTCGACGAATTCTGGACACTCGAACTGTCGGACAGCCGCAAGGGCGTGCTGGCGCTGATCCGCGAGGGCTGGATGCGCGATGCCCATCCGCCGGTCTTCAATGCCTGGGCGACCCTGCTCGCCTCGCTCGGCGTCACCTCGATCCCCGCCGGACGCCTCGTCTCGAACCTGCTCGCCGCCGGTCTGATGATCCTGGCCGCGCTTCGCCTGTCGCGGCGGACGCCCGAACAGGCCGGTTTCGCCGCCGCCCTGCTGCTGCTCACGCTGTCGCTGCCGCAGGCGATGGAATCCTTCGCGCTCTACCGATCCTACTTCTGGCAGATGACGGCGATCGGCACGCTCGCGCTGGTCGCCCGCCACGTCGCCGCGACGAAAGCCGACCTCGATTGGCGCGGCGACCTCGACCTGGCGGCGATCGCCGTGCTGGCGATCGCCCTCTCGATCGGCGTCCACTATGTCGGCGCGCTGTTCGGCGGGCTTCTGGCCGGGGCCATCGCCGTCTGCGCCTTCGCCCGGGGGCTGCGGCGGTGGACGGCCCTGCTGCTGGCGACGACGGCGCTGTCGAGCCTGTTCGTCCTCGCCAGCATCGCGCTGCAGATGCCGAGTTGGTTGGCCGAGTTCGATCATAGCTGGATCGACCTGCCCGGCTTCGCCGCGCTCGGCGTGCTGGCGTCGCTCGCCATCGCACCGCTCTGGCTCAATCCCGTGCCGCTGGCGGGCCTTTGGCCAAGCCGAGGGCAGGGGCAACGCGACCCTTCGCGGACCTGGTTCGTCGCCATGCTCGGCACCGTGCTGGTCGCGGGCGTGGCCATCGTGCTCGCTGTCCATGCCGTCCAACCGATCGTGGTCGATCGCTATCTCTTCGCCGTCCCGGTGCTGATGAGCGCGCTGCTGGCCGTCCCGGCGGCGCGGATCGCACAGGATCGATGGCTGTTCGGCCTGCTGGTGGCGGTGGCGGTGGCGGGCGCGGCGCGGCCGATGATCGAGGCCGGCATCGCGCCGCTGTGGCGCGAGAATGCGCGGACGATCGCCACCGTCGTGGCGGGCTGCCCGACGACCCAGGTCTATGCAGCTAGCGGCTGGGCGCTGGGGCCGGCCGCCGAGACCCGCATGGCTCGGCGCGAGGATCCGGTCTTCGAGCGGGCCTACCGGTCGCTCGCCGCGCCCTGGGGCTATCCCGTCCACGTCATCGGCCAGAACGGCAGCGCGCAGGCGACACCGGGCGCCTGCCCGGTCCTGCTCTGGTACGAGCACACGCCCAACGAGGCGGAGGACGACCTGCCCGCGGCCGTCGAGGCCGCCGGCCTCACCGGGTTGGAGGGGACCCGCTTGTCCGTCGTGCGCAGTGCCACGGGGTTCGTGCTGCGCGCCGACCGGCTCGAGGGCAACGAGGTCTCAAGGCTGCCGTAGAAGGGCCGGATCGGGTTGTAGGGTCGGCCAGAAATACTCAGCGGGGCGGACATGGCTGATCTCCATCTTTACGATTCCGAATTCGATGCCGGGCAAGAGAAGATCATCGCCAAGGGGATGTTCGGCATCGCCGAAAAGCCGGTCCCGATCGACGACTGGAAGGACTTGGCCGCGGCGATCCAGAAGCACACCAAGATCGGCCATCTGGCCTGCAGCTTCCACAGCTTCGGCGGCGGCATGATCGTCGGCAGCGAGGGGCGCGAGCTGGGGGAAGAGTCGGTTGCCAAGTTGTTCACCAAGCCGCTGCAGGTCGACAAGATCTCCTTCTTCGGCTGCAACGTGGGAAACCGGCCCGTGCAGATGGCGGCGTTCGGCAAGATCTTCGGCGCGAAGTCGGTGGCCGGCTTCACCTGGTGGATGATCAAGACGCCCATCAACGTCAAGCTGCCGAAGGGCGTCTCCGAGAAGAAGATCAAGGAGGCGCTCGACCCGTTCGCGCCCTACTCGGTCGAGCTGATCCCGGCCGCCAACGTGCTGGTCAAGACCCATACCTCGCGCAAGGACCACGAGATCAACCTCGTCGCCGTCTATGGCTCTCCCGACGGCAGCACCGCCTCGACCCTCCCGATTCCCTTGGGCGAGCAGAAGAACCGAAAGCCCTGGAAGGAGGCGGTCAAGAAGACCATCAAGCTCGCCGACGCCGCCGCCACGGAGAAGGCTTACGATGCGAGTCCGATCGTCGCGTTCGAGCTGCTGACCGTGACGCTGAAGTGAGGGGCAGCCATCGCGGCCGATTCGCTCGCCTTGGCTACCAGCCCCACAACAGCCGCTTCGCCACCCAGCCGCTCAGGCCGCCCTTTTGTTGCAGCTTGACCCAGCCGCCGCTGTGCTTGAGCGTCTTCAGCACGTCGCCATAGACCAGCTTCGAGACGATCCGGCTGCTCGTCGTGGGCGCGCTGCGCATGTTGGCGACCTTGACCTTCACGACGTGATACGGCGTCCGGCTGGTGAGCGGCCGATGGATCCAGCCTTTGTCATTCTCGAAATCGATCACCTTGAGCCAGCTTCCCTGGCTTCCGATGACCTTGAGGGGATAACCCCGATCCAATCGCCAATCGGCAGGATGCGCCGTTCCGGGTCCGGAGCGCATGTTCACTTCCATGGCGGACACGCTGACCATTTGCTGCGCAAGGGCTTGCGATCCCGCCAGCACAAGAAGCGCCGACAGAAAAGGCAGGACGCCATGGAGCAGATGAGCCATCTTCGACCTTCTTCCAGAGGTGTATGCGAACGCAACCGGCTCGCCGCCGAAGGTGACTTCAGCGAGAAAGCCGGTTGTCGCCCGATCCTGCGTCATCACGCCCGGGAAGCTCGCCTCCTATTTGGCGGCGAGCTTCATCAGTTCCGTCGCGCATGCATCGGCAACCTCATCTTCCGGCGCCTTGCCGCCGGGCATCGTCGCCCAGCCCTGCTTCTCGACGTAGTCACCCCGTGCCCAGGAACTCTCACCCTTCAAAGCGGCAAGCTGTGTCGTCCGTACGTCTTGCGCCTGGCCCTTGAACTGGGCGACGCAAATCGGGGTAAGGGCCGCAATGACAGCCTTTTCGCCTTTCTGCTCGGCCATCTGTTGAGCAGAGCCGCTCGTCACCACCCACCCTGCGCTGAAGCCGACGATCGCGATCACCGCGGCGCCGACAATTCCACCTGTCACGGCTGGCTTGAACCACTCAGGAATCTTTGCGTTCATCATCGCCTCCTTGATGCTTTTGTTTCCCGATTTGGGCTGATGTCTTTCCGCTTGCGCCTCTTGAAGTTCCCTGTTTGCTCGCCGAGAAGACTGTGACCGACTCATGGCATCAGAGTGGCCGCAACATTGAATATTTGTATAGGTGTCGAGCAGCCGGGCCGGACCGCGCGCAAGCCACGACTCTGCGGACTCAGTCCTTCGCCGCCGGCATGATCACGCGATTGAAGATTGCCGGCGGAATAATCCGCTGCAGCCGGCTGTTCGGGGCACTGTAGTGACCGGAATTGATCGACACGACGAGGCCAAGATCCGGCTGGATGTAGAGAGCCTGACCGCCATATCCCCGGCCCGCTGCCCACTGGTAGCTGTGCCCGCGCACGAAAGTTCTGCCAAGCCACCACTGGTAGCCGAAGTAGTAGAGCCCGTCGGTGCCGATGCGTGGTTGCATGGACTCGCCCGCCCAGCCCTTGGGCAGCACTTGCCGACCGTTCCATACACCGTCGGCCAGCATCAGCTGACCGAGCTTGGCGAGATCCCGCGGCCGCAGGCGGACGCCCGCGGCCGCCGACGGTTCGCGCGTCGTCCACAGCTGCATCCACTCGAAGTCGCTGATGTCGAGGGGACCGAACAGCTTTTCGCGTGCGTATTCATCGAGGCGCCTGCCGGTGGTCCTGACCAGCACGGCGGCCAGCAACGTCGTCGTGCCGCCGCTATAGACGAAGACCTCGCCTGCCGGCGCGACGATCGGTTGCTCGAGAACGTAGCGCACCGGATCGACCGCGACGCGCATTCGCAGCGAGCTGTTCGCCGCATCGCCGGACGGCACGTAGGTCTCGTCCCAGGCGATGCCCGGCGTCATGGTGAGCAGGTGGCGGAACGTGATTCGGGATCTCTCGGGCGTGCGCAGGTCGGCGTAGTCGGGGAGGGCGTCGAGCACCGGAGAGTCCAGCGGCGGGAAAAGGCCCTCGCCCAATGCGATGCCGACCAGAAGCGACACGACGCTCTTGGAGATCGATCGCAGATCGTGCTTTGTTTCCGGCTTGAAAGCTACCTGCCCGATCAGTCCCGAGTCGAAGCGTTCATCCCTGCCATTGTAGTAACGCTCCAGCGCCAGTTTACCGTGGCGCGCCGCGACCACGGCATGGATGTTGGCCGCGGGCCATTGCGTCAGGAACTTGTCGAGGCCGCATAGAACGCCGACGTCGAGCCCGGCTTGGGCAGGCGTCGCGACACTCCAGCCGTCGCCGATTGCAGTGGGGGCGCCGCAATTCTTCGTATCCTGCGCAGCGGCGCTGCCGGCGAGAGCGAGGAGGATGAGAAGAACGATGCTGGGTCTGGGCATGGCAGAACATCGGTCGCCTAAATGGCTTGTTCCTTTCATATAGCATTTTGCCGCTGGTTGACGACCGACTGCCGTAGCCTCGGGCACTTGATCAGGGCTTCGGACCATCGCCAGGCAAACGCGTCAAACAAGGTGCAAATGACTCCCGGACCGCGCCCTGCGCAGGCCTGCCTCGAGTTCTTCCTTCTTCTTTCGCCAGAGCGCGTCCTCGGCCTGCGATTTTTTGTCGAGCGCGACGCGATCTTTCTCGATGTCTTCGAGTCTTGCCTGATGGTCCCGCCTGGCTCGTTCAAGGGCTGCTTCGGCTGCCGCAATGGCCCGCTCGCGGCGCGCGCGCTCTTTCTGCCGGGCGGCCTCTTCGCTGCGGCGCTCGCTCTGGCGCCGCTTCTGCTCCTTCTCGAACGCCCGTGCCGCCTCGCGGGCCGTCTTGTCGTCGACTGCTTCAGTCGGCGGCTCACGCCTCTTCGCCGAACGCGAGGGCGCCCGTTGAGGGGTACGGACGGGGAGGTCGGCGGGAAGCTTGGCATGCTCGCTGAATGCACCGCTCGAGCCGACCGGCCGCCTCAGGACGACGCCGGGATGCGCCATCGTCGCGGCAACGATCTTCGGGTCCTCGGAGATCTTGGCAAAGCCATGATGGAAAAGATTGTTCTTCGAACCCCAGGCCTCCAACGCCGCCTTCATCGAAGGGGCGGCAACGGCGAGATCGAAGAACCCCGCAGAGGTCGTATAGGTCTTGAGATTCCGTGCCATCGGTTCTGCACTTCCTCCATCGAAACACCATTCAATTACATGGCGCGGCTGGCTGAGAAGCCACCGGGCGGTGCATGCACTGCCGTCAGCAATGCGAATTCCCGCAATTCCCGCAATTTCCGCAACGAGTTTTCGCGTTTCTCACAGAGTGCTCTTGTGGTCGAAGGAGAGCGAACCCTCTATTGATTGTACTGCCGGCGAATTCGGATAGTTACGCAAGTTTCGCTATTGGAATCGCCGCGCCGGGGGTCCGGAGCGGCGAGCCCGTCCCGTCCGGATGCAGGCGGCCGGACGGGCCGCGCGGTGTCCGCCGCGCCCTTTTGGTCTCGGATCGACGATGCATAGAGCGCCAACGCGGGGAAGCAACGCAACGGACCGATACTATAACTCAAGTGTGCTCATGTCAAGAACTGAGGTCAGAGCAGCCCGTTTCGTTTTCGCGACTTTTTGGGCTCCGTAGAGGGCCCCATCTGGCGGGTCGTCCGGGCGACGACACCACCCCTTGTGTCGCCGAGCCCGAGCGCCAGCGATGCTTTCAAGCAAGCAGGCAACAGCCCGCGCAACGACTTCATCGCTATCTTCGTCCAGCCGCGGACGCTGCAGATCCTCGCGTGACTCAACTCCAACCCGCCAAAACCTCGGTGACGAGCTACCAGTCGGCAGCCCCATCCCACGAGCCGCTCCGCGCGCTCAGCGCTTCCACCTTGCGCGGCCGACCGCCGCCCGCTTCTGCTCTTCAGCGAAATATCGATGCTTCTTCATCCAGTTCCTCTCTGCGAGAAACCGTCCGCATTTTCCTGTCTCACTTTTAGGGGCCGGTACAACGGCGGTGCAGGCGTCAGCGCCGTTCGAAGTCGATGCGTTCGTCGACCGGCAGGCCGAGCAGGTGACGGCGCAGGCAGTCCAGTCCCATCTCGACGGCGCCGGCGCGGATCCAGTCGCGGTTGCCGATCAGGCGCGCCTGGCGGGCGATGGTGCCGCTTTCGTCGGCGATGCCGATGCAGATCGTGCCGCCGAAATCGGGCCGCTCCGGGCCCTCGTCGAGATCGATCAGCAGCGACAGCGCATGGCTGGCGCGGCTCTGCTCGCGCAGCTTGCGCCCGACCGATTGCGCGGCCTCGGCCGACACGCCGTTGATGCCGAGCTCGCCCGGATCGCGCGTGACGACGCCCTTGCGGAACACCTTCTCGGCGCCGGGCAGGGGTGCCAGCCGCGCCGCGAGGTGGCCGCCGCTGAACATCTCCGCCGTGCAGAGCGTGTGGCTGCGCTCGATCAGGGCTTTCAGCACCACGCCTTCCAGCGTCTGGTCGTCCTCGGCGATGACGAAGTTGCCCAAGCGCTTCCGCACCTCCGCCTCGACCGGCGCCAGCCGCGCCGCAAGGTCGGCCTCATTGTCGCCGCGCACGGCGAGCTTGGTCTCGAGCTCGGGATAGTGCGCCTGGAAGCCGAGCTTGATGTGGCCGTTCCTGAAGGCCTCCAGGTCGCCCAGCATGTTGTCGGCGCGAGATTCGCCGATGCCGAAGGTGTGGAAGCGCTTCAAGCGGGTGACGCCGGTGATGCCGCCGAGCTTGAGCAGGCGCGGGATCACCTGCTCGTCGAGCATGCGGCGCATCTCGCGCGGCACGCCCGGGGTGAAGAAGAAGCGCGCGCGGCCGATGGTGACGGCGAAGCCGCAGGCCGTGCCGATCGGGTTGTCGATGAACTCGGCATTCTCCGGCAGCATCGCCTGCTTCTTGTTGTTGGGCGGCATGACGCGGCCGCGCCGGGCATAGCTCTCGGTCATGCGCGTCATCCAGTGCTCGTTGAGCACCAGTTTTACGCCGCTGGCCTCGGCCGCGACCTCCTGGGAGAGGTCGTCGACGGTCGGGCCCAGCCCGCCATTGACGATCACGGCATCGGCGCGCTCGCCGGCCTGCCGGAAGGCCTGCAGCAGGCTTTCCCGGTCGTCGCCGACGGTGGTGCCCCAGTGCACGGTGAGCCCGACATCGCCGAGCCGCCGCGCCATGTGGCTGTAATTGGTGTTGATGGTCTTGCCGGTCAGGATCTCGTCGCCGGTGCACAGGATTTCGACACGCATCCGGCGAGACTAGAGCGGAATCCGATCAGATGGAACCGCGCGCGGTTCCATCTGATCGGATTCGCGCCCACGGGCGATGTCTGTTTCACAGGGCACAATCCGTCCAGCTGATTCCAGCCGGACGGATTGTGCTCTAGCGCATATTCCGCGCCGACAGAATCATCTCGCGCGACGGGCCGGGAGCGGTTCCATCCGGCCGCAAACCACTCTAACGTCCCGCCAGTCCGAGGGGAGGATATCTCATGACACTTTCATCCGATCTGCGCGAGGCGCTGGCCAAGGTCGGCACATCGACGCTCACCGGCGTGCTGAACCGGCGTGGCCTCAGGAGCATGACGCTGTTCGACGTCTGGCCGCTCCGGCCCGAGCAACCGCGCCTGGTCGGCATCGCCTTCACTATGCGCTTCATCCCCTCGCGCGAGGACATGGACGGTCCCACCTCCAAGAGCCGCTCGACCGTCCAGCCGCAGGCGATGGAGGAGTGCCCGCCCGGCCATGTGCTGATGATCGATTCGCGCGGCGATTCGCGGGCGGCGTCGGCAGGCGACCTCTATGTCGGCCGGCTGAAGGCGAGGGGTGCGGCGGGCATCGTCACCGACGGCGGCTTTCGCGACACCGACGGCGTGTTCAAGACCGGCCTGCCCGCCTATCACCGCCGGCCATCCTCGCCGCCGAGCCCGATCGCCCACCGGCCGGTCGACCTGCAGCTGCCGATCGCCTGCGGCGGCATCGCGGTCTATCCGGGCGACATCGTGGTCGGCGACCGCGATGCCGTGCTGGTGATCCCGCCCGACATCGTCGAGGCGGTGACCCAGGAGGCGCTCGACACCTACCACTACGAGGAGTTCGCCGAAGCCGAGGTGGCCCGCGGCCGCTCGCTCAAGGGCCTGTTCCCCGCCGCCGGCGAGGAAGCCAAGCGCGACTACGAGGAGTGGAAAAAGCGCAAGGGCTAGAGCGATTTCCGATCTGATTGAACCGCTAGAGCACATTCCGTTCGGCTGGAATCAGCCGAACGGAATGTGCCCGTTGAAACCCCGATCTCCCGCGCGCGCTTTTCCGATATGGTGGAACCGCGAGCGGTTCCACCATATCGGAAAACGCTCTGGCGGTTCAATCAGATCGGAAATGCGCGCGCGGATGTTCGCGTTTCAAACGCTCTAGGCGAGCTTCGTCCTTATCTCCAGCCCGCCCTTCAAGGTCAGCGTCACCGGCGTGCGCTCGGCGATGTCGGCCATGCGCTTCTTCTGCTCGGCATCGACGCCGCCCTCGATGGTGAGCACGCGGTCGATGTGCTGCTTGTCGCCCTCGCGCACGAAATGCACGTCGGCGTGCACCGCCGTCACCGGCCACTGCTTGCGCTCGGCATACATGCGCAGCGTGATCGCCGTGCACGCGGCCAGCGCCGAAGTCAGGAGCTCATAGGGGCCCGGCCCGACATCCTTGCCGCCCAGTGCCGGCCCCTCGTCAGCGGTGAGCCGATGATGGCCGGCGACGATGGCGGTCTGGTAGTTGGTCGTGCCGATGCTTGCCTTGGCGTGCGCCATTCTGACCTCCGTCACAGAGGTCGCAGTGTAGTGCAGGTCCCGCTTCCAAAGAATCGCCTCATCCTGAGGAGCCGCGCAAATACGCGCATTCACATGCGCGCCGGGCGTCTCGAAGGATGAGAACCAGTCTCGGCGTTGCCCATCCACGCGCGGTTTACCGCGCGCATTCGAGACGCGCACTTCGTGCGCTCCTCAGGATGAGGTCAGTCGTTCAGCGATACATCCGCATCCACTTGCGATCGATGTGGTCCTTCCACCACCACACCCATCGCCCTTCGATCGCCCAGGCGCCTCTCGTGGCGACCGCGCGGCCGTCGCCCGTGCCGAGGATCGAGAGATGGCGGCGCTGCGGCACGAACGGCCGCGCCGGCTCGCCGCGGAGCACGCGCCGCAGGTTGTCGGCGAGCGGCGGACCCTGGCGCACCGCGAACACGCCCGCCTTGGGCCGGCGATGCTCGAGCATGGTGGCGCAGTCGCCGGCGGCGAAGATTCTCGGATCGCCGGTCGAGGCGAGCGTGTCGTCGACGGCCAGGAACCCGCGCTCGTCGAGCGGCAGGCCGGTGCCCGTGAACCACGGCGCCGCACTCGCCTCGGTGACGACGAACACCGCGTCGGCCTGATGCCACTGGCCGCCCTCGAGCTGGACCGCGCCGCGCTCGATGCGCTCGGCTGCCGCGTGTTCGAGCAGCCGGATGCCGCGGCGCAGGAAGATCGCGCGCAGTCGGCGGTGCGCCGCCGCGGCCTGGCCCACCAGGATTTCGTCCTTGGTGGCGAGCGTCACCTGCAGGCTGGCCGCCTTCGCGACCTCGCGCAGCCGATGGTCGATCGCCAGTGCGAGCTCGACGCCGCCCGCGCCGCCGCCGATCACCGTGACGTTGAGCGGTCCCTGCCAGGTCTTCATGCGCTCGCTGAACTCGAGCCAGCGCCGGCCCAGCTCGGCGATCGGCTTGACCGGGATCGCCCATTGCTCGGCGCCCGCGATCGCCCCGACGTTGGGCGCCGAGCCGACATCGATCGACAGCAGGTCGTAGGTGACGGCCGGCTGGTCCTTCAGCAGCACCCGCCGGCCGGTGCGATCGATGCCGGTCGCCTCGGCATGGACCAGCCGCGCGCCCGACCGTGCGCAGAGCCGCGCCAGGTCGATGTGGCATTCCTCAAAGCTGTAGTGGCCGGCGACGAAGCCCGGGATCATGCCGGAGTAGGGCGTCTCGACATCCCGGCCGACCAGCGTCACCCGGGCGTCCTGCAGTGGCTTCTCGCCGAACTGCTTCAACACGTGGACGTGGGCATGGCCGCCGCCGATCAGCACCAGATCTCGCATCACCGACAGGTATATCCGACGACGACCGCCGCTGGTACGCTAACGAAAAATATTGTATATCAGCCTTTTACATCAATTTCTTGCAGTTATTTCGGAGCCACTGATGGCCGTTACTTCCGGCCCCTCCATTCCCTTGGAGCAGCAATCCCGAGCCATCGCCGCGCCGCGCTCGGCTTGGGCGCCGTCCTGGCCATTGCTGCTCGGCCTTGCGGTGTTCGTGTTCCTGAACAACCCGACGGGCCTGCCGCTGCTGAGCGACCCCGACACGCATTGGCACGTCACCATCGGCAACTGGATCCTGACGCACGGCAGCGTGCCCACGACCGACAGCTACTCCTTCACCTTCACCGGCCAGCCCTGGATCGCCAAGGAGTGGCTGTCGCAGGTCCTGCTGGCAATGGCCTACAATCTCGGCGGCTGGGGCGGCGTGACGGCGTTGGCCGCCGCCGCGATCGGCTTCACCTTCGCGCTGCTGCTGCGCCTCCTGATGCGCGACCTGCGGCCATTGCCGGCGATGCTGTTCACCGCGACGGCCATCATCATGGCCGCGCCGCACTTTCTGGCGCGGCCGCACGTGCTTGCCTTCCCGCTGGTGCTCTTGTGGGTGGCGGGCCTGGTGCGCGCCGTCGAGCAGCGGCGCGCGCCAAATTTCGGGGAGTGGCCGTGGCTGCTGTTGGTCATGCTCCTGTGGGCCAACATGCATGGCGGCTTCACGCTGGGGCTGATGCTGGCCGGTGCGCTGGCGCTCGACGCCCTGGTCGGCGCGCGCGATGCGAGCGAGCGACGCGCGCTGTTCATCGCCTGGGCCAAGTTCGGCATCGCCGCCCTGATCGCTGCCAGCATCACGCCCTATGGTCCCGAATCGATCCTGGTGACGTCGCGCATCTTCAGCCTGGGCGATACGCTCGGCATGATCGCCGAGTGGCGCGCACCCGACTTCCAGAAGCAGCCGTTGCAGGAGCTGGTGCTGCTGGTGGCGCTCTACCTCGCCCTGTCGCGTGGCCTGAAGCTGCCGCTGATCCGCCTGCTGATCGTGCTCGGGCTGGTCCATCTCTTCCTGCGCTACGCCCGCAACGCCGAGCTTCTGGCCATGCTGGCGCCGCTGGTGATCGCGCCGCTGCTGGCGCGACAGTTCCCGAAGATCGGCGCCGAGGCGCAGCCGAGCGGCAGGTTCAACGCTCTCATGCGGCCCGCCGGCTCAGCGACGCTGGCCGTCTGCCTTGGCCTCGCCGGCCTGTACGCCGGCGTGCTGATCGGCCTCGGCCGCATCGCACCGCCCACGACCAACATGCCGGCGGCGGCGGTGGCCTTCGCGCGCGACGCCGGTTTGACGGGCCGCGTGTTCAATCACTATGGCTATGGCGGCTACCTGATCAGCGCCGGCATTCCGACCTTCATCGACGGCCGCGGCGAGCTCTATGGCGGCGACTTCATCAAGCGCTATGTGCAGGCGGTGAACCTCGGCGGCGAAGAGCCGTTCGACGCCGTGCTCGACCGCTACGCCATCGACTGGACGCTGCTGCCCAAGGACCAGGCCGCCAACCAGCTCCTGGCGCGCCTGCCGGGCTGGCGCCGCGCCCACAGCGACGAGGCCGCGACCATCTTCGTGCGCGAAAAGTAGCTGGAGCGCTAGCACATTCCGTCCGGCTGGAATCAGCCGGACGGAATGTGCCCCGTGAAACGAACATCTCCCGTGCGCGCATTTCCGTTCAGATGGAACCGCGCGCGGTTCCATCCGAGCGGAAATCGCTCTAGTCCTTCAGCACGATCCAGGTGCAGGTGCCGATGGCGCACAGCCGGCCGGTCTCGGTGTAGAGGGCGGTGCCGGAATAGAGCTTGCGGCCGTCTTCGCCGATCTTCCAGCCGACCACGGCGCAGCGCTCGCCGACACGTGGCGGCTCGATCACCCGGGCCGTCATGCGCCCGGTGAGCGCGGGCCGCATGTCGTCTATGTCCTGGACGGCGAAGGCACCCGGACAGTCGAGCGTGCCCCACACGAACTCGGGCCTGATGCGGCCCCTGCCATCGGCATGGTTGGCGTGCGGCAGATAGCAGGAGAGCGAATAGCCCGGCGGTCCGGACGTGCCGAACACGCGGAGCCCGTCGCCGACGCCGCGCTTGCGGCCGCAGACAACGCACCAGGTGAAGTCGCTATCCTCGGGCGAGCCGCCTTGCTCGCCGCGCCGCAGGACGTCGTCCCAGTCGATCGGTGCGGGCGGGGGCTCGAGATGTGCCACCGATCCGGCGCGTGCCTCGCAGATCAGCGTGTCGCCGTCGCGCAGCATCAGCGCCTCGCCCTGGTGCACGACCTGCAGGGCGCGATCGATCGGGATCGGCGCGCGCAGGGTGATCTCGACCGTGCCGTCGCCGCCGAACGCCTTGGTGAATCGGCCGGCCATCACGCCGCCGACATAACCGCCATTGCCCGACAGGCGCGGGCCGTTGAAGCGCGGCTCTATGAAGAGCGTGTCGTCCATCAAAACTCCTTCGGGCCGCGGACCTTGCCGGCCGCTCGCCGGCGATGCAAGGGTGAAGCCGATGACGCGCAGGGCAATCGGGTGAGTTAGGGCGTGACAAATGGTTCAAGTGCTGAATCTGTGAGTTCCCAATTGATTCGATTGGGAGATTGCGGGGATGGCTGCGGTCGACGAGGCGA
>WHTW01000096.1 GCA_009377525.1 Rhodospirillales bacterium
GGTGAGTAGGCGTGCGCCTCTGCCGTAGCGATCAAGAAGGGATCGGTGGCGAACTCTTCGTTCCCTTGTTGTACGAGTATGCGTCTGGTGAAGCTTTCAATTGCTCACTTTTTTTGCGCTGATCGTCGTCCCCAACTCGATGTCGGCCAGGTACGACGAATCGTCAGAGAGCGGTGCCGAGCGAAAAGACCACCGCCTGCTGCCCGGCAACGAGTGGACGCAACGCGCCTGCGTTGGTCGGATCTGCGGCGACCACCTCGATACCGGGCGGCTGGCCCGCAAGCTTGGCCGCGTCGCGGCGTTTGCCCGCGGATCGTGTGACCGCGGGCGCGGCCTTGCGCCAGAATGCGGCGGCCTCCCCCATCGCTGGTGCCGAGGTTAACTGTTGCCAAATTCCCCGACACGGTCGACGCTGCACGGCTTCCGCAGCGAATGCGACGCTATTCGCACAGCAAAACCCTTCCGGGAAGAGCCGCCATGCTTGATGCCTCTCGTAGTCCTCCCACCCGCCAGCTCGACGTCATCATTGTCGGCGGCGGCCTCGCCGGCCTCTACGCCATCCACCGCCTGCGCGGCATGGGCCTGAAGATCCGCGCCTACGAGGCCGGATCGGGCGTCGGCGGGACCTGGTTCTGGAACCGCTACCCCGGGGCGCGCTGCGACGTCGAGAGCCTCGAATATTCTTACGCCTTCTCCGACCAGCTGCAGCAGGAGTGGAAGTGGCCGGAGCGCTACGGCAACCAACCGGAGATCCTGCAATACATCAACCATGTCGCCGACCGCTTCGATCTGCGCCGCGACGTGCAGCTCAACACCCGCATCAAATCAGCCGTATTCGATTCGAAGACGGACGAGTGGATCGTGACGACCGACAAAGGCGAGGAGATTCGCGCCCGCTACTGCGTCATGGCCACGGGCAACCTGTCGACGCCGAGGGTGCCCGACTTCAAGGGCATCCACGACTTCGAGGGCAAGTGGTACCACTCCGGCCTGTGGCCGCATGAGGGGGTGGATTTCACCGGGCTGAGGGTCGGCGTCATCGGCACGGGCTCGTCGGGCGTGCAGATGATTCCCATCATCGCGCGCCAGGCCAAACATCTGACCGTCTTCCAGCGCACCGCCAATTTCAGCCTGAGTGGTCTGGAACCTTGCGATTTCGCTTTGAGATTCCTTCGGCCATCCAAGCTGTGATTCGATTGCCGCATCGAAGAACACGATGCGGCCGAAGAAGCACGAGACGACGAAGGAACCCACCGTGGCGGTTGGTGGCCAGGAAGCCGCTTCAATCGCCGCCGGCATTCAACAGATGTCCGGCGAAGGCCGATGCAAGTACCCTTGGAATGCCATTCGGCAAGACGACAAAGAGGTCCTTTTTTAGTGGCGGTTCGACGAAGGGAATAGCATGCAAGGTACCAGCTCGGACTTCATCCGCGACGGCCGCGGCCAGGACCAAAGAAATACCGATCCCGGCCTTTACCGCGTGCTTGACGGCTTCCGTGCTGCCCAACTGAAGAGAAACACGCGGTATCCAAGTGTTGCCGCCGAAGTAGTTTGCGAGCAACCGCCCGGTGCCAGTTCCGGGCTCCCCGCCAAGAAGCTCGAATTCCGACAACTGCACCCGGTCGACCTGCGTTTGCGCGGCCAACGGATGCCCGGGCGGAACAATCACCACAACGGGTTCGCTTCTCCAATGCTCGGCGCGGCACCCGGCGCGGTTGTCCCACCACTCCATCACGGCCACATCGACTTCGCTGCGCTCCAGCATCTCTGCGACACTGGGGTTCCGGTCGATGACGATATCGAATGCGGACGAATCTCGTTCTTGCAGATATGACCGTATGTAGGGTTGAAGCAAGTAGATGCCGATATTCGAACTGGCGCCGATCCGGAGTCGTTCCTTCGATGCCACGGCAAGCGCGCGCTCATTGACGCGAATGATGCTCCGGGCATAGGGCAGGAAGCTCACCGCTTCGCGTGTCGGCTCGCTGCCCGTCCGGGAGCGATGAAACAGCGGAGCGCCGAGTTGCTCTTCAAGCTTCTGGATATGCAACGAGGCCGTCGGCTGAGCGATTTGTAGCCGCGCGGCGGCCGCTTGGAAGCTCCTGTGCTCCACCAGCGCCAGGAACGTTCGTACCCACACCAGATTGAGCATTGCTGGACTACCTCGCCTGTCTTGGATCGTTGGCGGCGTCCATCGGCGATTTGCCGGAAAGTCCCTGCAGTATGTTTTCCGCAGCTCGCAGTTCGATCGCCCGCCGGACCTGTTGCACGGCGGAGCCGATATGCGGGCTGAACATCGTATTGGGATGGCTCAGCAGGCCTGGAGCAATTTCCCGTGGCCTGTCTTCGCGCGCCCAATCTTCAAGTTCAAATACGTCGGCAGCGTAACCGCCCAAGCGGCCATTGTTCAGTGCCGTAAGGACGGCCGCCTCGTTCACGACAGACCCACGACACGGATTGACGAGGTATGCGCCTTCCTTCATCAGGCTGAGGGCTTTCTCGTTGATGATGTGGATCGTATGGCGAGTTAGTGGCAGCGCCAGGATGACGATGTCTGATTCGGCCAGCAGCTGTTCCAGGTCACGCCGGGTGATGCCCAGGTAGGCTTCAGTGTCGCCTGAAACTGCTGATCGGTCGGCATACAGCAGCCTTGCACCCCAACCTTTGAGGCGTTCAGCCACGGCCCGCCCGATGGCCCCCATCCCCGCGATACCGATGGTCGAGCCGCCAATGCCCAGGCCATAGAACTCCGGCCGCCAACCGCCAAACTTGCCCGAGCGCACTCGAGCATCGGCTTGGATCATCCTTCGTGTCAGCCCGATCGTAAGGCCGACGGCCAGTTCGGCCGTCGGCGCGGTCAAGAGGTCGGGAACGAAACTCAACCAGACGCCTCGAGCCGTGCAGGCGGCGACATCGAAATTGTCGTAGCCCTTCAGGGCTGCGCCAATGATTCTCAGTTTCGGACAAGCCATTAGGAAGTCCGCGTCCACCCGATCCGGCATGAACGCCATCATCGCGTCCGCTGCGCTGGTGCGACGAAGGACCTCGTCGCGAGACAGGGTGTCGGAGGTCTGATTGGCAACGACGTCGCACTGGGTACAGAGCAGCTCCAGGACTTCCTGGTGCACTTTATGGGTGATGACGACACGGGGCTTCACGACGGGGTGGATCCTTACTTGAACTTTTTGCGCAGATACCCGCTCAGACCATCGACGAGCGTGACCATCGCCAGGATGACGAGCAGGATGGCACTGACCTCCTGATATTGCATGATGCGCAGCGATCCCATCAGCTCGAAGCCGATGCCGCCGGCGCCAACCATTCCCATCACTGTGGAAGCACGGAAATTGTACTCCCAACGGTAGATGGATACGTCAGCAAACTGCGGCAGTACCTGCGGTAGCACCGCGTGGAACAGCACCTGAAGCGGCGTGGCGCCCGCCGCCCGCGCCGCTTCTACAGGTGCCTCGTCCACATGCTCGATCGCCTCCGCGAAGAACTTGCCGACCATACCCACCGAATGCAGGCCCAACGCCAGGACGCCCGGCAGAGCGCCAAAGCCCACCGCCGCAACAAAGATGATGCCCATGATGAGCTCGGGCACCGAGCGAAGCGCATTGAGCAGCGTGCGAGCGACCTGATAGACGATCGGATGCGGAGCCGTATTCCGGGCAGCCACGAACGCCAGCGGGAATGACAGGATCACCGCCATTGCCGTCCCCGCGACGCTCATCGCCAGGGTATCCAGCAGTGGTTTGATCCAATCCTGCGCATTGGCAAAGTTCGGCGGCATCGCTTCGCCAGCGAGCGTGAGGATCGCGGGCACGCCGTCCGCCAGAGTTCCAAAATCCAGAAGGCCAACGTACCAGGATGCCACCAGCACAATGGCGAGCACCGCGGCAACTTGGGCAGCCTGGCGGATCCATGTCCGGCCGTATTGATCGAGATAGCGGTTCGTGTGGAAGTCGGTTGCCGCGGTCGGCATCGCTGCCTCCTCACATCGCCGAAAGATCGATCTTGAGCAACCGCCCCATGTCGCGGATCACGTCGTAATCCCTGTCCGTGATGGGAGCGAAGCCGTCCGCCTTGAAGTTCTTCAGCACCGTCGGTTCCTTCAGATCCACGAAGGTGATGCGGATCTTGTCCTTCAGAGCCGGATTGAGATCGGAGCGCATCGTCCAGGGATACTGGGGATAGTCCTTGCTGTAGCCGATGACCTTGACCTTGCTCGCGTCGACCAGCTTTCTTTCGACAAGCGTCTTCCAGATCACCTCGGAAAGACCGCCGACGTCGGCATTGCCATTGGCAACATTGACGGCCACGGCGTCGTGAGTGCCGACGAAATGCTGCTGGTAGTCGCGATCGTGCACCAGGCCGGCTTCCGCCATCATCGTTTTCGGGATTAGATGGCTGGACGTCGAAGCGCGGTCACCGAAGGCGACTTTCTTGCCTTTGATGTCACCGAGAGAATTGACGTTGGCCTTGGCGTTGGCCACGACCACCGACCGGTAGGTCGGCTCCGCATCCCGGACATACTGCAGGGCGGCGAACGGCTCGATGTCGGCCTTCTCCCGGGCGAGCACGTAGGACAGCGGGCCGAAATAGCCGAGCTCCAGTCGCCCGCGGGCCATCGCCTCGATCATCGACGAGTAGTCGGTCGTCACGATCAACTGAATCTTCTTGCCCAGCGTGCGTTCTAGATGGTCCTTGAGCGGCTGATTGCGCTTGATGAGTTCAGATGCGTTCTCATCGGGCAGGAGGGCCACTTTGAGGATGTCGGGATTGGGATCTGCGGCCATTGCCGGCGCCGTCAACCCTAGGGCGAGGCCGGCAGTCAGGGCAAATTTGAGCAGGCGGTTCATACGGACATCTCCATCTCGGCGGTGAAAGCGGGGCTGACCCGGGCGTGGCCGTTGTTGCGGTCGTCGGGCACCAGCGCCGGGCGCCTGTGTCCGACATAGATTTCGCCGAGCGTGCTCTCGCTGAGATCCTGCGCGGCCCCGTCGAACACAATGCGCGCGTGGGCGAGGCCGACGATCCGGTCGGCGAAACGCTGCGCGTACTCCAGCTGATGAAGCGAGACCACGGCCGCGATGCCATCCTCCTTGCAGATCTGGCGCAGCAGGCCGAGCACCTTCTCGGACGTCGCCGGATCGAGGCTGGCGACAGGCTCGTCGGCCAGAATCATGGTCGGCTGTTGCGCGAGCGCACGAGCAATACCGACCCGCTGCTTCTGGCCGCCGGACAGCTGATCGACACGGGTCATTGACTTGTCGGCCAGGCCGACACGTTCAAGACAATGAAGGGCAAGCTCCAGATCCACCCGGGGCAGCGGGAAGAAACTTCGCAGCGTGCCGTGGTAGCCAAGCCGCCCCGTCAGGACATTTGCCAGAGCGGTGTGGCGGTCGATGAGTTGGTGATGCTGAAAGACCAACGCAGTCTGGCGCCGATGCTGTCGGAGAGCCTTCGATGGGCCAAGAGGGCCGAATTCAGGGGAAACAACCTCGCCGGAGGTCGGACGCACCAAAAGGTTCAGGGAGCGCAGCAAGGTCGACTTACCCGCACCGGAAAGACCGAGCAATACGGCAAACTCGCCCTTGCGGAACTCGATAGTGGCTGACTGGAGAGCAACGACGCCGCCGGGATAGGTCACCCCGATCTTGTTGAGCTGCAACACACCTTGGTTAGTCGTCTGAAGTGTCCGAGGCCCCATAAATCACCTTCTGTAATGCGAGCGCCTCAATGATTGCGCTCCGCAATACCTAGGGGGATGCAATGACAACCAGATGTGGCCGACATTAAAGTCTGGCGACGGACGCCAGGATGTGCTCCGCCGAAGCTGCGGCGCCCGGCCGCGCCCGGCGACCGCCCCGGAAACGCCGTTGCGCGCCGTTGACCATATGACTTGCCATCCCTGTGCTTCGCCCGACCCGTCGACGCGGCCTGTGCCGCGCGGACTGTAGCGCGACAATCAGGATGAGCGCCATTTACAAGCTGATTGACGCGCGCGGTGGCGTTTGATCGTCGCGCTATACTTGCAGCGGAACATCCCGATAGGGTTCGCAAGCAGTACATGGTAGAGCCCCTATCATCGGATGTTTTTCCGGACTTCAGATGCATGCTGATCGCGCGATCTTTTATGGCTGGGTGGTTGCCCTGTCCGCATTCGTGGTACTATTTATTACCTATGGGGTGCAGTACTCGTTCGGAGTTTTCGTTCCCGGAATGTTGCGGGATTTGAATTGGCCCTACACCACGTTAGGTGGCGCGTTCTCCCTCTACAGCATGGTCTATGCAGCGTTCAGTTTCGTCAGCGGAAGATTGACCGATACGCTCGGCCCTCGTCGGGTCGTTGGTACTGGCGCCGTGATGCTGGGCGCCGGCATCATGTTGACAAGCCAGATTTCGTCGCCATGGCAGCTTTATCTCTCCTATGGTCTAGTTGCCGCGATCGGGATGAGCACCGCCTACATCCCTTGCAACATGACCGTGGTCCGCTGGTTCGACCGCAAACGCGGCCTGGCACTGGGCTTTGCCTCAAGCGGCAGCAGCTTCGGCCTGATCGTTGTCCCGCTCATTGCTTCGGTGTTGATCGCTCAAACCGATTGGCGTACGGCCTTCCTATGGCTGGGCATGGCTGTACTTGCGCTTGCGGCATCATCCGCGCTCTTTATGGTGAGAAGTCCGGAGCTTATGGGTCTGGTTCCTGACGGCACAGACAATCCGGTACTTCGAGCGACGGAAGCCGCAGTCTCCGTCGACTGGTCGTTTGGTGAAGCTCGGAGAACTTGGCCGTTCTGGCATTTCCTGTTAGCTCTTACGGTCACACTGATCACCGTTCCGGTCCCCTTCGTCCACATAGTTGCCTTCGCGACCGACTTGGGATTGTCCGGCCAGCAGGGTGCCTGGGCGGTCAGCATCATCGGATTGTTCGCATTCATCGGTGGAATGACTCTGGGCCCACTGTCGGATCGAATAGGCCGTAAGAACGCCTTTACGGTTGGGTTGATGGCACAAGTCGCGGCCTATCTCCTGTTCTTGACAGCCGAGAGCTCGAAAGGGCTCTACCTGGGTGCGGGAGCATTTGGCTTCTTCTATGGCAGTGTGGCGTCGTTGTTCCCGGCTTTGGTTGGCGATCTGTTCGGCCGGGCACACGCCGGCGCAATCGCCGGATTTTTGTTCGGCTGTGCCGGTATATTGGGTGCTTGGGGCCCGGCAGTTGCAGGATATCTGCGTGACATCGGTGAGGATTATCGAACGGCGTTTCTTTGGGCCACCTTGTCGGCAATTGCTTCACTAATACTTTTCTTCACAATATCCAGACCGTTACCTCGCACCTATTGTCGACCCTGACCTACCCGGCAACCGGATAGGGATATCGGCTAAGGCTGTTCACGGTCGGGAGCAACCGAAGTTTGATGGAAACGTGGTCGTCAAAGAACTAGCCCAACTTGCGCAGAATCGATAGCTCGCCTCAATGGAATCAATGAGTTAGCCGAAAAGTTGGCACTACATTTTTGGTGCTGGTGTTGGCTCAGGCGGTGAGCGTGAGGGGCAATCGGAGATCGTCGGTACGCATGCGTTTGGGCAGGACGAGGCCGAGGCGATCGAGCAGAGCGGCCTGAGGAGGATCCGGTTGAGTGACGCAGCGCAGGCGGATCTCGCCGTGCGTGGTGGTGGGCAGGATGACGTCGTGCGACTGGATGCGGGCGAGTTCCTCGAGCACGGTGCGCGGGGAGTTGCCGAGGCCGGCGCGCTGCTGCCACATCTCGAGGCACTTCCACAGCACGAAGGCGAGGAAGCAGACCAGGATGTGGGCCTGCACGCGATCGGCGCGCTGATGCCAGATCGGGCGCACCCGCAGCTGATCCTTGTGGATGCGAAAGGCGGCCTCGGCCTGGGTGAGCTGGATGTAGGCGCGCCACAGCTGCTCGTCGCTCCAGTCTTCGATGTTGGTGCGCAGCACGTAGGCGCCCTCCGAGACGGCGGCCCAGTCGTCGAAGGCGTCGTTGATCTCGACCTGCAGGCGAAAGCCGGCCGGACAATCGGCAGCCTGCAAGGTGATCTGGAAGCGCGCCGCCGAGCGCTGGTTGTGCTGCAGGATGCGGCCGATCTGGCGATTGACCTGGGCGGCATTGAGCCGCTTGGTCGAGTGCTCGATGCGCGCGCCGAGCTTGGCCAGCGCCGCGTCGATGCGGCGGCTGAACTTGTCGTGCATGGCCTGCTCCTTGCTGCGCCGGTCGGCCGAGCGGCACAGGATCGCTGTCTCGCCGGTCTCGGGCCAGCGCGCCAGCTTGACGGCGATGCCCTCGCGGATCTCGCGCCAGCCGCTCGGTTCGGCCAGCTCGGCGGCGAAGCCGCGCAGCTCGGCCTTGGGCGCGCCGATGATGTAGCGCCGCCCGGTCTGACGCAGCCAGGCCAGGTTGGCCGCGCTGGACATGCCGCGATCGGCGATCCACACCCGGCCGACCACGCCGTGGCGGGCCTCCATCGTATCGACGATGGCCTGCACGGTCGTGCTGTCGTGGGTGTTGCCGGCGAACACCTCGTAGCCCAGCGGGAAGCCATCGAAGGTCACCACCAGGGCGATGCAGACCTGCTTGCAGTCGGGACGGTGATCGCGGCTGTAGCCGCGCCGCGCCAGCGGGTTGCCCTCGGCTTGGCCCTCGAAGTAGGTGCTGGTCACGTCGTACAGCAGCACCTCGTTGTCGACGGCGAACAGCTCGCCGCACCGGCGCGACAGATGGGCTTCCAGCTCGGCCTTGTGCTCCAGCAGCAGATCGAGTGCGCGATAGAGCCGATCCTTGTTGACCAGGTCGGCATCGAGCTGCAGCAGATCGCAAAGCGCGGTGCGCCGGTACCAGTCCTCGGCGATGTGCAGCTCGCTCGACGGCTCGCACAGCCGGGCCGCCACCAGAACAGACGCCATCTTCGCCCACGGCACCGCTTCCTTGCCCGACGGCAACAGCTTCTCGCACAGATCGGCCAGCCCCACGCCGCGCCACAGCGCCAGCGACAGATAGACGTCGCCGAACTGACGCGAACGCTCCACTCGCACGCCCTTCAGCCGTACCGGCACCGCCAGATGCTGCTTGCCGTCATCGAAAAGGCCCGCCTGCTCGGGCTCCCCGATCAGATGCCGCGCCAGCGCTCGCGCTTGCAGGCGCCCGCGAGCATCGAGCTCGCCGAGCTGCGCCACCGTCTGCTGGATGACACGACGACCCACCCGCACGCTGCGCACAAGACGCCAGTAGCGATGGACCTTGCCGTCCTTCCTCAGCGTCGTGTAGCGCAGGTACATGCGCGCATCACAACTCAACGGCGATCAAAAGAAAACGGGGATGGTTGGCACTACACCCCGATTCAGCTATCGCTCACCTGCAACCTCTTGATCGCACTCAATCCCGTCGCTCAAAAAAACGAAATCCGCCCTCCAACTGCGCAAGTTGGGCTAACGCTGCGCCAACCGCACATAGGCCTCAGCGGCTAGCGCTAGATCGGACCACATTTTCAGAAGGGGTGCTCCGAGCGAGAGGGCCACAACGCAGCTGACCATCAGGAACGCATCACCTTGACCATAGGAAAGCAGGCCGCCCGGCGACATACTCCCGTTCCAGTCGGTCGAGATCGACCAACATCTCCTTCGTAGCCGGCTTGCCCGCGAGGGGTGACTGGGCCATGTCGCCCGTTCCGTCTACCCTACCGGGCAGGGTTTGGCGTGCCAGATTTCCGTCGCGTATTGCGCAATCGTCCGGTCGCTGGAGAACTTGCCCGAGCTCGCGACATTGAGGATCGCCTTTCGGGCCCATGCCTCGCGATCCGCGTACAACGAGCAGAGCGCCCGATCCGCCTCCAGATAGGCCGTCAGGTCCGCGAGATGCATGTAGTGGTCGCCGTATTTCAGCAGCGTGTCGTGCAGCAAGGTGAAGGCACCGGGCTCGTTCCGGCTGAAATAGTCGCTGCCGATCAGGTCGAGCGCCTCTCGCGTCTCGACCTCGCTCTCGTAGTGCCAGTGCGGGTTGTACCAGCCGCGACTGTCGACGACCTGCTGCGCGGTGAGCCCGAAGAGGTAGAAATTCTCTTCGCCTGCCTCTTGCGCCATTTCGATGGTCGCGCCGTCCCGCGTGCCGACAGTCAGCGCTCCGTTCATCATGAATTTCATGTTGCTCGTGCCGCTGGCTTCGAAGCCGGCAGTCGAGATCTGGTTCGAAACGTCCGCCGCCGGCAACAGCCGTTCGGCCAGCGAGACGCAGTATTCCGGGAGGAAGACGACCTTGATCCGCCCGCGGACCGCGGGATCGCCGTCGATCGTGCCCGCCAGATTGTTGACGAACTTGATGATGAGTTTGGCAAGGTGGTAGGCCGGCGCTGCTTTGCCTCCGAAGAAGAAGGTGCGGGGGGCCATCTCGAGGTCCGGGTTCGCGCGCAGCCGGTTGTAGAGCACGACGATCCGCAGCGCATTGAGCATCTGGCGCTTGTATTCATGGATGCGCTTGATCTGGCAGTCGAAGATGCTGTCGGGGTCCACCACCTGACCTGAGGTCGATTTCAGCCAGTTGGTGAACTGCGCCTTGGCGTCGCGCTTGGCTTGCAAGAAGGAGCGGCGGAACGCGCCGTCTTCGCAGGCAGGCTTCAGATCCGCGATCTTGCCGAAATCGGTCGTCCAGCCGTCGCCGATGGCATCGATGATGGCGCGCGACAGCGCGGGGTTGGCCATCAGCAGCCATCGCCGCGGTGTGACGCCATTGGTCTTGTTGTTGAAGCGCTCGGGGAAGATCTCTGCCAGGTCGCGAACCGTCGTCGTGCGCAGGAGATCGGAATGGATCGCGGCCACGCCGTTCGTGCTGTGCGAGCCGACGATCGCCAGATTTGCCATACGAACCTTGTCCTTATCCTCCGGCCCTTCCTCGATCAGGCTCACGCGTTCCACGCGGGCCTCGTCGCCGGGATAGCGGCGCCGCACGTCGCCGAGGAAGCGATGATTGATCTCGTATATGATCTCAAGGTGTCGTGGCAGCATCTGCTGGAAGTAGCGCAGTGGCCATTTTTCCAGCGCCTCGGGCAACAGCGTGTGGTTCGTGTAGGCCAAGGCCCGCCGCGTAAGGTCCCACGATTGCTCCCAATCCAGGTGCGCCTGGTCGAGCAGGATGCGCATCAACTCCGGCACCGCCAGGGTGGGATGGGTATCATTGAGCTGGATGGCAACCTTGTCAGGAAGCAGGTTCCAGTCGGCATTGTCACGACGGAAGCGGCGCACGAGATCGGCCAGCGAGCAGGCGACCAGAAAGTATTCCTGTGCAAAGCGCAGCCCCTGGCCCATCTCGGTGGAGTCGTCCGGGTAGAGAACGCGGGTCAGCGTCTGCGCCGCGATGCCACCGACCAGGGCGCCCACGAAGTCGCCCGTGCTGAAGTCCTGGAAGTCAAAAGCGTCAGGCGCTGCGGCGCTCCACAGGCGCAGGCTGTTGATCGTCCTACCGCCAAAGCCTACCACGGGCCGGTCGTACGGAATGCCGATCAGTGTCGATGGACGATTGGCGACGATCTGCAGGTTACCCTGATGCATCTCGAAGGTGCAGCCGAGCGCGACCGCGACAAACTCGCTGCGGCGCGAGACTTCCCAAGGGTCCTGCCGGCGCAACCAGTTGTCCGGATGTTCCCGCTGCCAGCCGCGTTCGACTGATTGGCGAAACATGCCGTACTCGTAGCGCAGCCCGTAGCCCATTGCCGGGAGCTGCATGGTCGCCATCGAATCGAGGAAGCACGCGGCCAGCCGACCGAGGCCGCCATTGCCGAGCCCGGCATCGGGCTCCTGCTCCACCAGGCCGAGCCAGTCCAGGCTGCCCTCGAGCGCAGTGCGCTCGATGAACGGTTTCAGCATCAGGTTCGTGACGTTGTTCGTCAGTGACCGGCCGATCAGGAACTCCATCGAGATGTAGTAGATGCGCTTGGGGTTCTGCTGATCGTACGTGCGTTGGGTCTTGATCCAGCGATGGGAGAGGAGGTCGCGGATTGAGCGGGCCAGAGCCTCGAAGCGGCGTCGATCGTAGGCGCCGGACGGTTCGACCACGGCATCGGACAGCAGATGACGCCCGAACAGCGCATCGGGTTGACCGGAAAACGGAACGGAGCCGAATTCGCGAAATGCAGGCTGCTCCGGCATCGCACCGATGTTGGTCGCCTCGTCCATGGTGCTCTGCTGTAAACGGTTGGGCTGCTGCGGCATGCGACGCTATTCGAAGAGAGGCCCGGGCCATGCTAGCGATTTCAAAGTCAAATCGGCTCTCGCCTCTAGTTCAGTCTTGTTCTTCGGAGTTTTGGAATTGTTGCCAATTGAAGAAAGTTTCCTGACGTATGTGGGTAACGACCTCGAACCTTAACACCGTCCTGCTAGTGGCTGGCCGATGAACCCTAGCGGGGCAGTGCGTGGCCGCGAAAATCGTCGACGTCTTCCTGAAGGATGAGCTGGTCGAGTCCTACGAATTGCTATGGAACATCGTCAACGCGCCGCTGTTCGATCAGGACTTCATTGATCGAGCCAGGGCTCGAATGCGAGTAGACGGCTACACCGGCCAGCAAATTGCGGAGGCTCGATTCTCGATCCGCCCCGCCACGGAATCATAGTCCACTTCGTCGGCGGGCTACTACGCCACCTTATCTCACCCTGCATCCGCGTGTGGACCGCGCGAAACAATTGTGAGCCAATCCGCCGGCGGTGGTCGCTGCAGCGCCAGGGCCTCCTGGATGCGACCATCGAGCCACTGATCGCACGCATCGGCATCCGGCAGGATCACCGGCATGGCTTCGCTATGCAGGGGCGCGACGAGTTCGTTGGCAAAGGTGGTGACCAAGGTGAACAGCCGATGCTTGCCATAGGCCGGGGCGTCCTTGGTACCACGCCTTCCGCTCCAGGCGCACCACAGGCCAGCGAAGAAAAAGAGCGGCCGAGTGTCGCCGCGGTCGGCGGGGCGGGCAAACCATATCGGCGTCTTCGTACCGTCTTGGTATTCGCAGAAGGCCGTAGCTGGCACGAGGCATCGGCGCTCGAGATGCGGTATCCAGAATTCAGTCCTGAGCCAGCGCGCATTTGTAACGACGGGCCTTGTTGTGCGCGTTACCAACGCGCGTGGCGGGAAGCCCCAGCGCATCAGCTCAATGGAGCGCCTTCCGTTTGCATCCTGCGTGACAACCGGCGCCACACCATCCGGCAAAATTGCCGCCCGTTGTGGGACGGTGAAATCGCAATCCCCTTCGAGGCGGCGGACGATTGAACGGACGGCGTCGATGCCCTTGGTTACGGCGTAGAGAGTGCACATGCACCAAAAAGTAGCACGGCCTTGCTGGCATGGCCCGTCGGGTATTTGCCGTTGGCAGGAAGCACGGTGTTGCCGAAAAGACCTATAGGGTGGGCAATCGGAATGTCGTCTGTGAGACCGAGGGCCGGGACTCGCAGCCCGTTTCCGCGGCGGAGGATGCTGCATGAGTACGATAGAAGAGGGCAACAATTGCCGACCTGTTTGATAGCGTCATAAACCCACTTATCATCGAGCCTCAGCGCCCTGCCGATGCCCGGCGTCTCGCCGAGCAGCCGCCGGATCTGCGGATCATCGTGATCGACCATCCGGTCGCCGTTCGCGGAAGTGATGCCATGCTCCTCCGCTTCGATCATGGCGTCGATCGCCCAACGCACGATATTGGCCGAAATGGTGGTCGCCATGGCGTACAGTCGGGCCGAACGCCGAGCAAGGTGAAGTACACTCCCGCCGAAGGTCATGGCCGCGGCGACCCGACAGATGTCGACTCTGAGGCCCGTCCACACGCCGCTTCCGTCGAGTTGCGTGAAACCCGAGACGCCGGTCCGACGCCACACATGAGATGTGCGCGTCCCTTGATGACGTCGACGTAGGAATCGGCTTGGGCTCACTCCGCCGGCAGGCGAGCATCAGGCCGATGGTGAGACGATCGACGGGAGAAGCAGCGCGCGCCTTCCGATCGCGGACCGTGGCGATTTCGTCCCACACGCAGCAGATGGCTGCGCCCGCGCAGTACGAACAAACCTGTAAGGCAACTGGAACCCCCGCCCGCAGCGTCCAGGTCACCTTGCGCCTCGTTCGTATCAGCGCGGCGAAGGTGTCGTGCCTATTTGCCGATGGTTTCGTGAGGCATTTGCGTTGGGCATTTGACGAATCGGTGGCCCGGCGCGGCATCGCTCAAGGAAGTTGCGACAGGTACTGTCCTGTGGCCCCTTGGCCGACGCGCTCGACCTCGATGAGGTACCGGCACAGCTCGACCCCGATCGCGCCGCACTGACCAAGAATTGGCGGCGGCAAGCCTGGTGAGGCACACAGTGGCTGAGCCGGTTTCATGCTGTCGCGCGAATCTGACACAACCGGCGCGCAAGCTAGCCGCTCGCTTCAATTAATTTGAAAGGGCATGTATTTTGTGATTCGCTTTGGTCGGGACACTGGCGACGGAGGCGATCATGTCTGCGAAGGATATTTCCCGAACGCGGTCAAGCCTACGATCTCGCGCGGGACCGGGCGAACATCCGGGTCAGTGTCCTTTCTCCCACTGGCCTCGACCACCAGATCGGCCATGACGGCGCGACCTGGCTCGACCGCAAGCTGGCGTCCCGCCAGCGCACCGTCCTGGCCGATGAAGGGTTCGGCCAGGAGGTGACGGCGGCGCTAACCAGGCGCCGGCGACGGCTGGCTGCTATGGGCCATGCCGCTGACCTTGGCGACGGCCGGATCCGGGCGCCAAAAGACTTGATCCAGCGGCTGGAGGCCGGCGACATCGAGCGCGCCGGCAAGGCGCTCGCCGCCGAGCGCGGCAGGGAATGGCGGCCCGCCGTTCCCGGCAATCACGTCACCGGCCAGCTTGTCGGCTCGACCCGGCTTTCCAGCGGCCGGTTCGCCATGATCGACGACGGACTGGGCTTCAGCCTCGTTCCCTGGCGGCCCGCGCTCGAACAGCATATCGGCCGCGTTGTCTCCGGCGTCGCCATGCCCGGCGGCGATGTGAACTGGTCATTCGGGCGGAAGCGAGGGCTGGCACTGTAGCCAGTCGGTGGGAGACGGTGTGAATGACATCTAAGATCATTCGCGTCCAGGCGCAGCAACAGACTGCATCGCTGCTGCAGTCCGACTGCGCTGTAAGCATCCGTCACAAAGGCGTCAGCTCAGGATGTACGTCCCCAATCAAGTCAGGGGCACCTGCAGGCCAACATCCGTTGGTGGCTAGCCGATTTGTGCAAAAGCGACCCGATCGCGGTAGACAAATTTCCAAGGGAATCCGCTGCAAGTTGTGGCAAGCTTGGATCGAATACGATGCACATCTATCGTCGAACCATATCCGACAACGGGGAGGAGCTGGGGCGCGCGATCCCCGGAGCGAATTTCTGTTGCGTGGCCGATTCGGGGCCATCGTTCGGTGGACGGTACTGGCACTTGCACGTGGACGGGGTGGTGCTCAGCCGCCTGGAGGTCGATCAGGCAACCGTCGTGACGACGGACAAGAGAGTGCCCAATTTCAGCGTCTGGCACGTCATGAGCGCGCGGTGTTCGGCCAACGGCGATGACGTCACCGGCACCGACCTCGTCGCGGTGCGGCCCGGCGAAGGCGGCACGATGCGCAGCGCCGCCGAGGCGCAGGTCACGACGTTCGGCCTGGAGGCGTCGCTGTTCGCCCAGGCCCCGAAGCTGGAGCTGCCGTTTGGACCCTCGGCGGCAGGGCGGGCAGGCCGCTGGCGCATCGCATCGGAGGCGCCGCGGCATCGGTTCGTCGCGCGCTACCAGGCGGTCCTGGCGGAACTCGATGCCCAGCCTCGGGCGATTGAAGCGCCCGCGATTCGCATGGCGCTGCGCAACACCATGCTGCAGGCGATCATGGCGCTCGGCGAAGACGGCGCCTTTCGGCCTGACCGGGCGACGGTCGGCCGCCATACCAGGATCATGCTGCGCTTCGAGGATGCCATCGAGGAAGCCGGCGACGAACCGATCGGCATGCTGGAACTCTGCCGCAGGTGCGGAACGTCGCGGCGCTCGCTCGAGGCGGTGGTTCAGCTCAGGACCGGCAAGTCGCCTTGGGAATATCTGCGCTGGCGGCGCCTATGGCGGGCGCGATTGATGTTGCGTCAGCCGACGGACGATACGACGGTGACCGACGTCGCCTTCAGGCTGGGCTTCTGGCACCTCAGCCGGTTCGCCGCCGCCTACGCGTCGACCTTCGGCGAACGACCAAGCATGACCCTCGCCAGGGCGCTCGGATCGGAGCCCCGCACGAGACCGGAGGGTTCTGCGCAAATCGGCTAGCGTGCCGGCCGCACCTGCCGATAGCCATGTCTGGTCCAAATTGGGGATCAGATGTGCCGCCATCCGACGGAGGCTTGTCGCTCGCAATCAGACGGACGTTGACCGTGCTGTCGGCAGCGGTCGCGGTCTGTGCCGCAAATCTCGCCGTTGCCGCCGATGAGGCCTCGACTCCCGCCTCGACCCCGGCCGCAGACCAGGCCCAGCCAGGTCCCGCGGCGCCCGATCCTGAGGCGTGGCGCCTGAGTTGGACCGGCTACGGCTGGCTGATGAGCGTCACCGGTAACCTCACCACGCGCGGGCAGACGGTCGATGTCAATGCCAGCTTCATCGACCTCCTGCAGAAGAGCGATTCGATGACCGCCTTCATGAGCTATTTCGAGGCCAACAAGGGCCCCGCGGGCCTCTACGCCGATTTGGTGTGGACCAGGCTCGGCTTTGCGCGGTCGATGGCGCGCTATCGCAATCCGTTGCCCGGCCTGCAATTGAGCGTCAAGGCCAATGCCGCGCTCGTCACCGAGATGACCATCGCCGAGATCGGCGGGCTGTACGAGCTCCATCGCTGGCCCGGGTCCGCAGGCTCGTTCACGGCCGTCGATGCTCTGGCCGGCTTCCGCTACTGGAACATGTCGCCCAGCGCATCGGTCGACGCGCTGGCGACGGCGACCTATGCGCCGCTCGGCATCGGCACATCGCGCCGGTTCGGCGTGTCGCTTTCCAACACCATGCAATGGGTTGACCCGCTGATCGGCCTGCGCCTCAGACATCGGTTCACGCCGCATCAGGACATCCTGGTGCGCGGCGATATCGGCGGCTTTGGCCTCGGCAGCCAGATCACCTGGCAGGCGCTCGCCGTCTACAGCTACGAATGGAAGGTGGACGGCCTCCGCTTGGCCGCCGTGCTGGGTTATCGGGCGCTGGGCACGAACTACGGCACCGGATCCGGCTTCGACGCCGCCGGCATGAATCTCGTGTTCCATGGCCCGGTCGTCGGGCTCACTTTCCGTTTTTGAGCCGTGCCGCTTGCCCAACCGATGGCAGCAACGCCGATGCGCAAGATCGCGCTCCAGGAGCACTTCTCGACGGCCGCTACCCGCGTCAGATCGCTGAAGCCCTGGCCGCAGATGCGCGACCCTCCACGATCTTCCGCCGCCACTTCGTCATCGCGACGTCGGGCGTGATGTTCTCCGTCGACTATCCCTGCAAGGCTTCGCCTACGAGGAGTCGAGGGTCGCCGGCGACTTCATCGGCAACGCACCGGCCGGCCACCGTGGGCGCCAGGATCCGCCATGGCAATGCACGGTGAATCCCGCGCCCCTGCTGGTGTCGCATCATTCTTGCGCAAAGCGGCTAGCGGGCAAGTGGCGGCCTGTAGCGATATTCGTCGCGTGAGCGGCATTCGTCCCATCCTCTCCGGCCTTGGTGTTGCGTGGCGAAGCGGGACGACGACGCCGACTGGCAGCTTCGCGTGCAGATCCAGTTCCTGTTCTCCATAACCGACCCTTGAGGAGAGATGATCATGCCAGGGCCAGTCACCGTCTTCAGCGCCAGGAAGATCATCACCATGGATGCATCGGTCGGCGAAGCCACGCACGTCGCCGTGCGGGATGGCATCATCCTCGAGGTCGGCGATGTCGATGACTGCGCGGCTTGGGGGCCTTATATCCTCGACGATCGCTTTTCCGGCGACGTCCTGATTCCGGGCCTGATCGAGAGCCATGCCCATCTGCTGGACGGGATGCTGTGGGCCAAGTCGGACTATGTGGGGCCGGTCGACCGCCATGATCCGTCGGGCAAGCTGCGCGTAGGCCTGAACGACGTTCCGGCCCTGATCGGCCGGATGAAGGAGATCGAGGCAAGGATGGCCGATCCCGCCAGGCCGCTCGTTGCCTGGGGCGTGGACCCGTCGCTCAACGATCCGATCACACCTATCACGCGCCGCGACCTCGACCAGGTTTCGAAGACTCGCCCGATCTTCGTTCTCCATGCGAGCTGCCACATCGCTTACGTCAATAGCGCGACGCTGGCGCTTGCGAACTACGCCGCCATCAAGGCGCCCGGCGTCCTGCGCGACGCATCGGGCACCCCGACGGGCGAGCTGCAGGAGATGGCGGCCATGATGGCCGCCATCAAGGCCGTGGCGTCCGATCTGGTCGGCGGCTCGACCGACGCCGGGCAATTCTACAACTTCGCCAAGGTCGCCCAGGCGCGCGGCGCCACGACCATCGTCGACGGCGGGGGCAGCACCTACTTCGAGCCTGCCTTCCTCGCGGCGGCGCTGGCCGCCGCCTCGGCGCCCGATTTCCCCGCGCGCATCGTGGCACACAACAACGGAATCACCGTTCCGTCCGCACAGGACATGATCAAGTTCGCGGCGATGGTGGAGGGTAAGGGCAACGACAAGCTCGTCTTCCAGGGCATCAAGATCCTGGTCGATGGGTCGAACCAGGGCTTCACCGGACGGCTGCGACCGCCGGGCTATCTCGGCACCGGTGTGAACGGCCTGTGGAATCGCGCGCCGGAAGAGCTGAGGCAGCTCGTACCGGCCCTGCACGACGCTGGCCTGCAGATCGTCGCCCATTGCAATGCAGATCAGGCGGCCGAAATGTTCATCGAGGCAGTCGCCCTGGCCCAGGCGCGCAACCCGCGCTTCGACCATCGGCACTTCATCGTCCACGGCCAGTTGCTCGACGAATCCCTGCTGCGCCGCATGGCGGCGCTTGGAATTCATGCCACGCTGTTCTCCAACCACCTCTACTACTGGGGCGAATTCCATCGCGCCCATACCTTCGGCGCGTTTCGTGCCGCCGCGATGAATCCTGCGGCGACGGCGCTGCGTCTGGGCGTGGTCGTTGCTGCCCACAGCGACACGCCAGTGTCGCCCGTCGATCCGCTGCTCACCCTGTGGTGTGCCGCCAACCGGGTGACGAGTGCCGGCCGGGTGCTCGGGCCCGGAGAGCGGGTGAGCGCCTACGATGCGCTCAAGATGATGACGTTCAATGCGGCGTATCTACTGCACCGCGACCACGAGATCGGCAGCATCCGGGTTGGCAAGCGTGCGGACTTCGCTGTCCTCGCGCACGACCCGCTCGCCGTCGATCCCATGACCATCAAGGACATCCCGGTCCAGGCGACGATCCTGGGCGGGCGTGTCTTTCCGATTGTCGGCTGACGGTCCATGAACGATTCCCGAAAGAGCGACAGGACGAATAGACTTCCTGTCACCGTGATCGGCGGCTATCTCGGAGCCGGCAAGACGACGTTGCTCAATCGCCTGCTGGCGGAACCGCACGGGATGAAGCTTGCCGTGCTCGTCAACGATTTCGGCAGCGTGAACGTCGATGCGGCCCTCATCGCGAACCGCAACGGCGAGACCATCAGCCTCACCAACGGATGCGTGTGCTGTACGATCGGTGACAATCTCGGCCTCGCCCTGCACGCTCTCGCCGAGCGTCCCGACGGCCCCGAGCACGTCATCATCGAGGCGAGCGGTGTCGCCGATCCCGGCAAGATCGCACACTATGCCGCGAGCCATCCGCGCCTGATCCTCGACAGCATCGTCGTGATCGCCGATGCGGAGACCATCCGGGAGCGCGCTGCAGACAAGTATGTCGGCGACCTCATCGAACTGCAGCTTGCCGCCGCCGACGTGATCGTGCTGAGCAAGACCGATCTGGTCGGTGCCGATGCCTGCCGGCAGGTTCAGGGATGGATCGAATCCGAAGTTCCCGGCGCGCGCCTTCTTGCGACGCCGGGGGCCAGCTTGTTCGCCGAGCTGCTTCTCGGTCAGAGGGCCGCGCTTGCCCGGCGGATGGCTGCAGGCGGCGACGGCCATCGACAGACGTTTGCCGCGTGGACCTTCAGCCGGGAACGACCGCTGGACGGCGCGGCGCTGCGTGCGACGATCACCTCGCTGCCGCCCGCGGTGCTCCGCGCCAAGGGGATCGTAAGACTGGCCGAGGAGCCTGGTCGTCGGTTCGTGTTGCAGCTTGTCGGCCGCCGCTGGTCGCTCGAACGCATGGATGTCGATGGCGGCTACGACGGCTTGCCGTCGGCGCGCAGCACGATCGTCTGCATCGGTCCCGCCGCTCAACTGGATCCAGCGCGTCTCGAAGCGCTTTTCGCGCGCGTGGCGCCCGCCACTGTCCCGCCGGCCATCGCGGCCTTGCTGCAACGGGAGGATAGACCATGAGCGAGAGGGCGCGCGTATCGGGGAGCGGATCGGCTCTGTTTGCGCTGGTCGGCGCCTCGCTGCCCATGAACCTCGATCCGGCGATCCACAACATTGCCGTCGTCGCCGCCGGCAACGCACTGCACATGACCGGCGCCGAGCGGTCGCTGGCGGCGAGCATCGGCACGCTCTGCATCGCTGCCACCATCCTGGCGACAGGCAGCCTGGGCGACCGGCTGGGCCGCAAGAAGGTGATGCTGCTGGGCTTGCTCGTGACCCTGGCCGGCGGGGTGGTCACCGCCCTGGCATCGAGCTCCACCGTGTTCGCCGTCGGTCGCGCGCTGTCGGGCGTCGGATTCGCCGCCTCGTTCGGGCTTTCCTTCGCGCTGCTTCGCGCCATCGCGCCCGAGCCGGACGCGTTGGCGCGCACCGTAGCAAAATGGCTGGCGCTTCAGACTTTTGGCATCGTGATCCTGTGCGTGGCGGGCGGCTACCTGGCCGGCGTGAACTGGCGAGCGGCCTACCTGGTGGGCCCTCTGGTCGGCGTGCTGGCCCTGGCCTGGTGCCTGAAAGCCGTGCCCGAGGCGAAGGATCCCGCAGCCGGGCGCTTCGACACCGTGGGCCTGGTCCTGGTGGCGGTCGGCCTGGTCAGCGCGCTCTACGCCGTCAGCAACGCCGCATCGTCGGGTTGGCTGAGCGCCAGGGTGATGGTTCCGCTGGCGGCCGGCCTGGTGGTTCTGGTCGCTTTCGGCGTCTGGGAATGGCGTTCCTCCAGGCCCGCCTTCCCGATCCGCTCCTTCGCCGATCCGCAACTGATGGTCGGCGCGCTGTCCGGCATCGCCTTCAATGTCGGCAACGCCGTCGTCGCCATCCAGCTCTCGCTGCTGTGGCAGTACGTCTACCGCTACAAGCCGCTCGAGGTGAGCCTGGGACAGCTTCCCTTCATCGTCGCCTGTATCGGTGCGGCGGCCTGGGCCGGCAGCCTGGTGGCGCGCGGCGTGTCGATGCGGCTGCTGGTCCCGGCGGGGCTGCTCGCCATGGCCGCTGCCCTGGCGGCGATGGCCTTCGCGGGCGAATCGCCGCCGTATTACATGTTCGTGATTCCCCTGCTCGCGGCGGGTGCCGGCCTGATGCTGACCCAGACGCCGACTGCCAACGTCTTCGTCGCCAAACCGCCGCCTGCGCTGGTCGGCGCGGTCGGCTCGTCGCGGACGGCGTTCGGCTAACTTGGCTTCGCCTTCGGATTGGCGCTGAGCTCGTCGCTGCTCTACGGCATGTTCAATCCGCTGCTACGACAACGCCTCGACGAGGCCGGCGCCACGCCCGGCGAGCAGGCCCAGGCCATCGGCATTCTCCAGTCCTATGTGCAGACCGGGGACACCGAGAGGTTCGACGCAAGGCTGGTGCACGAGGTCATCGCCAGCGGCACCTCGGCCTACCTCAGCAGCTACCGCGTCACGATGCTGATCATGGCCGCGCTGATCGCGCTAACGGCGGTTGCGTGCTTCTGGATTCTGCCACGCCGCGCCCCGAAGGCCTGACGCCGATGGGAGCTCTATCTGCAGCCGGCGCTGACACCCAACAAGGAAATGGCTGTCATCTTCACGATCCGGGTCACGAAACTGTTTTGATCCCGGTCTCGAGTTAAGGACACGATGACTTTTCCCGAGCGTCCCATCGAAAGGCAATGAACCCATGTCGCCGAATGCGTCCGTTCCGCACGCAGCCCCCCTTGAAGCCACTCATCGGCAATCTGGCCGAGCTGCGCGGCGCGGCTCGACCATCGTCACCTCCAACCTGCCGTTCGACGAGTGGACCGGCGTGTTCGCCTCCGAACGGCTGACCGGTGCGCTGCTCGACCGCCTGACCCACCACGTCCATATCCTGGAGATGAACGGCGACAGCTACCGGCTCAGGCAGAGCAAACGCCGCCAGCGTGGTGCCCGCACCACCAACATCCCCGACAGACCGACCGAGGAATAGCCCACGACGTGTTGTTTTCCGTTGCACGCTGAGCGGGTCTGACGGGGATCCAGGCACGCCCTCCTCCACTCTCTGGGTGCTCCTCAGCCGAGCGTCACGCCCTCGTAGCCGCGCGCGGCGATGTCGTTCGCCCAGGCGCGGTAGGTCGGCGCGCTGCCGGTGTAGCGCGCGACGATGCGGGTCTGCTTGCCGGCCACGTTGATGTTCACGCCCGTCATCCAGGAATCGACCTCCATGGAGAGCAGCCCCCTGGCCACCTCCATGACGTGTTCCATCCACTTGTCGCGCGCGTCCCGCGTCGCCTCGATGCGGGTCGTCCCTGTCCGCTGCGCGTGGCGCAGCAAGTCGGTCACCCATTCGACGTTGAACTCGATCGAGCGCGGGATGTTGCCCAGCGCCGTGTGCGGCCCCAGCAGCATGAACATGTTGGGGAAGCCGTCCTGCAGCATGCCGACCAGCGAGGTCGCGCTGTTCTTCCACATCTCCTTCAGGGTTACACCGTCCTTGCCGCGGAAATCGATGTGGTCGAAGGCGCCGCGCAGCGCGTCGAAGCCGGTGGCGTAGATGATGATGTCGAACTCGTACTCGGCATCGCTGGTCCTGATCCCGGTCGGCGTGATGCGCTCGATCGGCGTCGCCTTGCTGTCGACCAGCGTGACGTTAGGCTGGTTGTAGCATTCATAGTACTTGGTCTCGAGCGGCACCCGGCGCGTGCCGAAACCGTGATTCTTCGGGATCAGCATCTCCGCCACCTTGGGATCCTTCACCCGCTGGCGGATCTTGTTGGCGACGAAGCGCGAGACCTCCTCGTTGGCGGCGCGGTTGGTCAGCAGGTCCTTGAAGTTGCCGACCCAGATGCCGAAGCCGCGCTCGCCATAGAGCTTCTCCAGGAACGCCTCTCGCTCCTCGGCCGGGACGTCGAAGGTGTTGCGCGGATCGGGCGTGTGCAGGAAGCAGGAAAAGGTCTCCTCGCAGATCTTGAAGATCTCGTCGTAGCGCGCGCGGATCTCGTCCATCTCCTGTGGCGGGATCCTGGCGTTGTGCAGCGGCGCGCACCAGTTGGGCGTGCGCTGGAACACGACCAGTTTCGCCGCCGTCTTGGCGACTTCCTGGATGGTCTGCACGCCGGACGCGCCGGTGCCGATGACGGCCACGCGCTTGCCGGCGAAGTCGACCGACTCCTTGGGCCACGTCCCGGTATGGAAGGACTGGCCCTTGAAGTCGGCCATGCCGGGGAAGTGGGGCATGGTCGGCGCCGACAGGGCGCCGATCGCCGTGATCAGGAACCGCGCCGTATGGGTGCCGCCGTCCTCGAGTTCGACCGTCCAGCTTCGGCCCTTCTCGTCCCAGCGCGCCGCCTTGACCCGGGCGCGAAACTGGATGTCGCGGCGGAGGTCGTACTTGTCGGCCACCAGATTGAGGTACCGCTCGGTCTCGGGCTGGGGCGCGAAATGCTCCGTCCAGCTCCATTCCTTCAACAGCTCCTTGTCAAAGGAGAAGCCGTAGGAATAGCTCTCCGAATCGAAGCGGCAGCCGGGATAGCGGTTCCAGTACCAAGTGCCGCCGACGCCCGTCCCCGCCTCGAACACACGCGTCCGCAGGCCCAGCTCACGCAGCTTGATCAGCTGGTAGAGGCCGGACATGCCGGCGCCGATGACGATGGCATCGCAATCCAACCCCGTTGCACCTACGGGCCGGCTCTCCGCCTGGGCGACAGCGTTCATCTTGTGCATTCCTCCATGCGGCGATCATTCTCGGTCATCTGCGCATTTGTACTATCAAGACTGGCAGCAAGCACAGTGGTCGCGATTGATGCAGATCAAAACTGGACTGCGACAAGTTGCGTATGCGGGCGTCTGCTAGAGTGTGAATCGCGGCCGGCCACATGGACATGCGCAGCGGCATGAACTCTCCCTGGCCCTTCGCATTCCGATCGTCTGTCTGCGGCCATGATCGCCGTTTCCCACCCCTCCCCGGCGAGCCCGGACCTTTCCGGATCGGGAGCGACGTTTCGCCTTCGGCTGAAATCAGCCCCGGTGCAATATGGTCGAAGTCGAAATGAGACCACAGTCTACGAAAGTGCAGCTTTGTTTGCAGGGCACCACGGCTTGAGGGACGGCGCGCCATCCGCGTCTCGCCTCGGTTTGCGCCTGACGCCCCAAGGACGACTTCTGCTCGAAAGGGCCGAAGACGCGCCAATCCTGGACGGCGCGGTCGCCGAGCGGCTTGCCCAGGCCTTTGCCCAAGGCTCCGGACAAGGGCTGATGCAACTGGGGGCGCGCGAGATCGGTCACGTGCTGCCACCGGGTTTCGTCTGGTGGCGCGACTTCGCGGCACGATACTTCGGCGGGCTGTGCGGGCTTTCACCGGTCGCCACCGCCGGTACTCCGCCGTCGCAGGCCGTGCCGGCCGTGCCACCACCGACCGACGGCGAACTCGCGACTTTGGTGCTGACGACGCCGGTGATGCCGGGCGCCGAATACCTGACGGCGGACGTCATGCGCATGCTGTGGGGGAACCTGGGCATGGCGTTCGCGGCGTCCCTGGCCGCGAGCGGAACCGACCTGCAAGGCTTCCTGAAAGCCTTGAATCCAGCCTGGAACCTGCTCGGGCGCGTGCACTTCAACCTGGCCGAGAACAGGCGCGATCACGAGTACCCCTTCGCGTTCATGGCCACCTACACCACCCGATTGTCGGCTCAGGCCAAGGCCCAGCACGTGCCACTCGGCCAGGCGATGCGCGAATATGCCGGGCTGGCCAACCGGGACAAGTTGCTCTCCCTTTTGACGCCCGTGCAGCGCGCCGGCGAAACCTGCGACTGGCTTCGCGCAATGGTCGACGCCGGGGAGATATTTCATCCCCTGCGCTGGACCGCGGCGGAGGCGGCGCGGTTCTTGAAGAGCGCACCGGAACTCGAAGGCGCCGGCGTGGTCCTGCGCATGCCGGCGACCTGGCACGCCAACCGGCCTGCGCGGCCGCAGGTCACGGCGACGGTCGGCGCGCGCACGCCCTCCGCAATCGGCCTCGACGGCCTGCTCGACTTCGACATGGACGTGACGCTCGAGGGCGAGCCGCTCGACGACAAGGAGATCGCAACACTGCTGGCCGGAACCGACGGCCTGGCGTTGCTACGCGGCGTTTGGGTGGAGGTCGACCGCGAGCGCCTCGAACGGGCTCTGAGCCAATTCAGGGCGGCGCAGGTCCTGGCCGATCGCGACGGCCTGACCTTCGCCGAGGCCATGCGCCTGTTGTCAGGCGCGGCAGTCGCCGGAGAGCGCACCGATCCGGCGGCGGCCGAGTGGGCGCGCGTGACGGCCGGGCCCTGGCTGGCGGAGACGCTGAAGCTCCTGCGCGTGCCTGGCGGCATGGCCGTCGATCCCGGCCCCGCCCTGAAGGGCACCCTGCGGCCCTATCAGGCGGCAGGGGTCCAGTGGCTCCATTTACTGTCCAGGCTCGGGCTGGGCGCCTGCCTCGCCGACGACATGGGCCTCGGCAAGACGATCCAGGTGCTGGCGCTGCTGCTGGCTCAAAAGCCCCGCGAGGGAGGCAAGCGTCCGAGCCTGCTGGTTGCGCCCGCCTCCCTGCTCGCCAATTGGGCCGCCGAAATCGAGCGCTTCGCCCCCAGCCTGAAGGCTGCGATCGTGCATTCCTCCGCCATGACGGCGGACGAGCTGAAGAAAATGACGCCGGATCGCCTGGAGGAGTTCGACCTGGCGATCACCAGCTACGGCTCGCTGCTCCGCCTGCCGGCACTCGGCCAGATATCCTGGCGGTTTGCCGTTCTCGATGAAGCGCAGGCGATCAAGAACCCGAAGGCCAAGCAGACCCGGGCGGCCAAGGGCCTGAAGGCCGACGCGCGTATCGCACTGACCGGCACGCCGGTAGAAAATCACCTGGGCGACCTGTGGTCGATCTTCGACTTCATCAATCCCGGACTGCTGGGAACCGCGCCGCAATTCGCACGCTATGCGAAGAGCCTGTCCGAACGGGAACACAATCCCTATGGCCCGCTGCGCGATCTGGTGCGGCCCTACATTCTGCGGCGGATGAAGACGGACAAGACCGTCATCGCCGACTTGCCGGACAAGACCGAGATAACGGCTCACTGCGCACTGAGCCGCAAGCAGGTCGCGCTCTACTCCCAGACAGTCTCCGAACTGGCCCGAGGCCTCGAACAGTCGGAGGGGATCGAACGCAAGGGCATCGTGCTTGCGACGCTGATGCGGCTGAAACAGATCTGCAATCACCCGTCGCAGTGGCTGAGCGACAACGACTGGGCGGAGGAGGACAGCGGCAAGCTTGCCCGCCTGCGGGAGATCGCCGAGGTGGTCGCGGCGCGACAGGAGAAGATGCTGGTCTTCAGCCAGTTTCGCGAGATGACGGCGCCGCTGCAGGTTTTCCTCTCAGGGATTTTCGGCCGGCCCGGCCTGGTGCTTCACGGCGGAACGGCGGTGAAGGATCGCAAGGGCCTCGTTCGGACGTTCCAGGAAGACGAAGCCGCGCCGTTCTTCATCCTGTCGCTGAAGGCAGGTGGCTCGGGACTGACGCTGACGGCGGCGTCGCACGTCGTGCATTTCGACCGCTGGTGGAATCCGGCAGTGGAAAATCAGGCGACCGATCGCGCTTTCCGGATCGGACAGAAAAAGAACGTCCTCGTCCACAAATTCGTCTGCCAGGGGACGGTAGAGGAAAAGATCGATGCCATGATCGACGCGAAGAAGGCCCTGTCCGACGAATTGCTGACCGGTTCGGGCGAGATCAAGCTGACCGAAATGAAGGACGACGAACTCCTGCGGCTCGTCGCCCTCGACCTGAACGCGGCGATGAAGGACTGACAGGATGTCGTACCATTATGGCGGGTGGCCGTCCTACGTTTCGGTCGCCGAGCGCCGCAAGAAGGCCGAGCGCGAGATCGCGCGTCGGCGCAAGACGGGCCAGCCGAGCGCGCCGGTGATCGTCGAGGGACGCACAATCGCCAAGACGTTCTGGGGCAAGGCGTGGTGTGAGAATCTGGAGCGCTATCGCGACTTCGACAGCCGCCTGCCGCGCGGCCGCAGCTATGTCCGGAACCGCGCGGTGCTGGATCTTCAGATCACTCCACTGGCCGTGAAGGCGCTGGTCAGCGGCTCGGAGATCTACGAGGTCACGATCGGCGTCGCCGCGGTGTCCAAGTCGAAATGGCAGTCGATCTGCCGGGACTGCGCGGGCGGCATCGATTCCCTGGTGGAACTCCTGCAGGGGCGCCTCTCCATGAGCGTAATGGAGCGAATCTGTCAGCAGAACCAGGGCCTGTTCCCTCGACCGCCGGAAATCAAGCTCTCCTGCAGTTGCCCGGACTATGCGTCCATGTGCAAGCACGTCGCGGCGGTCCTCTATGGCGTCGGCACGCGACTGGACGAGGAGCCGGAGCTTCTGTTCCGGCTGCGCGCCGTCGACGAGAAGGATCTGCTGGCCAACCTGGGTGTGACCGCGTCGCGGTCGACGACGCCTGCCGCCGGAAAGGTCTTGGCCGCCGACGACGTTTCGGCGCTGTTCGGTCTGGAAATGGCGGACGATTCCCCACCGGCTGCATCGAAACCGGCGACGCGGACGCAGCCAAAGGCGAAGACGAAAACAAAGACAAAACGGAAGTCGGCGCCGATTTCCCCGCGGGCGTCGGCCCGCGCCAAGCCCAGATCCCCAAAAAACCCATCCTTCCGTTAGGAGTCTGGCCCCCAGCCTTGGGGCCTCCCCTGCCGACGTCATTGCGCGCTTACTGCTGGTCCCGCGTGCCCCTGCGAGGCGATCCTGGAGGTGCCGTTCAGGCGGGAAATACTATGGGCCGCGCGGCGCGGCGCGAAACCGGCATCAAATGCCGTTCCTGCGGTCTTTTAGAGGCACCGGTCCGACGGGAACCGGCGCGCCGCCCGGGAGGCTGGCGCGTACCTACTGCGGTTGCGTAGACTGTTGCGCCCCACGCCGGATGGACTTGCACTGATCGGCCCATTCTTTGAGCCCACTGCATTGACTGCCCTGTTCAGCGAGTTCGCGAAGAACAACGTGCCGTCTGCCATGCACTTGGTTCGCCACTTTTCGAACCGCACCCGACTCGACTACCTCACGGCCATAGGCTTCCTGGAAATGAGCGATAGATGGTCTGCGCATTTCTATGCCACGCCATATGAGCCGGAGAAGTTCTTGAAGTTGCGCACGCAGGTGGACGAACGGTTTCCGATGAGCTGAGGGACCTGTTGCTCCAATGCCAGAGTCAGCAGGCAAGCGCTTCAATGTCCTGATGGCGTAACCTTCCCTAGGGTTTCTGGGTTGCATATGGTACTCCATTGGAGTAGCGGTTTCGATGGTTCGGATCGTCCCTCTAACAGTGGTCGAGACGCCGGAGTTCTTGTCTGCGACCCGCAAGCTAATGGACGAAGCGGAACGGATGCTGCTGGTCAACTACCTCGCCTACAATCCCACGGCGGGCGACTTGATCCCCGGCACCGGCGGCGTTCGCAAGCCGCGGTGGGCGTTGGAGGGGCGCGGCAAGCGTGGCGGCGCGCGAGTGATCTATTTTCACCATAACGTGGACATGCCGCTCTTTGCGCTCACCGCCTACGCCAAGAACGAGCGGGCGGATTTGAGCCAGCGGGATCGCAACGACTTCAAGCGCTTGACCGGCCTTCTGGTCGAGGCGTCCACAAGGAGGCACAGATGAGCAAGGTGGCGGCCAGCATCCGGCGGGGCCTCGAAGAGGCTGTAACCTATGCCAAAGGCGGGGCTGACGCCAAGGCGTATCGCGTCCATGTACCCGAGGCTATCGACGTGAAGGCGATCCGGGCGAAGCTGCACATGACCCAGGAGGAGTTCGCCGGGCGGTTCGGCTTTAGCGTCAACACGCTACGCCATTGGGAACAGGGCTTGCGCCAACCCGAGGGACCGACTCGCGCCTATCTGCTGGTGATCGAGCGTGCGCCCAGGGCCGTGCAGAAGGCTTTACAGGCCGCGTGACGGAGCCACAGCTCCAGGTGAAGCGAGGCGAACCATGCTGACGACGAAGCGCAAGCCGGCCACGGTCGGCGAGAT
>WHTW01000097.1 GCA_009377525.1 Rhodospirillales bacterium
GTTCCACAGGGCACATTCCGTCCGGCTGATTCCAGCCGGACGGAATGTGCTTTAGGCCGCGTCCCGATACTGCAGCTCGCCCAGCGTCGGGATAGGATCGGCGCCGATCTGGCGCAGCAGCGAGGCGAGGTCGTAGTGGAAGCGCTCGGAGAGCATCAGCCCGTCCTTGAAGGAGAGCGTGACGACGAACGGCTGCGCGATGGTGTGTCCCGTCGGCTCGATGCCGAGGAAGCGGCCGATATGGCGGCCATGCCAGGTCGCTTCGGCCATGTAGCCGCCGTCCTCGAGCCAGCCGCCGCGCTGGCCGGGCCCGCGCTTCACCGTGACGTCGAAGGTGGCCCACCATTGGCGATAATGCGCCGCGGCGCCCTCGTGGCCATGCCAGGACTGACCGGTCGCGAGGTCCTCGAAGTGGCACTCCGGATGGAGGGTGGCCAGCGTGCCCGGCAGGTCCTGGCCGTTCTCGGCCACGAGATGGCGGCGCACGAGGTCGGCAAGCTGCTGGTCCATGGAGGCTCCCCTGTTATATTCGAAGTCTGATGAAATATAAGAACTCTGATATACAGCGCAAGCCGGGGACCGTGCCGCGGCCTGGTGAGGGCAGGCGCGGCCCTGAGGGTCATCTCGGCTACCTGGTGCGCCAGGCGAGCGTGGCGGTGCGGGCGGCGATGGAGAAGGCGCTGGCCGACCTCGAGATCACGCCGCCGCAGTTCTCCGTGCTCACCATGATCGTGGCCTATCCCGGCGTCTCCGGCGCCGACCTGGCGCGGCTCACCTTCCTGACGCCGCAGACCATCAACGTGATCGTGCGCAACCTCGAAAAAGCCGGGGCAATCAAGAAGTCGGCACACGCTGTGCATGGCCGCATCCTGCGGCTGACGGCGACCGCCCGGGGCGTGGCCCTGCTGCGGCGCTGCCGGGCCCGCGTGAACGAGATCGAGGACAGGTTGGGCCGGCTGGCCGGGCGCGAGGAGGAACAGGTGGTCCGGCAATGGCTGGGCGCCGTGGCGGAGACGCTGGCCGCCGACCGTTGACGGGGTTAAGCTTTTGCTTGGGGCAGGCCGGCGCCGTCATGGCAGCGTCACATGCGGCCTGTAGCGCTCGATGACTGGGACAAGGGGGACAGGATGACCAACAGCAGTTTCATGCGTCGGGCCGCGATGGCGGGCCTGGCGGCGGTCGCCACCGTGGGCTTCGGCCTGCCGGCGATGGCCCAGAAGACCAAGCTCACGGTCTACACGGCGCTGGAGAACGACCAGCTCGATCCGTTCAAGAAGGCCTTCGAGGTGGACAACAAGGATATCGAGATTGCCTGGGTCCGCGATTCGACGGGCGTCGTCACGGCCAAGCTGATCGCCGAGAAGGGCAATCCCCGCGCCGACGTGATCTGGGGCCTCGCAGCCTCGAGCATCGCGCTGTTCAGCACGATGAACATGCTCGACCCGTACACGCCGGCCGGCGCCGACAAGATCAAGCCGATGTTCAAGAGCGGCAAGTCGCCCGAGACCTGGGTCGGCATGGACGCCTACCTGTCGCTGATCTGCTTCAACACGGCGGAAGGCAAGAAGGGCAACAAGTCGGCGCCGGCGAGCTGGGCCGACCTGATCAAGCCTGAATACAAGGACTCGATCGTGATGCCGAACCCGGCCTCGTCGGGCACCGGCTACCTCACCGTCGCGGCCTGGCTGCAGATCATGGGCGAGCAGGCGGGCTGGAAGTACATGGACGCGCTGCACCAGAACATCGCCCAGTACATCCATTCCGGCTCGGCGCCCTGCGTGCAGGCCGCCAAGGGCGAGCGCCTGATCGGCGTCGGGCTGGACATGCGCGGCGCCTCGGAGAAGAGCAAGGGCGCTCCGGTCGACCTTATCGTCCCGAAGGAAGGCCTGGGATGGGAACTCGAGGCCACCGCCATAATCAAAGGCACCAAGAACCTGGCGGCTGCCAAGAAGCTTGCCGACTGGGCCGTCACCAAGAAGGCCAACGAGCTCTATGCCAAGACCTACGCCGTCGTCGCCTATGATGGCGTCGTGGCTCTGCCGAAGAACTATCCGGCCAATGCCGAGAAGGCCATGATCAAGAACGACATGGAGTGGATGGCCAAGAATCGCGAACGCATCCTCGCCGAATGGACCAAGCGCTACGACGGCAAGTCGGCGCCGAAGAAGTGATTTGAGCTATCTCCGGGTCAGCAACCTCACCAAGCGCTACGGCAGCTTCGCGGCGCTTGGCGACATCTCGCTGGAGATCGGCGAGGGCGAGTTCGTCTGCTTCCTCGGCCCGTCTGGCTGCGGCAAGACGACGTTGCTCAGGGCCATCGCCGGTCTCGACCCGCAGACCTCCGGCACTATCCACCAGAAGGGCCAGGACGTCTCGGCCCTGCCGCCGGCCAAGCGCGATTTCGGCATCGTCTTCCAGTCCTATGCGCTGTTCCCCAACCTCAATGTGGCCGACAATGTCGGCTACGGCTTGGTGAGCCGCCGCCTGGCGCGCCGCGACGTAACCAAACGGGTCGAGGAGCTCCTGGCCCTGGTCGGCCTGCCGGACGCCGGACCGAAATATCCCGCGCAGCTTTCCGGCGGCCAGCAGCAGCGCGTGGCGCTGGCGCGTGCGCTCGCGACCTCGCCCGGCCTGCTGCTGCTCGACGAGCCGCTATCGGCGCTCGATGCGCGCGTGCGGCTCAGGCTGCGCCACGAGATCAAGGCGCTGCAGCGCCGGCTCGGCGTCACCACCGTCATGGTGACCCACGACCAGGAAGAGGCGCTCACAATGGCCGACCGCATCGTGGTCATGAACCACGGCGCCATCGAGCAGGTCGGCACGCCGCAGCAGATCTACCGCGCGCCCGCCACGGCCTTCGTCGCCGACTTCGTGGGCTCGATGAACTTCCTCTCGGGCCGCCTGGCCGCGCCCGACCGCGTGACGGTCGCCGGCCTCTCCTTCGCCTGCCCGGTGCAGGACGGGCTGGCCGCCGGCGAGGATGTCCGTCTGTGCATTCGGCCGGAGGATGTGCGCGTGCGCGACCTGCCGGCCGATGCCTCCAACCGACTGCCGATTGAGGTCGCCGAGCTCGACTTCGTGGGCTCGTTCTGCCGCGCCAGCCTCAGGGCGCGTGCCGCGCCCGCGATCGAGCTCACGGCCGACTTCTCCTCCAACCTGATGCGCGATCTCGGCGTCACGGCAGGCAGCCAACTCGACGTTGCCCTGCCGCCCGACCGGCTGCGCGTCTTCGCTGCGTGACCGTCGCAGCGGCGCCGCCGCACGCCACGCGCCTGCGCGCGACGCGGGTTGGCCTGTCGCTCGACGACCTCGTGATGCGCCTCGGCGTCGTGGCCCTGGCGGTGGTCCTTCTGGTGATCGTCGGCCTGCCGCTGTGGTCGCTGCTGGCCAAGGGCTTCGAGGATCGCGACGGACAGTTCGTCGGCCTGGCGAACTTCGTCGCTTATTTCTCGACGCCGGCGCTGTTCGATTCGGCGCTGAACTCGATCGCGGTCGCGCTGGTCGCCACTCTGATCGTGGTGCCGCTCGCGTTCATCTATGCCTATGCGCTCACCCGCGCCGTGTTGCCGCTGCGCTGGCTGTTCCAGGGCATCTCGCTAATCCCGGTCTTCGCGCCGTCGCTGCTGCCGGGCATCGCGTTGATCTACCTGTTCGGCAACCAGGGCTTCTTCAAGGGCGTGCTGGGCGGGCCGATCTACGGCTTCGACGGCATCGCCATCGCCCAGGTCTTCTACTGCTTCCCGCACGCCACCCTGATCCTGGTGACTGCGCTCGCCACCGCCGATGCCCGCCTTTACGAGGCCGCCGAGGTGCTGGGCGCCTCGCGGCTGCGCACCTTCTTCACCGTTACCCTGCCGGGGGCCAAGTACGGGCTGATCAGCGCGGCGCTGGTCGTGTTCACCCTGGTGATCACCGACTTCGGCATTCCCAAGGTGATCGGCGGCAACTTCAACGTCCTGGCGACCGACGTCTACAAGCAGGTGATCGGCCAGCAGAACTTCTCGATGGGCGCGGTGGTCGGCCTGGTGCTGCTGGCGCCGGCGGCGCTCGCTTTCGTGGTCGACCGCCTGGTGCAGCGCAAGCAGGTGGCGCTGCTCACGGCCCGCGCCGTGCCGCTGATCCCCCGGCCGCAGCTCGGTCGCGATGCGCTGCTGACCGGCTTCTGCACGCTGGTCGCGTTCGGCATCCTCGCCATCCTCGGCACGGCGATCTGGGGTTCGCTGATCAAGTACTGGCCATACAATCTCAGCCTGACGCTGGACAACTACGACTTCGCCAAGTTCGACGCCAACGGCTGGGATTCCTACTTCAATTCGCTGCAGATGGCCGTGGGCGCCGCGGTGGTCGGCACCGCCCTGATGTTCGTCGGCGCCTGGCTGAACGAGAAGACCCGCGGCTTCCACGTCATGCGCGGCGTCGTGCAGTTCCTCGCCTTCCTGCCCATGGCGGTGCCCGGCCTGGTGCTGGGCCTGGGCTACATCTTCTTCTTCAACGCGCCCAACAATCCGCTGAACTTCCTCTACGCCACGATGGCGATCCTGGTGGTCAACACGGTGGCGCACTTTTATACGGTCGGCCATCTTACCGCGACGACGGCGCTCAAGCAGATCGATCCCGAGTTCGAATCGGTCTCCGCCTCACTCAAGGTCCCGGTGTGGCGCACCTTCGCGCGCGTCACCACGCCGATCTGCCTGCCGGCCGTCCTTGACATCGCCATCTACCTGTTCGTCAACGCCATGACGACGGTGTCGTCGGTGATCTTCCTCTACGCGCCCGACACCAAGCTTGCCTCGGTGGCGGCGGTGAACATCGAGGAGGCCGGCACCACGGCCGCGGCGGCGGCGCTTTGTATCGTGATTGTGATCACCTCGGCCGCGGTCAAGGCGCTGCACGTGCTGGCCGACCGCTTCCTGCTCGGGCGCTTGCAGGCCTGGCGCCGGCGCTGATCCCCGGTGCTGCCGGGCGGCGCTTTTGACAAGCCCGTCGAGCTATCTGTAGCATCCAGTCATCGGACCAAGTGTAGCGTGCTGCTCGGCGTGATCGGGGGACACAATTGGGAGGCGTGAACAATGACCAAGATTCAGCGACGTAAATTCACCAAGGCCGCCGTGGGCGGCATTGCCGCGACGGCCGCGGTGACGACGGTGGCTGCACCCGCGATCTCGCAGGGTAAGCAGGAATGGCGCATGGTGACGAGCTGGCCGAAGATGTTTCCGGGCGGCGGCGTCGCGGCGGTGCGCTTCGCCGAGAAGATCAGTGACGCGACCGGCGGGCGTCTCACCATCAAGGTGTTCGCCGCCGGCGAGCTCGTGCCGGCCTTCGAGGCGTTCGACGCCGTGCAGCGCGGCACGGCCGACGTCATGCATTCGACGCCCTACTACTGGCAAAACAAGGCCAAGGTCCTGAGCGTGTTCACCACCGTGCCGTTCGGCATGACCAACGCCGAGTCGGTGGCGTGGCTGCGCTACGGCGGCGGCCAGGCGCTGTGGGACGAGATCTATGCGAAGTTCGGTCTGAAGGGATTTCATGCCGGATCGACCAGCGTGCAGATGGCCGGCTGGTTCAACAAGGAGATCAAGTCGGCGGCGGACTTCCAGGGCCTCAAGATGCGCATCCCCGGCATCGGCGGCGAGGCCCTGCGCAAGCTCGGCGCCACCATCGTCAACCTGCCGGTCGGCGAGATCTTCGGCGCCCTGCAGTCCGGCGCCATCGACGCCACCGAATGGGTCGGCCCGTGGCAGGACCTGGCGGCCGGCTTCTACAAGGTCGCGAAATACTACTATTGGCCGGGCATGCACGAGCCGGCGACGCTGAACGAGATCACCGTCAACAAGGCCAAGTTCGACGCCCTGCCCAAGGACGTCCAGCAGATCTTCACCTGGGGTTGCGGCGAAGAGCACAGCCAGCTCACGGCCGAGAACGACGCCAGCAACGCGGGCGCGCTCGAGGTGCTGATCAAGCAGCACAACGTGCAGCTCAAGAAGCTGCCGGACCAATTCGTCAAGGCCTACGGCAAGGCCGTTGCCGAGGTGATGAAGGAAATTCGCGACTCGGGCGACGAGATCACGAAGAAGACGCTGGATTCCTACTACAAGTTCCAGCGTGAACAGATGGCCTGGACGCGGATCGGGCTGCAGGAATATCTCAATGCCCGCCTGATCGGGTTCCAGTTCACCTGAGACCCACGAGGCGGCTCGACTTCGAAGGAGGGGCCGGCGGAGACACCGGTCCCTTCACTTTTTGTCGTTCAGCAGCCGATCGAGCACGGGGTCGTTCTCCGATGGCTTGGTGGTGCCCGGCTGGTTGAGGATTTGGTCGAGCGGTGAGCCGGAGGAAGGGGCGCCCGACGGCGTCTTCAGGATGTCGTCGAGGACCGAACCGGGCTGTTGTCCACTGCCGGTAATGGCAACCGGGTCGGGGAAGACCACCTTGGGTAACCAGGTCGCGAGGCCTGGTGCCATCCAGAGCGCCGCGATCGCTACCACCTGCAGGGCGACGAATGGGATGATGCCGCGGTAGATGGCGCCGGTGGTGATCGAGGCCGGCGCGACGGCGCGCATGTAGAACAGGGCGAAGCCGACCGGTGGCGTCAGGAAGGCGGTCTGCAGGTTGATGCCGATCATCACGCCCAGCCACACCGGGCTCACGCCCATGGCGATGATCACCGGCGCCGTGATGGGCACGACGATCAGCACGATCTCGATGGTGTCCATGAAGAAGCCAAGCACGAACATCACCGCCATCACCGCCATCACCGCGCCGAAGGCGCCGCCCGGCACGTCGACGAGTACCTGCTCCACCAAGTGCTCGCCGCCCAGCCCACGGAACACCAGCGAGAACACCGACACGCCGAGCACGATGCCGAACACCAGTGCGCTGATCACCGCGGTGTTGCGCATGACGGCGAGCAGGGTCCGGAACGAGAAGGCGCGGTTGAAGGCGGCCAGCACCATCGCGCCGACCGCGCCGATCGACGCCGCCTCAGTCGGCGTGGCGATGCCGGCCAGGATCGATCCCAGCACCGCCACGATCAGGAGCAGCGGCGGGATCAGGGCGCGCACGAAGCGGCGGCCGAGCGAGGCGCGTTCGGCATCGTCCATGACCAGAGCGGGGCAGGTTGCCGGCCGCACCACGGCCAGGATGAGGATGTAGATGACGTAAAGTGCGACCAGGGCGAGGCCGGGCAGGAAGGCGCCGGCGAAGAGATCACCGACCGATATCGGCTCGAGTGCCTTTCCCGTCTTCTGCGCGGCGAGCTGGTTGGCGCCCATCAGCAGATCGCCCACGAAGATCAGGATGATCGACGGCGGAATGATCTGGCCGAGCGTACCCGAGGCGCAGATCACGCCGGTGGCCAACCCGGGATTGTAGCCGGCGCGCATCATCGCCGGCAGGCTGAGCAGCCCCATGGTGACCACGGTGGCGCCGACCACGCCGGTCGACGCCGCCAGCAACGCGCCAACGATCACGACCGAGATGGCGAGGCCGCCGCGCATCGTGCCGAACAGCTGGCCCATGGTCTCGAGCAGGGCCTCGGCGATCTTCGAGCGCTCGAGCACGGCACCCATGAAGATGAAGAGCGGCACTGCGACCAGCACCTCGTTGGTCATCAGCCCGAAGTAGCGTGACGGCAGGCTGGTCAGGAAGATGGGATCGAAGACGCCGAGCGCCCAGCCCAGCGCCGCGAAGAACAGCGAGAACCCGGCCAGGCTGAAGGCGATCGGGAAGCCGCACAGCACGCCAAAGGTGGCGACGGCGAACAGGGCAACGGCCAGGATGTCGGCAATCAGGGCAGGGGACATAGCGCGGCCCCTAGCCCAAAGGTCCGGTCAGGGTCTCGTTGGGCGGCGGTTCGCGACCGTTCAGCACCAGGATCGAGCGGCCGATCCAGGCCAGGCCCTGCAGCGCCAGCAGCAGGACGAAGCCGAGCAGCGCCGACTTCAGCACGTACATGCCCGGCATGCCGTCGCTCTGCACGGAGATCTCGCTGGTCTGCCAGGAGTAGGTGACGTAGGTCCAGGAGGTGTAGGCGAGCAGAGCGAGCCACGGCATCAGCAGGAAGATCACGCCGAACAGGTCGATCCAGGCTTTGCCGCGCGGTCCGAACTTTGCATAGAAGATATCGACCCGGACATGGGCATTCAGCAGGTAGGCAAAGCCCGCCGCCAGCAGGAACGTCATGGCATGCGTCCAGACGTAGAGCTCCTGCATCCAGACGCGGCCCAAGCCGGCCGAGTATCGCAGCAACACCACGGCGCCGCAGATCATCACGGTGGCCAAGGTCAGCCAAGCCACAACCCGACCGACCCAGCGGTTTATCCAGTCAATTGCGTTCACCGCTCGCGCGAGAGCATCCATGCGACCCCCTGCCTGAGATCCGCCTTGCTTTGGCCGTCAGTGCGGCGATGGCGGTTTTCTGACCGACAGCGTAACGCATCGTCCGCGGGACGGCGAGCGATTGTCAGCCGGTCTTCGCGACGTCCATCAGATAGCCCGCACCGCGGATCGTGTGGATCTGCACGTTCGCGCCGGCCTCGGCCAGGATCTTGCGCAGGCCGTGGACGTGGACCGCGATCGCGTTGGAGGCGATGTCCTGCGACGAGCCGAAGACCTGGCCCTGCAGCGAATCGAGCGACACCACCCTGCCGCTGCGCTTGAGCAGGACCTCGAGCACGTCGACCTCGCGCGTCGGCAGGCTCAGCATCCGGCCGTTGACGATGGCCTGGCGGCCGTCGGTCCTGAGCGCAACGTTGCCCAGCGTCAGCGTCGGGCCGTCCGGGCCGGGCGAGCGGCGCAGCGTCGCCTGCAGGCGGGCTATGAGCTGGTCCGTCGAAAACGGTTTCACCATGTAGTCGCTGGCGCCCTTGTTCAGGCCGCCGACCCGGTCGTCGAGCCCTCCGCGCGCCGACAGGATGAGGACCGGCGTCCGGTCGCGCCGCCGGCGCATCTGGTCGAGCAGGGTGAGCCCGTCGGCGTCGGGCAGGCCGAGATCGAGCACCACGGCGGCGTACTGCACGGTGCGCAACGAGGCCTCGGCATCGGCCACGTTCTGCGCCGCGTCGGCATCGAGCCCGGCCCGGGCCAACGCCTTCGTCACGAGGGCGACAAGATCGTCGTTGTCCTCGACCACCAACACCCGCATCCGTCCTGGAACTCCCGCTGTCCCTTGCCTGGTCAATCTAGGTCGCCAGCCCGGACGCGTCGAGATTGCGGTCAGGAACGTGTAATCGCCCGGTGTATAGTGCCGCCATGAAACAGCTCCGGATTCCCGCGGTCTATATGCGCGGCGGCACCAGCAAGGGCGTGTTCTTCCTGGCCGACGACCTGCCGTCGGATCCGACGGCACGCGACCGCATCCTGATGCGCGTGATCGGCAGCCCCGATCGCTACGGCAAGCACACCGACGGCATGGGCGGCGCCACCTCGAGCACCAGCAAGGTCGTCATCCTGTCCAAGTCCAGGCGCGCGGGCTGCGACGTCGACTACCTCTTCGGCCAGGTCGCCATCGACAAGCCCCTGGTCGACTGGTCGGGCAACTGCGGCAACCTCAGTGCCGCGGTCGGGCCGTTCGCCATCAGCATGGGCCTGGTCGACGCACCGGCCGACGGCCTGGCGACGGTCAATATCTGGCAGGCCAACATCAAGAAGAAGATCGTGAACCATGTGCCGATGAGCGGCGGCGAGGTGCAGGAGCTGGGCGACTTCCAGCTCGACGGCGTGGCCTTCCCGGCGGCCGAGGTCCAGCTCGAGTTCCTCGATCCGGCCGACGACGAAGGCGGCGAGGGCGGTCCGACCTTCCCCACCGGCAACCATATCGACGTGCTCGACGTGGCCGGTCTGGGCAAGGTCGAGGCGACCCTGATCAATGCCGGCAATCCCACGGTGTTCGTCGACGCTGCGCGACTGGGGCTCAAGGGCACCGAGCTGCAGGGCGACGTCAACGGCGACAAGGCATTGCTGGCGCGGGTCGAGGCCGTGCGCGCGCTGGGCGCGGTCGCCATGGGCGATGCCGCGACGCTGGAGGAGGCGACCAACAAGCGCCCGCACACACCTAAGCTTTCGTTCGTCGCCAAGCCGGCACGCTACACCGCGTCCGACGGCCGCGCCGTCGAAGCGGGCTCGATCGACTTGTTGGCCCGCATCTTCTCGATGGGCGTGCTGCACCACGCCATGACCGGCACCGGCGCGGTCGCCATCGCCGCCGCCGCGGCCATCCCGGGCACCGTCGTCCATCGCGTGGCGCCGGTGGGACCCGACGGCCGCGTGCGCTTCGGCCATCCCTCGGGCACGCTCAAGGTCGGTGCCGAGGTCGCGCGCGAGGGCAATCGCTGGGCGGTGAAGAAGGTGATGATGAGCCGTTCCGCGCGTCGGCTCATGGAGGGCTGGGTGCGGGTGCCGCCCGTTTGAGTCCTGTGATACGACCGTAGCGATGTTCGACGGCAACCGCGTCACGGCGCACACGCGCTCGCGCTATCCCATCTTCCAGTCGCCGATGACCTGGATCGCCCGCGCGCCGCTGGTGTCGGCGGTCTCGGCCGCGGGCGGCATGAGCCTACTGGAGAACTCGATTCGCGACCTCTCCGTCACCCAGCGCGAGTTTTTAGCCATCCGCGCCGCGACCAATCAGCCGTTCGGCGTGAACCTGCCGGTGCGTTACCTGCAGATGGATCCCAGGGAGGAGAGCGCCATCATCGACTGGCTGCTCGGCCAGGGCATCCATTTCGTGACGACGTCGGCCGGCGATCCGACGCGCTACACCAGGATGCTCAAGGCCGCGGGCGTCACGGTCTATCACGCGACGGCGACCTTGCGCGGCGCCATCAAGGCGGTCGATGCCGGCGTCGACGGGCTGATCGTCGAGGGGGCGGAGAGTGCGGGCCTGCGCAATCCCGAGGAGGTCCACACCTTCGCGCTGCTGCAGGCCGTTCGCGAGAGGGTCGACGTGCCGATCGTGGCGGCGGGCGGGATCGTCGACGGCCGCGGCATGGCGGCAGCCTTCGCATTGGGCGCCGAAGGCGTCACCATGGGTACGCGCTTCGTCGCCTCGTTCGAAAGCCCGGTGCATCTGAACTACAAGCAGGCGATCGTGGCGGCGCCCATCACCGGCACGGCGCTGACCGACAATCCACCGCGCGCCCGCTCACGTGGGCTCCGCACGCCCTACGCCGTCGAGGTCGCCGAAGGAAAGCGTGAACGCCTGCCACGCAACGCCACGCTCGATATGCTCTATGTCAACGGCGACGTCGACAACACCTCGGGCGCCGCCGGCGAGAGCGCCGGCCTGATCCACGAGCTGAAGTCGGTGCGCCAGATCATCGACGACACGATCGAGAGCTTCTGGCGCGAGATCGACCGGCTGGCCCGGCTGCGGCCATCGACACAGACCGCTCATTCTCCTCTCCCTCGATAGGGGGAGAGGCTGGGTGAGGGGGCTACGCACGTCAATTCCCCCTCACCTAACCTCTCCCCCTAGCGACCCCCTAGCGGGGGAGAGGAACTTGAGGGCGACGAGCTACCTCTTCATCCCTATCAGCTCGAGGCTGAGCGTCCTGAGCTTGCGGCGCGCCTCGGCATTGTAGGCCTGCGGGTTGGCGCGCGCTTCGGTCAGCACGTTGAAGTAGAGGCCGCTTCGGCCCTCGAGCTTGGGCGACACGGCGAGCTGGAGGATCGCCTCGGCGCCGTCCTCGACGCGGCTCATCGGCGAGATGCCGGAGCGCTGGACCATGGTCGTGTTCATGTAGGTCGAGGGATGGAGCGCGTTCACGATCACGCCGGAGCGTGAAAGCTCCTCGGCGAGGTCGATGGTGAACATGATCTGTGCCAGCTTGCTCTGGCAGTAGGCGGCGACGCCGCTGTAACGCCTGGTCAGCATGACATCGGAGAAATCGATCGCCTGCTGGCCGGCCGACGAGACGTTGACGATGCGCGCCGGCGCGGCGGCCTTCAGCAGCGGCAGCAGCTCATAGGTCAGCAGGAAGCCCGCGAGATAGTTCACCGCGAAGCGCAGCTCGTGGCCGTCGATGCTGGTCTGCCGACCCGCCACAGTGCCCGCCGTGCCGATGCCGGCGTTGTTGATCATCAGGTCGAGACGGTCCATGGCGCTCCGCACCTCGTCCGCCAGGCGGCGCACCTCGACCAGTGACGCCAGGTCGGCCTGCAGGAAGGTGGCATTGCCGCCGGCGTGGCCGATCTCCTGCACCAGCGCCTCGCCACGTTTGCGGTCGCGGCCATGCACCAGCACGCGCCAGCCATCCTTGCCCAGCGCCGTCGCCACCACGCGCCCGACGCCGTCGGTGGCCCCGGTCACCAGGGCGGTTCGTCCTTTGCCGTTCGTCATGCCCAACCATAGCCGCCGGGCCCCGCGTCACGAAGACGAATCCTGGGACAAGGACGTCATGCTCTTCTGGACCGCGCGTCGCGGGTCGCGGTAAACCGCGACCTACCCGCGCGCTCATGATCATGAGCGAGCCAGAGGCTCGCGGTCCGGAAGAGCATGAACCAGCACCGTCGCCCCACCCTCTATCTCCTGTGTGGCAAAATCGCCGCCGGCAAGTCGACGCTGGCGCGCCAGCTCGCCGCGCGGCCAGCGACGCTGTTGATCAGCGAGGATCATTGGACGTCGACCCTGTTCGGCGACGACCTGAAGACGATCGAGGACTACGTCCGGCTGTCGGCGCGGCTGCGCGCCGCCATGACGCCGCACATCGTCGATATTTTGCAGGGCCTTTCGGTCGTGCTCGATTTCCCGGCGAACACGGTGCGCCAGCGGTCGTGGATGCGCTCGTTGATTGACACGGCCAGGGTGGCGCACGAGCTGCATCACCTCGATATCCCGGACGAGATCTGCAAGCAGAGGCTGCGCGCACGCAATGCCGGCGGCGAGCATCAGTTCCAGGTGAACGACGCGGAGTACGAGCAGTTCACCGCCCACTTCGTCCCGCCGGGAGCGGAAGAGGGCTTCAACGTCATCGTCCACAAGCCCTGACCGGGCAAGGCGTCCGCTTTCGTGCTATACTTCAGTCCCCCTTGGAAGAAAGAACAACAAGATGACGCTCTTGGAGGAACTGAACAGGGTGGCGATGCGGATCGCACCCTACGAGGCACCGCCTGTCTGTCCCTGGTGCGGCACCGGCCATCTGGAAGTGATCGAGGAAACCCCCGACCCCAACTTCGGCGCCTTGGGCGTGAGCACCCGGACCTTGCGCTGCGACGCGCCCGCCTGCGGCAGGCTCACCGAGGCCTGACGCCGCGAGTCGGGGCCTTTCAATCGAGCGGTGGGCGCTTGTCCGCCCACGGCCGCACCTTCTCGAACGCCGCCGACATCTGCAGCACGCCGAGATCGTCGAACCGCCGGCCGACGACCTGCAGGCCGACCGGCAGGCCGTCTTTGGTGAAGCCGCAGGGCACTGACGCCGCCGGATTCTGCGACAGGTTGAAGGGATAGGAGAACTCGGCCCACGACAACCAGTCCCACGCGTGCTGCGGCCAGTGCCTGGGCTGCAGCAGCTCGGCCGGGAAGGCGGCAACCGGAACGGCGGGCGTCAGCAGGAAATCCCAGTCGTCGAAGAAGTGGTTGATCTCGGCGCAGTAGGCGTACTTCACCAGCCGCGTCTTCTGGTAGTCGGCCATGGTGATCTTCGATCCGGCCTCGATGCAGGCGACGAAACCCGGATCCATGCGGTCGCGGAACTCAGGGACCCGCTCGGCGTGCCGCTGGAAATGCGCCGGCCAGAAGAAGCGCGCGAGCTCGGGCCCCTTCGGCCCCCACGGTGTCTTCACCTGCTCGACGCGCCAGCCCAGGTCCTCCTCGAAGGCGCCGACCGCCTTGGCGACCAGGTCGGCCACTTCCGGATCGACGCGGGCATGGTCGAGGTTCGGGCTGTAGGCGATGCGCGGAGCGCGCGGCCGTTGCTGCAGATGGCGCGGATAGTCGGCGGGCTGCCCCTCGAGGCTGGTGTGATCGTCGGGATGCGGTCCGGCCATGGTCTTGAGCATCAGCGCGGCATCGGCGACCGTGCGCGTGAGCGGGCCCAGATGCACGGCGTGGTCGCTGGCCGCCACCGGCGACTGCGGCACGCGGCCGTAGGTCGGCTTCAGCCCGAAGACGCCGCTGAAATGCGCCGGCATGCGGATCGAGCCCGCGCCGTCGCTGCCCTGGTGCAACGGCCCGTAGCCCGCCGCTGCGCCGACCCCGGCGCCGGCCGACGAGGCGCCGGCATTCATGCCGTGCTTCCAGGGATTGTGCGTAATGCCGGTCAGCGGGCTGTTGCTGACGCCCATCCAGCCGAACTCGGGAGTCGTCGTCTTGCCCAGGATGATGGCGCCTGCACCGCGCAGGCGGGCGACCATCGCATTGTCGGCTGCCGCAACCTCGCCGCGGCGCAACCAGGTGCCATACTCGATCTGCATGCCACGCACGGCCTCGTGGTCCTTGATCGTCACCGGCACGCCGTGCAGCGGCCCGATCGGCCCGCCGGTGGCCAGCGCGCGGTCGGCGGCGTGGGCCGCATCCATCGCGTCCTCGGCGGCCAGATAGGCGAAGGCGTTGAGCGTCGGCTCGAGTCTCTTGATGCGATTCAGCACCGCCGAAGTGATTTCGACAGCCGATAGTTTCTTGGCCCGGATGGCGTCGGCCAACTCGGTTGCGGGCGTGAAGCAGAGGTCGGTCTCGTTCATGACAGTAGCCAGAGCACAATCGGTGCCGCAGGCGACGGTGCTCTTTCCGACTTATCGGTCTGGGTCCAGCTCCGGATACTGACGAGCGATCCGACGCACAAAGTTCTCGCTGATGATGCCGATGACATTGCCCAGGGCGCATACATATTCATCTCGTTCTTTTTCATCGTCTAGCTGGCTGATCAGCACATCGAGTTCACCAATCCTGGCTTCCAAAGCGGCTACCGCCTTCAACATCCGGCTAGCCATGTCGCTGTCCATGGCAATCTCCCGCAGCAGGTCATCTTGAACGGACAAATTAGTAGTCGAAGTGTCCGCTCTGAGCTAGGCAATCGCGCATGCATCTTCGATACCGCCCTGGCGCGCCAGGCCCGTAGCCTCTCCCGACGGTTAGTGGAACGCAGCGTGCATGACACTTTGCCACCGCCGCGTCACGATCGTCGGCGACGGGAAATATATTGCCTAAACTACCGTGTGCCGATTGTGAGCGCTCCGAATGCATCTCGGCGAACGGGCCCGCTCCCAAGGCAGGATAGTAAGGATTGACGGTTGGCGTGGAGGTTGATGCCGGCGGCGAGGTGGGGGAATGTGGCATCGCGGATGAGGGGCGCATTGCCCTAAACCAAGCGCCTTCCTGCCGGGCAAAGCCATCTTCGTCGACATTGAAGCCAGGCAGCTCGCCTTGCTGTCCGACGCGAAAGCCGGCTATGCGCTCCCGCGGCCTGTTCCAGAATACAGGCAGGTCAGCTGAAGGTGGCTGGACTGAGCTTGGGGGATTTATTGATGCTGTTGGAGCCAAATGGTCGAGCCAAGTCCGTTTGCCCCGAGGCTTTCCGTTCTCACCAATGTTAAAGCCCGGTAGCTCGTCATGCGACCTGACGCGAAAGCCTGGAACGTATGGTCGAAAGTAGAGGTTGAACATTTCCAACGTCTCCTCGTTGGTGGCAGAGCGGTATGGAAGTTTTGGGCGAGACTCTTCAGCGGCGTTCACTTTCGCCGAGTAGAGCGCGCGGAGGCATCAGCGACCCATAGGAAGCTTTTGGATGTTGCTCGTCGAGAGCGTTGGATCCAGTGGGTCCTCCTTCTGTTGCCTGCGCAGTTAGAGGAGAATCCATGATCGCAAACGTGGACACCAAACGTGGAGTTGCCACGTTTCGGACCACCATGTTTGAGGCTTGCTTGAGCTTGCTCTCCTGCTGATCTGCCGGGTGAGCCCCACAGGTTTTGCCTTTTAGGCCGTCCACCTTTGTGATCGCGAGGAAGGCTGTTCCAGATGTCTAGGACCACTTTTCGCGACAAGCCAAACTGGTCCATGGCCGCCCGCAGTAGCACATCGCGGCCTGCTCTTTTTCGTTCTGCTCTGAGCGACTTACGCGTTTCTTCGAAGAACGCCAGCACAACGCTGTCCGAAGGAATGCTTCCAATGGCCAGCGATCCAGGCTCTGGTGCCGCTTGCTTGTTAAGGGGAGGCGCCAGCAGCGCTTGCAGTCGTCAGTGCGCACGCACAAGTTTGACCAGAACGGGCTGGCCCCGCGGTACAGATTGCTGTCGCCAATGCATACCTCCGCGTGATGGCCTTGGAGGCGAAAGTCAGATCGGCGGGGTACAACCCGCGATCGCCCTGCGCCCCACTCGCGCCCGAAAATAGCGATGCGTCCAGCGGTCCAAGCTAGCAGCAGTTCATCAGGTGCGGTTGCCAGCGGCACTGGCGGCTCATGCGGGCCGGACACCGGCTTAAGGCCTGAAATGTACTCAAGATTGGCCAGACTGCGCGCGCCGGCGACTCTCAACACGTGAGTCTCGTTGCGTGTCACGATCCAGACGATCGCTTGGGGAATTGCCCACCACGGTGCGCGAGAGTCTACAGCCGGTGTTTCCATCTTTTCGGTACCGAGCAATCATCTTCGCGGCGACATGCTGGTCTTGAGCAGCTTCCAGTCCGGCATGGATGGAATGGCAATGATAAGGAATTCCATAATGCGATCCTCCTCGTGACACCGACTTTACAGCGGATCGCGCGCTTGCGGGGGCTGTTTGCCGGTGGCAGGTTCACTAGGCTGCACCGCATCGTCTGAAAAGGGAGTGATGCCTTGGCCGTTCAATTCGACTTGGTCGTACGCAACGGCACCGTGCTCGACGGCACCGGCGCTCCGGCGCGCGCGGCCGATGTCGCCGTGCAGGACGGCCGCATCGCCGCCGTCGGCCGCGTTGACGGTGCGGGGCGCGAGGAGATCGACGCCAAAGGGCTCGCCGTGACGCCGGGCTTCGTCGACATCCACACCCACTATGACGGCCAGGCGACCTGGGACCAGCGCTTCGTGCCGTCCTCGGGCCACGGTGTCACCACCGTGGTGATGGGCAATTGCGGCGTCGGATTCGCGCCCTGCCGGCCACAGGACCGCGACACGCTGATCAAGGTCATGGAAGGCGTCGAAGACATCCCCGAGCTGGTGATGCGCGAGGGCGTGCCGTGGAACTGGCAGAGCTTCCCGGACTATCTCGATGCGCTGTCGCAACGCCGCTGCGACACTGACTTCGCGACCCAGGTGCCGCACGCACCTCTGCGTGTCTTCGTCATGGGCCGCCGCGGCGTCGACCGCGAGCCCGCGACGACCGCCGATATGGCGGCGATGGCCACGCTGGTCGAGGAGGGGCTTTCGGCCGGCGCGCTCGGTTTCACCACCTCGCGCTCGCTGTTCCATCGTACGCCCGACGGCGCGCTCACGCCCACCATCACCGCCGCCGAGGAGGAGCTGGCGGCGATCGCCCGCGGCATGCGCCGCGCGGGCAAGGGCGTGATCCAGCTCCTGGACGACTTCCAGGACGCCACGCCCGAAGGCTCGACCGAGTTCGCCATGCTGCGCCGCCTGGTCGAGATCTCGGGCCGGCCGCTGTCCTTCACCCTGCTCGACATCTCGCTCTACCCCGGCCGCTGGAAGACGCTTCTCGAGGAGGTCGAGCGCGCCAATCGCGACGGCCTGCCGATCAGGGGCCAGGTGGCGGCGCGGCCGGTGGCGATCCTCTACGGGCTGGAACTGTCGTTCCATCCGTTCTCGACCTGTCCGAGCTATCGCGCGATCGAGGGCCTGCCGCTGGAGGGCAAGCTGGCGCGGCTGCGCGATCCGGCGATGCGCGCGCGGCTTCTGAAGGAGGAGCCGGTCTACAGCAATCCCAACATGCTGGCCTTCATGCGCAACGTCGCCAACATGTTCGTGCTGGGCGATCCGCCGAACTACACGCCGCCCGCCGCCGAGCGGCTGGACGCGCGGGCCGCCGCTCTCGGCGTCACGCCGATGGAGCTCGCCTACGACCTGCTGGTGTCGGGTGACGGCCGCGCCATCCTGTTCCATCCCGGCGCCAACTACACCGACTGCTCCGACGCCAACATGGCGAGCATGCTGCGCCACGAGAACACCGTGATGGCGCTGGGCGACGGCGGCGCGCATTACGGCCTGATCTGCGACGCGAGCTATCCCACGCACGCGCTGACCTACTGGACGCGTGACCGCAAGGGCGAGCGCTGGCCGCTCGCCTGGACGGTGCACCAACTCACCGACGTGCCGGCGCGCACGGTCGGGCTGGGCGACCGCGGCCGGCTCGCGCCCGGCTACAAGGCCGACATCAACCTGATCGACCTCGACCGGCTGAGGGTCGCCGCCCCGCATCCGGTGCACAATCTGCCCGGCGGCGGCCGTCGCCTGGAGCAGAAGGCCGAGGGCTATCGCGCCACCATCGTCAGCGGCGAGGTCACGTATCGCGATGGTGCGTTCACGGGGGCGTTGCCCGGCCGACTGGTGCGCGGCGCTCGGTAGCTGGGGGCGTCTTATTGGAGCGCGGACCTCCAGGTCCGCTTACGCGCATTCACATGCACGCTTGATCATGATGCGGACCTGGAGGTCCGCGCTCCGGAAGAGCATGAAGCGCTCCCCATCAACGCCGCCGCCGTCGCTGCTCCAGTGCGGCCTCGCTTCCGATGCCGACATTGTTCCGTTCCGCTAAGCTGTCGCCGGGCATGGCGTCGGCTTCCTGCTGCCGCTATCCTCCGCCAGCCCAACAGCCACAGGTGACGACATGACCACGGCGAGCGAAGGCGCGGAACTCACCCAGGTCGGCCCCGGCACGCCGATGGGCCGTCTGATGCGGCACTACTGGTTGCCGGCGCTGCTGTCGTCGGAATTGGAGCGCGACGGCCCGCCGACCCGCTTCATGCTGCTGGGCGAGAAGCTTCTGGCCTTCCGCGACAGCGCGGGCCGCGTCGGCGTGATCGACCATCGCTGCCCGCACCGCTGCGCCTCGCTGTTCCTCGGCCGCAACGAGCAGGGCGGCCTGCGCTGCATCTATCACGGCTGGAAGTTCGACGTTTTAGGCAACTGCCTCGACATGCCGAACGTGCCCGAGGACCAGGACTTCAAGCACAAGGTCAAGGCCAAGGCCTATCGCGCGGTCGAGCGCGCCGGCCTGGTCTGGGTCCATATGGGCGAGGGCGAGCCGCAATCGATGCCGGGCTTCGAGGTGCTCGACCTGCCGCCCGACGAGATCAACGTCCACATGATGCAGCGCAATTGCAACTGGCTGCAGGCGCTCGAAGGCGAGGTCGACACCGCCCATTTCGGCTTCCTGCACGGCGGTCACGTCGATCCGAAGGACGTGCCCGAGACCGATCCGTTCTACTTCACCATCACCAACCGCGCGCCGCAGTACCGCGTCGCCGATGCGCCGTGGGGCACCCAGTACGCCGGCTACCGCGGCGCTGGACCGGGCCAGACCTACTGGCGCTTCGCCAACTTCCTGTTCCCCTGCTGGTCGCAGGCGCCCAACGGCGAGTTCATGAGTCACATGCATGCCCGCGGCTGGGTGCCGCTCGATGACGGGCACACGATGTTCGTCTTTATCTGGTGGAAGAAGGCCAGGTCGGCGCAGGCTTTGCCGCAGCCCAGGTACAAGGACGGCACGCCGATCGGCGGCACCGGCCGCGGCGGCATAAAGATGCTGCCCAACATCACGGACTGGCTCGGTCGCTGGCGCATGGCCATGGACGAGAGCAACGACTGGGGCATGGACCGCGAAGCGCAGCGCAGCAACAGGATCTACAGCGGCATCGACGGCATCCATCTGCAGGACCAGGCGATCACCGAGAGCATGGGGCCGGTCACCGACTTCGGCCACGAGCACCTGGCGCCGTCGGACCAGATGATCACCCGCACGCGCCGGCGTCTGTTGATGGCGGCGCGCGCGTTGCGCGACAAGGGCGAACGGCCGCCTGGCGCCGACGACCCGGCCGTCTATCGCGGTGCGCGCAGCGGCTATTTCATCTCGCCCGACGAACAACAGCCTTGGCGGGAAGTCTATGCCAGGACGCTTTCCGCCGCGGTCCATCCGCCGGCCTAACTGCAAGAAGGGAAAGGCATGTCGCGCTGGCGCGTCGGTGTGGATTCCGGCGGAACATTCACCGACATCTGCCTGTTCGATGAACAGACTGGCCGCGTCGAGACCTGGAAGGTGCCGTCGACTCCCGACGATCCCTCGCGCGGCATCGCGCAGGGCGTGGAGGAGAGCATGCGCCGCGTGGCGCCCGACGCCAAGAACCCGGCCGCACCCATCGTCTATTTCGGCCACGGAACGACAGTGGCGACCAACGCGCTGATCCAGCATCGCGGCGTGAAGACCGGACTCATAACCACCGACGGCTTTCGCGACCTGCTCGAGATCGGCCGACAGAAGCGGCCCGATCTCTATGACATCCAGGCGGACAAGCCGCTGACCCTGGTGCCGCGTGATCTGCGGCTCGAAGTCCCCGAGCGCCTGCGTCACACCGGCGAGGTCGACGTACCACTCGACGAAGCGAGGATGCGCGCCGCCGCCCGTGCCCTGAAAGCGGCAGGCGTGAAGGCGGTGGCCGTGTCGTTCCTCTACGGCTTCATCCGACCCGATCATGAAAAACGCGCGGTAAAGATCCTGCGGGAGGAAATGCCCGACGTCTTCATCTCGGCCGGCCACGAGATCGCGCCTGAGTTCCGCGAATACGAGCGGCTGTCGACGGTGGTGCTCAACGCCTATCTCGGACCGGTGATGGAGAACTACATCCGCCGGCTCAGCCCGCGGCTGGAAGCGCTCGGCATGACGGCAACGCCGCATCTCACGCAATCCAATGGCGGCGTCATTGGCTTCGCGACGGCCGCCGAGATGCCGGTGCGCACTGTGCTCTCCGGTCCCTCGACCGGCGTGGTCGGCGCCCAGGCGATCGGGCGCCTGGCCGGTTTCACCGATCTCATCACCTTCGACATGGGCGGTACCTCGACCGACGTCGCCTTGCTGCAGGACGGTCGCTGCCGGCTCGCCGCCGAGGCCACCGTGCACGGCTATCCCATCAAGGCGCCGATGCTCGATATCCACACGGTCGGCGCGGGAGGCGGCTCGATCGCCTATATCGACAGCGGCGGCCTCTTGAAGGTTGGCCCGCGCTCGGCCGGCGCCGATCCCGGTCCGGCCTGCTACGACAAGGGCAATCCAGAGCCCGCCGTCACCGATGCCAACGTGGTGCTGCAGACGCTGAACCCGCAGCATCTGCTCGGCGGTCGCATGAAGATCCGCCGCGACCTCGCCGAGCGCGCGATCGCGCAGTTGGCCGGACGGCTCGGCCTCGGCGTCCCGCAGACGGCGCAGGGCATTCTCTCGGTCGTCACCGCGAACATGGCCCGCGCCATCCGCGTCATCTCGGTGCAACGCGGCCACGATCCGCGCGACTACACGCTGATGGCATTTGGCGGCGCGGGGCCATTGCATGCCGCGCGGCTGGCCAAGGAGCTCGAGATCGGCCGCGTGCTGGTGCCGGCCAATCCCGGCATCCTCTGCGCCATGGGCCTGCTGCTGACCGACCTGCGCGCCGACTTTGCGCTCACGCGGCTGATGCCCGCGACCGAAGCGTCGACGGTCGATGTCGACGAGGGTTTTGCCGCGCTGGCGGCACGGGCCGAGCGCTGGTTCGAGCATGAAGGCATTGCCACCGCCGATCGGCGGATCACGCGCACTGTCGATATGCGCTACCATGGTCAGAACTACGAGCTCAGCGTCGCGATGCCCGAGGGGCCGGTCTCCAAGACGACTTTGCCGGCGCTGGCGGCCGGCTTTGCCGACGTGCATCGCCAACGCTACGGCTTCGCGGCCGACGGCGATCCGGTGCAGATCGTCACCCTGCGCGTCGAGGCGACCGGCGCGGTGCGCAAGGCTGAGCTTCGGGCGCATCCCGAAGCGGGGCCGGACGCGTCGGGGGCCATCGTGCAGCGCCGCCCGGTCTGGCTGGCAGAAGCGAGCGATTTCGCCGACACGCCGGTCTATGGCCGCGAGGCGCTGCGTCCGGGCAACCGCTTTGCCGGCCCGGCGATCGTCGAGCAGATGGACGCCACGACCCTCGTGCCGCCAGGCTGGACGGCGCGGGTGGACTCGTACCTCAACCTCATCCTCGAGGCTGCTGCATGATCAGGTCCTACCTCATCCTGAGGAGCGCGCGCAGCGCGCGTCTCGACGGATGGGCAACATCAAGACTGATTCCCACCCACGCGCGGTTTACCGCGCGCATTCGAGACGCGACAGGCGCGCATGTGAATGCGCGTAAGCGGGTCGCTCCTCAGGGTGAGGCCCTAGTCGATGGCGAGCCATGAAGACTCTCGACCCCATCACCGTCGAAGTCATCGGCGCGGCCATGGCCTCGATCGTCGAGGAGACGGGCGAGACGCTGATCCGCGCCTCGCATTCGACCAACATCAAGGAGCGGCGCGACTGCTCGACGGCGCTGTTCAACGCCGCCGGCGAGACGTTGTGCCAGGCCGAGCACATCCCGATTCATCTCGGCAGCTTCCTGGATCTCATCAAGCACATCATGCGGCGCTATCCGACGCAGGACATCAGGCCGGGCGACGCCTTCATCGGCAATGACGCCTACGAGGGCGGCGGCACGCATCTGCCCGACATCGTCGTCGCCGAGCCGATCTTCGTCGACGGCCGCATGGTCGCCTGGACGGTGAACCTCGCCCATCACGCCGACTTCGTCGATCGCGGCCATGCCCACATCTACCAGGAGGGCCTGCGCATCCCGCCGGTGCGGCTCTACCGCGGCGGCGAGCTGCAGCGCGACGTGCAGGACCTGATCCTGCTGAACTGCCAGGTGCCCTCCGAACGGCTGTCCGACCTGCGCGCCCAGATGGCCGCCAACCGCGTCGGCGTGCAGCGCTTCCAGGCGCTGGCGGCCAAGTACGGCACCGACATGGTGCTGCAGGCGGGCGCCGCGCTGATGGACTATGCCGAACGCAAGATGCGCGCGGCCATCGCCGCCATGCCCGACGGCACCTGGAAATTCGAGGACGTGTTCGACAACGAGGAGGTGGCGGGCCTGCTGCCGATGTCCGTCGAGGTGACGGTCAAGGGCGAGGAGATGTCGCTCGCCTTCACGGCACCCGAGCAGATGCGCGCCGGCATCAACATGACCTATACCGCACTGCTCGCCACGACCTACTACGTCGTGAAGTCGGTGCTCGATCCGGGCATCCCGCCCAACGCCGGCCTGGCGCGGCCGCTCAGGATCACCGCGCCCGAAGGCAGCATCCTGAACTGCCTGCCGCCCGCCGCGGTCAACGGCCGGCTGCAAACCTGCCAGCGCGTCTCCGACATGATTTTAGGCGCGCTCGCCCAGGCGGTGCCCGAACGTGTCATGGCCTGCTCGAACTCGGCCTGCACCGTGGCCTACTTCATCGGCAAGCGGCCACACGACGGCTCGACCTGGGTCTATCTCGAGACGATCGGCGGCGGCAGCGGCGCGCGCGCCCACAAGGACGGGCTGGACGGCGTGCATGTCCACACCACCAACACCTCCAACCTGCCGGTCGAGGCACTGGAGATCGAGTATCCGTTGCTGCTGACGCGCTACGAGCTGGTCGAGGATTCCGGCGGCATCGGCCAGTATCGCGGCGGCATGGGCCTGCGCCGCGTCTACCAGGCCACGCACGACTGCCGCGTGCGCGTCGACCTCACGCGCCAGCGCTCGCAGAGCTGGGGCCTGTTCGGCGGCGGCCCCGGCGCGCACGGCAAGGTCGAGGCCGGACCGGGCGTCGTGTTCGAGGGAGACTCCGCGGTACTGAAAACCGGCCAATGGTTCGCCTTGGTGACGCCAGGCGCAGGCGGCTTCGGCCCGCCCGAGCGACGTGAGCCTGCAGCCGCCGCGCGCGATCTCGCTGAGGGCGCCATCAGCGGCGCGACGGCACGAACGATCTACGGCGTCCGCTAACATCTTCTTGTCGAGCGCGGAGGGGCATTAGCCCCAAATTTGCCACGGCTTCGGGCGTTCGGTTTGCACGCCTGAGGGCTACCTTCTGGTCATGAAGCGAACCATCCTCCTCACTCTGTTGCTGGCCGGCTGCTCAGGCAGCGGGCTCAGCACGTCGCAAGGACCCAACGGCGAGACCATCGTCGGCAACGAGGTGTCGATGCAGGTCACCGGCGCGGCCAATCCGAATGTCGCCTTTACGCTGGCCCAGAGATACTGCGCCAGGAACGACCGCGCCGCCCGCGCCGTCGGCCAGTCCGGCACCACCGCCGCCTTCGACTGCGTGAAGAGCAGCTAGTCTTGCCGGGAGTGCACCTGCCTTCGCCGAAGCGAAGCCGTTTCGGCTTCACGCACGGTCAGCCGATGACTTGATGAAGTCGACGAACGCCCGCAGCGGCGCGGGCACGAGGCGCCGTCCCGGGTAGTAGAGGAACGGTCCCGGGAAGCGCTGCCACCAGGGCTCGAGCACGGGTTCGAGAACGCCGCTATCGAGATGCGGGCGCAGCCAGTCCTCGAAGAGGGAGATGATGCCGGCGCCGGCGATCGCTGCCTCGACCGCGAGGTCGGTGGCCGCCCCGAAACTCACGAGCAGCGGCCCCGTCGGGTCGACCCGCACCACCTCGCCGTCGCGTTCGAACTCCCACGGCGCTATCGTCCGGCCGGGGAAGCGGCCGTGCAGGCAGGCGTGGCCGAGCAGGTCGCGCGGGTGCTCGGGACGGCCGCGGCGATCGAGGTAGGCGGGCGCGGCGGCGGTCGCGAAGCGCTGGACACGCGGCCCAATCGGCACCGCGATCATGTCCTGCTCCAGCCGCTCGTCGTAGCGGATGCCGGCGTCGCACCCGGCCGCCAGCACGTCGACGAAGCTCTCCTCGGCGATCACTTCCAGCCGGATCTCGGGATAGGCGGCGAGAAAAGGCGGCACGATTGCCGGTAGCACCAGCCGCGCCGCACTGACCGGCACGTTGAGGCGCAACGAGCCCGCCGGCCTGTCGCGAAAGCCGTTCACCACGTCGAGGGCCTGCTCGACCTCGGTCAATGCCGGGCCGAGCCGCTCGAGCAGGCGCTCTCCGGCCTCGGTGGGCACGACGCTGCGCGTGGTGCGGTTGAGCAACCTGACGCCGAGCTGTGCTTCCAGTCGGCGCACCGCCTCGCTCAGCCCGGACGCACTGGCGCCGCTCGTGCGCGCGCCATCGCGAAAGCCCTGGGCACGCGCCACCGCGACAAAGGCGTTCAGATCGCCGAGGTCGACCTTCACTGTTCGCTTCTCCGCACGGGCCGTTCGGATTGTGCCGTATTTTCGGACGCCAGGGAAACACCTACCTCAGCGTCGTCTTGAAAGGAGATCGACGATGTCCATTATCGACCAGGCTGGCACGTTCACCTTCGGCGACCGCACCGTGAAGCGGCTGGGCTACGGCGCCATGCAGCTCGCGGGCCCCGGCGTATTCGGCCCGCCCAAGGATCAAGACGCGGCGCTGGCCGTGCTGCGCTCAGCCGTCGAGAGCGGCGTCAACCACATCGACACCAGCGACTTCTATGGTCCTCACGTCACCAACCGGCTGATCCGCGAGGCGCTGGCGCCCTATTCCGACGACCTTGTCATCGTCACCAAGATCGGCGCCCGCCGCGGCGAGGATGGGTCGTGGCTGCCGGCCTTCTCGCGCGAAGCGCTGACCCAGGCGGTGCACGACAACCTGTGCAATCTCGGACTCGACGTGCTGGACGTGGTCAATCTTCGGATCATGTTCGACGCGCACGGGCCTGCCGAAGGATCGATCGAGGCACCGCTCACCGTTGTGGCCGACCTGCAGCGGCAGGGCTTGGTGCGTCACATCGGACTGAGCAACGTCACGGCGACGCAGGTCTCGGAAGGGCGGCGGATCTGCCGGATCGTCTGCGTGCAGAACCACTACAACCTGGCGCATCGGGCCGACGATGCCCTGATCGACGCTCTTGGCCGCGACGGCATCGCCTATGTGCCGTTCTTTCCGCTCGGTGGCTTCAGCCCGTTGCAGTCGTCGACCTTGTCCACGGTCGCTCGGCGTCTCGATGCCACGCCCATGCAGGTGGCACTCGCCTGGCTGCTTCGTCGCGCGCCCAACATCCTCCTTATCCCCGGCACGTCGTCTGTTGCGCACTTGCAGGAGAATCTCGCCGCGGCCGGGTGCCGGCTGCCGGACGATGTGGTCGAGGAATTGGACGGCGTGGCGAGCGGCGGCTCCCATCAGTCCTGATCTCGATCTTGTCGCCGCAGCTGCTACGACACCTTCGAGGCTTCGGAGCGATACCAGTCGAGAATCTCGGCGCCGGTCCACAGCATGACGCCGTCATGCCCCAGGATGTAGTCGTACAGCATCTCCAGGTACTTGATCCGATGCGGTACGCCCGTGAGATAGGGGTGGATCGAGATCGCCATCACCCGGGGCGCCGTCTTGCCGTCGAGGTACAGCCGGTCGAACTGGTCGCGGCCGCGGCGCAGGATCTCGTCCGACGGCTGCTGCTGGACGGCGCTGATGACGACGTCGTTGATCTCGACCGTGTAGGGCACGGAGACCACGGTTCCGGCGCGCGTCTTGAGCGCCACCGGCTGCTCGTCCATCGCCCAGTCGGCGACGTACTCGATGCCGGCTTCGGCCAGCAGGTCGAGCGTCTCGTCGGTCTCGGTCAAGCCAGGGCTTTCCCAGCCGCGCGGTGACTTGCCCGTGAAGGCCTTGATGGCCGCGATGGTGTCGCGGATCGCCGAGCCCTGGCCGTCGACCCTGTGCATGGGCCGCTGCACGAAGCCATGGCCCATGAACTCCCAGCCGGCGTCGAGTGCCGCCTGGCACGCCTCGCGATAGAGCTCGCAAGCCGTGCCGTTGACAGCGAACGTCGCCTTGAGCTTGCGCGCGCCCAGCACCTCGAGGAAGCGCCAGAAGCCCACGCGCATGCCGTACTCGTGCCAGGCCCAGTTGGGCACATCGGGCAGCAAGGGGGTGCCCATCGGCGGCGGCAGCACCGTGCGCGGCATCGCCCCCAGTGGGCTCCAGTTCTCGACATTGACGATGGTCCACACCGCGACGCGCGCATCGTTGGGCAACTGTAAGCGCGGCCGTCTGTGGATCGGCAGGTAGGGAGCGCGATTGCGGACGCTATGGCCCGGCTCTTGTGTCATCGAGGCCTCCGGCGGGACAAACGAGGAGACTTATAGCCGGCCCGATGTAGTCTCAGATACCGACTAAGCCGCCTTGTCGATACGAAGGCGCACGTGCATGCCCGCGCGATCAGCCAGTTCGACCAGCGCATCAAGGCTGAATTTGCTGATTCTACCACGCAACAAGTCATTCAATCTCGGTTGGGTGACTTGCAGCTGGCGCGCCGCCTGGGCCTGGGTGACTTTCCAGGTTCCAATCCGCCGGCGAAGCGCGATCAGGAGATCCGATCGCATGGTCATATTCGCTGCCTTAGCGGGAGTGTCTTCCAAGGCATCCCAGACATTGGCGAATTTCTGGCGCTTCAGCTTTGTTTTCATGGCTGCATCTTACTGCAACAGACGAAATCTCAGTGCCGCCAAGCCCAAATCCCGCTTCGCGGTGGTTCGTGTCTTCTTCTGAAAAGCGTGCAGCACGTACACCGCATCGGCAAACTTGGCTACGTAAAGCACTCGAAAGCGCCTGCGGCATCGCCAACGCGAATCTCTCGAACGCCCGCGCCGACGCTCGTCATCGGTTTCCAGTCTGATGGATCAAGCCCAAACTGCACCTGTCGCAATTCCACGCCTGCTTGGTGTCGTGCCGCCTCTGGAAATTCCCGAATCTTGCGCAGAGAGTCACTGAGGAAGACGACTGGCTTCACTACGTTGTCTCTCCGCTATATCAAAATGGATATAAATGCAATACGCTCAGCAAGCCGAATTGCTTTGGAATCGCCGGATCTTCTTCCTTGCTGGCGTCAGCCATGGGAAAACCAAAGTGGCTGGTTGGGGTATGGGTTGTATGAGAAACGAGTATGTCTAAAATAAGTGGTACTGTTGCAATCATTGGCGGTGGCGCCATGGGATCGTCCGTTGCCTACCATCTGGCAAGCGCCCCCAATTTCACCGGCGATGTCGTCGTGGTCGAGCGCGATCCGGCCTACGCCCGCGCCTCGTCGGCGCTGTCGGCGAGCTCGATCCGCCAGCAGTTCTCCACGCCGCTCAACATCCATCTGTCGCGCTACGGCATCGGCTTCCTGCGCCAGGCGTCCAAGCTTCTGGACGTTGATCTCGGGCTGAAGGAGCCGGGCTACCTCTTCCTGGCGAGCGAGGCAGGCGAGGCCGTGCTGCGGGCCAACCACTCCGTCCAGAAGAGCGAGGGCTGCGCCGTCGAGCTGCTCGATCCGGCGGCCCTGCGCGGCCGCTTTCCCTGGATATCCGACGACGGCATCCGGCTCGCCTCCCACGGCGTCGCCAACGAAGGCTGGTTCGACGGCCCGGCGCTGATGCAGGCCTTCCGCCGCAAGGCCCGCGAGCTCGGCGCGCAGTACGTCGCCGACGAGGTCGTGAAGCTGGCACCCAACGCCGTCACCCTGCGCTCGGGCGCCACGATCGAGGCGCGCACCATCGTGCTGGCCGCCGGTCCCTGGTCAGGCGAGGTCGCCGCCACCGCCGGCATCGCGCTCCCGGTCGAGCCGCGCCGCCGCTCGGTGTTCGTGTTCGATGTCCGTGAGCCGCCGGGGCTCACGCCACTCACCATCGATCCCTCGGGCACCTGGTTCCGCCCCGAGGGCCGCTTCTACATCGGCGGCACGACGCCGGCCGAGGGCAACGATCCGCCGACCGCGCCGCTCGAAGTGCAGCACCAGGAATGGGACGACATGGTGTGGCCCACGCTCGCCAACCGCGTGCCGGCCTTCGAGGCGGCCAAGGTGGTGAACGCCTGGGCGGGTTACTACGAGTACAACACCTTCGACCAGAACGGCATCGTCGGCCGCCATCCCGCGATCGAGAGCCTGATCTTCGCCACCGGCTTCTCCGGCCACGGCATCCAGCAGTCGCCCGCGGTCGGCCGCGCCGTTGCCGAGCTGATCGCGCATGGCAGCTATCGCACGCTCGATCTTTCGCCGTTCGGTTATGAGCGGATATCCGCAGGCCGGCCTATCCGGGAGCTGAACGTGGTGTGATAATGTCCTGCAGCGTCGAGTTCCTCCCCAGCTTCGCTGGCTACGGAGTGGACACATCTCTGAGGGCCCATCCGGCTGCCATTGGGAAGAAGTAGTCAAGGCC
>WHTW01000098.1 GCA_009377525.1 Rhodospirillales bacterium
CTGGCGCGCAACCCCGCACGACGCCCTGCCTTGCTTCAAAAAGCCGGTCTCGTCGATGACGAGAACCGCCTCTTCGTCGGCAAGCGTCTCCAGCGCGTAATCGCCCACGATGTCGCGCAAGCCATCCGCGTCCCACCGCCCGCGGCCCAGGATCGCCTGTTGACGCCAAGGACCGGCATCGCCCGCTGCCTCCGCGCGCATCCAGCCTGTCTTGCGCGGTTCGTTTCCCACAAGCCCGTCAAGAAACTGTCCCGCCGACGCCGCCACTCGGGTTTGCCCGAACAAGGGGCGGATCCGCGCCTTCATGTCCCGCAGCGAAGACGCCCAAAGCTCCAGCGTCGCCTCGATCGATGCTCCCGCCATCCACGATCCTCCGAATCATGGTTGCCCATTGATTCAGAAACCTTCCGACAAAGCAACTGTAATGCTAAGAGCTGGCGGCCGCCTGATACAGCCCGCCGTAGGCCGTGATTTGACGTGTTACGCACCCTGATCACTAGCCTCCAGCAGCCTGTTTTGCATTAAAACAGGGAGGTAGCCTATCCCATTGATCTGCCGGGCAAAAAGGGCCGGTCGCCTCGTGCTCTCGCTATCGCCGTGCCTGTTTTTCGGCCCGAATCAATCAAAATTCCCTGTTCCTGGCCAAAATAGCCCCGCGCCAGCTGCCGGAGAGCGGTTCGAAACTGACTGGGCCCACAGCCAGGGCGGGTGCAGCAGCGCACATTTGAAACCGTTGGTCACCGCGGCGGGAACGTTGCAGGTCGCGCGCCGGAAGGTTTTTTTGGACACCCGAATGTCCAATAATTCCGCACGCGTCCGGTGCAGTCCTCACCGGACGCGTACGCTGGAGGCGCTGCTGTTCGTGCGCGGCGGCCCGGCGGCGGGCGCGCGGCGCAAGCCCGAGCCGGACTGGGCGCGCCTGCATCGCGAGCTGCGCCGTGCGGGCGTCACCGCACCCTCAGTCGCAACATCGCTGCGACCTCGTCCGGCGTACGCATCTCCTCTCCCCGCAACAACTCTACTCGCTTTTGCTCAATTCCATGTCCATCTCGACCTCTCCTGAGTTGCCTCAGGGGGTCAGCTTTCCATGTCGGCCGACACCATTTTCCGGGTGGGTGTGACCCTGGGGAAATAGGATACCGCGCGCGCCAGCCGTTAGCGTACTGGCATTGCCTGCACATCAAGCCAGCAGAAGCCTTCGGGTTTACGCGAAGAGGTTGCCGTCGTCGCTCGGCCGCACGGCCAACACGACATCCTGGAAGTCGTTGTCGCCTGTCGCGCTGGGTAGATCCTCGAAGCCGACCTGCAGTTCATGACCGCCCGGGATGGTGCCGGACAGGACCTGAATGGCATCGCCCGGGTTGAGGGTCGCGAAGGAGTGGAAGATCAGCGCGGCGGTCAATGCTCCGGCCGTCGCGCTGTGCAGCACCGGAGGCGCGCCTGCGTCGAGGTCGGCAGCAGTGGTCGTGCCCGGCGCCACGAAAGAGAGATCGTCCGGCAGGTTGCCGTAGAAGTCGAAGCCGTCCTGGATCAGGAAGAAGCCGAAGCTCTCGCCGTTCGCGGGCGCACCCAGCTCGACCGTCGTCCCGGCTGCCACGCTGAGCGTATTGGCGAACAGGATGTGCACGTCGGAGATCGTTCCGTCTGCGGCGACCTTGTAGATGCCCAGCGTGTTGCTGTAGGCGGAGACCGCCGACTTGAGTTGCAGGGTGAACTCGATCGAACCGTCGCCCGTGAGGAAGGGTTGGTTGGCGATGCCATTGATCGATGCCGTGTCGACTCGTGCCCCTTCGGACAGGGAGGGCAGGTAGTTTACGAAGGTCACCATGGTGTGTGCATCCTCGCCGGTGCCGCGTGGCACCGCCATGAACTCGCCGCCTGAGAAGTCTCCGGTGAGTTGGAAGGATGATCCGCCGACGCTGAGCGTTGCCATGTCGCCTACGATGATGACCGAGAGGTCGGACCGGCCAATCGACGCATCCTGGATATCGATCGTGTTGGCGAAGCCCAGTCCTGAAATCACGTCACCATTGAGGTCGGCCAGGCTGTCTTCCAGCACGCTGTGGCCCGCGCCGAAGTGGACTGTATCCGCGCCGGGGCCGCCGCTCAGCGTGTCGTCGCCGTCGCCGCCGCTCAGCACGTCATCGCCAGCGCCGCCGATCAGGACGTCGTCACCGTCGTTGCCGGTCAGCACATCGTCGCCAGAGCTGCCGACGATAAGCTCGCCGCTACCGGTCGGGTTCGTGGTGTCCATCAGAACCTCCACGCCCTGCTCGACATCCACCTCGGCATCGCCCAGCACATAGCGGTCGAACGTGCCGCTGGCATCGGTGAACGAGCCCGTCTTCGTCCATTGCCCTTCGTTGAACGACACCGTGTCGCCGGCATCGCCTTCGACAGCGAGCACTTGCTTGCCGGCCGCCGCCGCACCGATCCCGCCGAGCACCGCCAGCCGGTCGATCTCCAGCGTGTTGTCGCCAGTGCCACTGAGATCGATGCGCTCGATCCCCTGGACTTTGACCGCTATCGCAGGGTCGGTGAGGTCGAGCGAAAGGCCGGCAGCGTCGAGCGACAAGGTGTCGGTGCCCGTACCGCCGTCGGCCAGCAGGAACGTCGTGTCACTGACGATGAGAACGTCCTCGCCCACGCCGCCATGGAACGCGTCTTCGCCGCCGCCACCGATTAGCGTGTCGTCGCCTGTCTCGCCATCCAGCACGTTGTTGCCGGCATTGCCGGTCAGCACGTTGGCCAGGTCGTTGCCCGTGCCGTCGATGTCGGCGCCGCCCGTCAGCGTCAGGTTCTCGACATTGGCAGACAGGGTGTAGCTGATCGACGCTTGCACCGTGTCTGTGCCGGCATCCGCATCCTCCGTCACCGTGTCGCCGGCGTTGTCGACGACGTAGGTGTCGTCGCCCGCGCCGCCTGCCATGCTGTCGGCGCCGGTGCCGCCGTCGAGAATGTCGTTGCCGGTGTCGCCGATCTGCTCGCCGCCCGGCTTGTCGTGGCCGTAAAGCTCGTCATCGCCGGCGCCGCCGATCAGGTGATCGTCGCCGCCCTTGCCCATGAGCGCGTCGTTGAAGTCCGTGCCCGTGATGCTCTGGTCGGTGGCCGGCTGGCCCACCTTGTCGCCCTGCAGCTCGGTCGAGATCGTCGAGGTCGGCAGCGACAGGCCGAAGCCCGAGGCATCGACGTCCGCCGTGATGCCGTCGATGTTGAGGACCAGGCCCCAATCCGTCACCGCGTCCGACAGGTCGACGCCGTCGACCGTCAGCCCGTCTATGTCGGCATAGTTGAAGATGGCCAGGCCGTTCTTGTGCATTAGGCCGGTCATGACGACGTTGTCGAGCGTCACGCTGCCTATCGCCGCCGTCGGCTCGCTGGCCAGAAAGGAGTTGGGCGTGCCCGTCAGCTCGATGCCGTAGTCTGGCCGGTCCGCGACCGCCGTGCCGTCCGGCGCGCCGGTGATCGTCACGTGCTGGATCGTCGCATTGCCCGGAAAGCCGAACAGCTTGATGTGCGCCGAGCCGTTGGCGCCGTTGTAGCCGTTGTTGGCGAACGTGCTGTCGGTGATGACCACGTTCGCCGCCGCCGGCAGCGGCTCGGCATTCTCGCCGTCGACGAACACGCCGTAGGAGCCGGCGTCCTCGATCGCTACGCCGTCCAGCGTCAGCGTGCCGATGTTGGCGCCTTTCGCCACATGGACACCGATCCCCTGGTTGGGCGCGGTCGCCACGCCATGGATCTCGAGCCCCAGGATCGAGACGTCACCGCCCACGAAGTCGCCGCTGAGCGTGATCGCGTTGGTGCCGGCGGGCGCCTGCAGGATGACGCCATTACCCGCCGCCCCGAGCGTGACCGCCTTGCCGTCGATCGTCAGGGCTTCGGTGTAGGTGCCATCCGCGATCAGGATGGTGTCGCCATCGGCCGCGGCGTCGATCGCCTCCTGGATGATGGCGAAGCCGCCGTTGCCCACCAGCAGGACCTGCCCGGCCGCGGCATCGTCGACGACCTCGACGTTGCTCAACGTGTCGGTGCCCTCGCCGGCGCCGCCATCGACGCTCCAGCCGCCGCCGCTCGCCGTCACCGACACGCTGCCGGCGTAAGCCGCCGTGTCGACGCCCGCTCCGCCGTCGATCACGTCATTGCCGCCGCCGCCGGCGATGCTGTCGTCGCCGGCATCGGCAAAGATCGACATCACCCCGGCGCTGGTATCGACGATGGTATCGTTGTCCGCCGTGCCGAGGATGACCTGCTGCTGCCCCTGGAGGTCCGCAATGATGTCGGCGTCGAACGACTGGGGATTGAGCCAGATCGCCTGCTCGACACTGGTGAAGGTGTTGCCCTGCACGTCGATGTCGTTCAGCACATCGATGCTGGCCGGCGCCGGGTATCCGCTCCCGTCGGTCCAGCGCTGGAAGGCGACGGCGCCGTCATCGGCGGTGATGTTGGTGAACGTGTTGCCCGTCACTGTGACGCCGGAGACTCCGTCCGTCCCCCAGGCATTCTCGATCGTAAGCCCGCGATGCTGATCGCCGTTGGCGGTGAACTGATCGCTGATGTTCTGGAAAGTATTGCCGGCGACCGTGGCGTCGGTCACGCCGTTCAGGGCCAGGCCCTGCCCATCGAAGACGTTGTCCTCGATCGTGACGCCGTTCATGCCGGAGACGTAGAAATTGCCGCCGCCCGAGGTGTGCGAGTTGACGATGTCGACGCTCGCCGTCTGGCCCGTGTCGGGCGACATGTTCCATTGCGCGCCCAGACCGCTAGCGGTTCCCGACGCGGTACCGGTCAGGGTGACATCGTCCAGCACCATCTTGGCGCCGGTATCGCTGTGAACGAGGGTATAGACGAAGGCCGTCGAGTTGTGGAAGTCGTGGTCGTTGCTAGCCATGGTGACGTGGCTGAACGTCAGGCCGGCGCCATCACCGTCGCCGTCGGTCAAGGCGATCGAGCCGCTGACCTGCCCGTTGCCGATCGGAACCGCGCCGACGAAATCCTCGGTGAGATCGAAGGTGACGTGATCGAACACGACGTCGGTCATTGCGTCCGTCGCCGTCATATCCAGCAACATGCTGGTGGCGGACGCGCTCTCCACCGTCAGCATGCTAATGATGGCGTCGCTCATCGTCGCCGGCGTCGACACCGTGCCGTGGATGACGACGTCGCCTTCCGTGGGACCGATGCCCTGGACATCGACGCCGCTCTTCAGCGTCACGTTTTCCGAGTAGGTTCCTGCCGCAATCAGGACGGTGGCGCCGTCAGTCGCGGCGTCGATGGCCGCCTGGATTGTCGTGAAAGCCCCACCAACACCACTGGCATCAACGATGATCGTCGGCATTTCCCTGTCCCTCTCCAAAGCTGGCCTTACGTTCACAGGCGCTCCGGGCAGGCCCTCGTCGGGCGTCGACAGTCCGATCCTCGCCGCCGGCCGCAATCAGGGCCGGTCGGGAGGCGCCAACTTTTGGCGTCCCTTCACTTAGAGTGAAAATTTAGGCCAAGCAGGAGCACAAGGCTCTACACAACCTGAAGTTTCACACTGTCAAAGAGAAACGGATTCCCAAAGGCGCGGACGCGACGGCCGCCCACGCAATGCCCCCAACACCCAGCAAAACCTCCCACACGCCATCTCCTACATAGTCACCTAATGATCACAGCGCAACCCGGAAAGAAAAAGTACCTGCGCAAGTTTTCCCCCACCCATTCGCCTCCAGCGTCGCCCAGCTCTCGAACTGATGCCCGGCGATGGCGTTGTGCTTGACGTAGCCCCACTCCGCGCTCGACCTTGGGCGTTCCATCAGGTCGGCAACTGCCGGCTATCAGAGCCATCGAACGCCGATGGCGGTGTGGCAGGACGGTACCGGCGGACTCGACGGCACGGCTGTGGACATGGCGCTGCGCTTGGACAACGCTGATGCGTTGCCCATATGCTCGCAGCCGCAACAACCACAGATGATGATAGCTTGAGAAGGTCAGAGCAGAGGAACGGCCCGGCTTCCAACTAAAAAACAGCTTCCAGTGGTCCACACGGACGGGTCCACTTCAGTCAGCGACCGCTGCCGCGAGCGCGGCGTCGGCGTTGGTCGTCATCGGAGAATGCGAGCCTCGTCGAGGAGAGCCTTGCGCCTGGGGCGATGGTGGCGGCGGTCGCCTGGCGGCACGACGTGCATCCCAACCTGCCGCATCACTGGTGTCAGCAGGCCAAACGGGCGGCGGATGGCGGCGGGCTGGCCTTCCTGCCGGTTGCAGTGACGCCTGCGGCGCAGCCGAAGGCGGCAGGCTCGATCGAGATCGAGCTTGGCGGTGCAGGTTCGGGTCGATGCGCAGGTGAACGAGGCGGCGCTGGGGCGGTGCTGCGGGCGCTGGGGGTGGGCCGATGATCGGTCCACCTTTGGAGACGCGGGTGTGGCTGGCGAGCGGTGTGACCGACATGCGTCGCGGCTTCGATGGCCTGGCGCTGGTGGCGCAGGAGGTGCTGAAGCGGGACCCACACTGTGGGCACCTGCTCGTGTCCCGCGGCAAGCGCGGCGGCCTGTTGAAGATCCTTTGGCACGACGGCCAGGGGATGTGCCTGTTGGCCAAGCGTCTGGAGCACGGTCGCTTCGTGTGGCCGCGCACGGAGGGCGAGGCGGTGACAATCAGTGCGGCGCAGCTTGGCTACCGCCATACGACCTACAACCTTGCGCCCAACCGTAGCATGACGACATTCTGATCGTAGTCGCTGTTGAACTGGTTCGAGGTTCGGTGGATGAACTGATACTCCGGTCCTACGAAAAAGTTACGGGTCGGCAGGTATTGCACGCCGGCACGGAATGTCCAGTACTGGTCGTACTGGTTGCTCGTGCCAGTACTAAGCGCCGTATAGTCGGCCACCGCGTAATCACCATGCCCGTTGACGCGTATATTGGGACGCACGTGGTAGTCAACGTCCAGTCCACCGGTCGTGTAGACATAAGCCGCCGACCCCTGCAGCGCCGAGTCGTCGACCGTGCGACGAACGTAGGGCTTCACCCACAAGCCGCGAATTGGATTCCAATAGCCCGTAAGGCCAAAGGTCGGCGTCGTGATGGTCGAGAACTGTCCGGAAACAAAGTTCTGCTGCAAGTAGCCGGCGAAGATCTCGACAGCGGTGATGCCGCCCAGATCGATGATCATACCACCTACTATGTCAAATCCGTTGGATGAGCGGTCGAGGCCGGAGGTATCAAGCTGAAAGTACTGGCGCTGGTTCAGGCTTCCGCGGACCCAGACCTCGTAACCAGGCGAAAACTGGTAGCCGAAGCGCAAGGCTTCACGCCATTCGTTGCGATTGCGATCGCTGTTGGGAATAACGCCCTGCGCGGGTCCCAGGCTGTTGTCATAATACATGAAGTTGTCGAAGCGGCCGTCCAAGCGCACGTTAAGGCGATTGAAGGTCTGGAAATAACCAACATTGCCCGAAGTCTGGTTGTAGACAGTAACCGGCACCCCAGGGGCATTGGGTGTGTTTGGCGTACCGAATACATCGTGACGACGATTCCAGGACGCACCGCCATAGGTGTTCCAGTTGCGCTGAATATCGAGACGGCCATTCGCCCCCACCGACACATCCTGATAGTTGTTGAGCCCGGGATCGACGCTATAAAAGCCAATACCTCCCTTGGCGTAGACGTTCAGCATATGGTTGCTCCAATCCGACCTCAGTTCGAGAGACGGATTGACAAGCTGAATGAACGCGGCCGTCTTTCCTGTCGCGTTCGACACTGCATATATGTTGTCATTGAAGACTTCGTCAGCTTCCAGGGTTCCGAAGAACTTGAAGCCGCCTATCGGTACCCCCTGGGGGTCGTAGCGTTCCGCGTCTCGAGCCGCCGTAGGGCGCTCATCAAGACGTTCGTCCCGCTGCTGCGGCTGGCCGACAGCGCCAGGAACGACCTGGGCGGCAACTTCGGCTGCCATCAATCCCATTGCTCCAGACAGCAGCACAACCCCAAAGACCCGAGGAAATGGACCCGCCTTCATCGTATCTCCGATTTCATTGTGGCATCCAGTGTGGCGCATTGTAGTCGCAAACGCCGTTCCTCACTATATCTATACGTCTGGCCACCCGATGGCCCCAGTCGACAATTCGGGAAGGAAGTATTAGCCTGGATTTTCGCACCCCCTGTGCGATGAACACGGCCAGACTCGAAAGTCAATGAACGCCGGTATGCGCCCCCGACATGTCGCTGTGATTGGCCTTGGGTATGTCGGACTACCCGTAGCCGCCGCATTTGGGCAAGTGGGTCAATCGGTGATTGGGTTCGACACCAGCGCGCGCCGGATCAGCGAACTGTCACAAGGGATCGACCGCACCGGTGAGGTTGCCGGCGCAGACCTTTTCGCCAAGAGCCTTCGCTTTACGAACGACCCGCAAGATTTGCGATCGGCGGACTTCTTTATCGTCACTGTCCCGACGCCGATCGACGCCAGCAAGCAACCCGATCTCGAACCGTTACGACGCGCCTCCGCCACTATTGGCCAGGCCCTCAAGAAGGGCGACATCGTGGTCTACGAGTCCACCGTCTTTCCTGGCGTCACCGAGGACGTCTGCATTCCCGTCCTCGAAAAGGCATCCGGCCAGAAATGGAAGGCCGACTTCAATGTCGGCTACTCGCCCGAGCGCATCAACCCGGGCGACAAGGAGCGGCGTTTCGACAACATCCTGAAGATCGTTTCCGGCGACACGCCTGAAACGCTCGACATCGTCGATGCCGTCTACAAGAGCGTCGTGACCGCCGGCACCCACCGCGCCTCGTCGATCCGGGTCGCCGAGTTCGCCAAGGTGCTGGAGAACACCCAGCGCGACATCAACATCGCCCTGATCAACGAGGTCGCCCTGATCTCCGACCGGCTGGGCATCGACACGCGCGACGTGCTCGAAGCGGCCGGCACCAAGTGGAACTTCCTGCCCTTCAAGCCCGGCCTGGTCGGCGGCCATTGTATCGGGGTCGACCCGTTCTATATCGCCCACAAGGCCGAGGAGGTCGGCTACCACCCGCACGTCATCCATTCAGGCCGGCGCGTGAACGACAGTATGGGCGTCTACGTCGCCAATCGCGTGGCCCGCTCGATCATGCGGCACGCCGGCAATGGCCATCCGGTCGTCACCGTGCTCGGCGTCACCTTCAAGGAGAACGTGCCCGACATCCGCAACACGCGCGTGGTCGACATCGTGCGCGAGCTGGAGGATTTCGGCATCACCGTGCAATTGCACGACCCCGAGGCCGACAGCGATCTGCTGCAGGAGGAATACCAGCTCGCGCTGACGCCACTCGAGAAGCTGCAGCCCGCCGACGCCGTCGTGCTGGCGGTGGCGCACACCTCCTACCGCGAGGGTGGCTGGGATTTCATCAAGCCCCTGCTGCGGGCCGGCGCCTTCGTCGCCGACGTCCCCGCCCTGCTCGATCGCCAATCGACGCCCAAAGGCATAAAGCTATGGCGCTTGTAGGCCGGCTGCACGGTCCCTCAGCCCATGACGCAAAAGGCAACGATGCTGATGAACCCGCCCAATTCCCGCAAGGTTGCAGGAAGAAGTGCGTCGCTCTGAAATTTGACAGTGCCTAGTTAAGCCTGTCGCCGCCTACATCGGCGGCGTCAGCCCGTCCTTCCCCACCAGCAGCCGCCCCGCGGTCAGCCCGCCGTCGGCGCCCTTCGTCGCCCCCAGGAACACCTTGGCGCCGACCCTGGCGTCGTCGCGGCTGCCCGGCGCGAAGGTGACGATGGGCGTGCCCGGCTTGACCCTGATGGTCTGCGTGCCGTCCTTGTGCTTCAGCGTCAGGGTCTGGCCGTCGGGCGCCGCGGCGACCGTCGCCACGGTGGCGTTGGTCATCATGCTCTCGGGCTGCAGGTCCCAGGGGTAGTGGCCTTCGTTGGAGCCGCGCGCGGCCTCCGGGAAGATCAGCACCTCGAGCGCATTCAGCGTGCCGTCCGGCCCCTTGAGCGAGGCGATGCCGACGAAGCTGTTCTCCTTGATATCGGCCATGGTCAGCGGGCTCACCAGCATCACCGCCCAGTTGTCGGCGAGCTTGACCGGCACCGAGGCGCCCTCGCGCGTGGCGATGGTGGCCGTCTTGCCGTCGATGGCCGCGATCGAGCCGCGCAGCCGGGTCGGGCTTTGCGCCAGTGCATCACCTGCGAAGGCCAGCGCCGCGAACAACGCCAACGCACCACTCATCATCGAACGAATGGCAGTCATGGCAGTCCTCCCTTGATGGAGTGCAGAGCCTGCCACGCCGGCCGCTAAACGACTGCTTACGTTTGCGTGAGGCGCGGTTCCCGATCTAGGGGCCGCCGCGCCTCCAGGCAGAGGCTGTCGGCCTCGCGCTCGTTGAGGTCGAGGCCGCCCGGATCGGCGATGCGGGTGCGCCCCTCCTCCACCGGCTCGACCTCGACGAAGCCCGCGGCCGCGACCAGGGCGACCAGGGAATCGCGGTCGTACATCCAGTGATGGCCGCGGCCGCCGCTCAGCATGCGCCGCAGCCGCGCCACGGGCCCGCGCGGCTTGTCGAGGTCGAACTGCAGATGGCGCAGGAAGCCGTCGGCATTGCTCAGCCGCAGATACCGGTAGGCCGCGCTGCGCAGATCCGGCACCACCAGCCGCAGGATGCCGCCCGGCTTCAGAACGCGCCGGCACTCGGCCAGGAACGCTCGCGCCTCGGCCCGGTCGAGATGCTCCAGCATGTGCGAGGCGTAGATCGCATCCACACTGCCGCTTTCATGCGGAATGCGGCGGGCCGCGTCGGCATGCCGGATGCGATGGCCGCGGCAGAACTCGACGAAGCCCAGCGCGTGCCGGTCGATCAGTCCCAGCCCCGACAGCAGCCGCGCCAGGATCCGCGCCGAGAGGGGCCAGCGCGCCAGCCAGACCGACGGGGAGTTGTCGTAGTTGATCCAATCCGGCGTCGGCGAGCGGCCGCAGCCGATGTTGAGGCGCACGCTGTCCGGTTGGGAGGGCACGACCTCTAGACGTCCAGGGTCGACATGAACTGCCGCCGCGTCCCGCGCAGCACCAGGCAGGTCAGCCGGCCGCTCACGAACGCGCCGGTATCGACATTGATGCGATGGCCGAGGTCCTGCGGCAGGTCGCAGATTGTGTGGCCGTGCACCACGACCTTGCCGGGCAGGGCCTGGCGGGCGCGCAGGAACTCGTCGCGGATCCACATCAGGTCGGCCGGATGCTGCTTCTCGAGACTGACGCCCGGCCGCACCCCGGCATGGACGAACACGTAATCGCCCACCGTATGGTGCAGGGTGCAGGCGCGATAGAAGGCGAGATGGGCCGGCGGCACCGCCCCGGCCAGCGCGCCGCGCAGCTCGGCGGCCCGCTGCGGCGTATCGGGATAGCCCTTCAGCGGCACGCCGTAGGACATCAGCGTCTCCAGCCCGCCGTAGGACAGCCAGTCCAGCCCATCGCTGCGCTCGTCGAGGAAGTCGAGCAGCGCCTCCTCGTGGTTGCCCAGCAACCGCACTGTTTCGAAAGCTGGGGCGATGCCCGGCAACGGATCCTTCAGCAGCCGTTCGACCACGCCGCGGCTCGACGCCCCGCGGTCGATGTAGTCGCCCAGGAAGATCAGGCTGCGTGCGGTGTCCTCGGGATGCCGCGCCGCCTCGGCGGCAATGCGGCCGAGCAGCACCTCGAGCAGGTCGGCCCGGCCGTGGATGTCGCCGACGGCATAGACGGCGCGTCCAGCGGGGACGGAAGCCGGCTCAGCCGGCGGGGACGCTCGTCCGAACCACCGTGACCAGAACTGAGGCGTGGGCCACCCCTACCGTTTCGCCAGCGTCAGCGGCGGCCGCGCGACGTTGGCCGGCGTCTCGGCTGCCGAGCCGTAGTAGCCGCGGTAGCGCGAGTAGTAGTCGCCGTGGTCGCCGTAGCCGTAGCGGGCATGCTTGGCGAGGTTGACGCGGTTGATGACGATGCCGACGTGGTTGCTGACGCCCAGCAGGGCGTTGACGGCGGTCTTGACGACCTCGCGCGGCGTCTTGGCCCACTGCACGATGAACACCGTGTAGTCGGCCAGGCGCGCGATGATGCGGGCGTCGGACACCGCCATGACCGGCGGGCCGTCGAGGATCACCAGGTCGTAGCGCTCGGAGAAGGTGGCGAGGGCCGCCTTCATGGCGTGCGATTCGAGGATTTCCGGCGCGTTCGGCGTGTTGGGCCGCGCCAGGATGTAGTCGACGCCCGAATTGTCGTGGCGCTTGGTGCACTCCTCCAGGGTCTTGAGGCCCATCAGGTAGTCGTCGATGGTGCCGCCGCGGTCCTTCAGGCCGAGCGCCGCCGACATCCTGGCCTGGCGCAGGTCGAGGTCGACGATCAGCACGCGGCGCGAGGCGTTCATCTTGGTGAGCAGGCCGCCCAGCGAGGCGACGAAGGTCGTCTTGCCCTCGCTCGGCGTCGAGGAGGTGACGGCGATGACCCGGGGCGGCCGGTCGAGGCTGCCCAGGCTGATGGCGGTGAACACCGCGCGGATCGCCTCGGCCGCCGGCGACGTGGTGTTCTCCAGCACGTGGGCGACCACGTTGGACCGCTGGGAGGCAGCGCCCTTGACCTCGGGCACCATGCCCAGCACGCCCACCCCGGTCGCGTCCTCGACCTGGGCGGCCGAGCGGAACACCCGGTCGAGCTTTTCGGCGGCGACGGCGCCGCCCATGCCGAGCAGGCAGCCGATCACGAAGGCGGCCATCAGGCCGGTCTTGTAGTTGGGCGAGGATGGAAAGCCCGACGGATGGGCATAGGCCAGGATGCGCGCGTCGGCGCGCTGGATGTCCTGCTGCTCGCGCAGTTCCTTGAAGCGGGTCAGGAAGCTCTCGTAGAGGGTGCGGTTGGACTGGGCCTCGCGCTCGAGTTGCTTCTGCTCGGCTTCGTACTGGCTGGCGGTGCCGGAGACGACGGCGGCCTTGTCGACCAGCTCCTTGAGCTCGTCCTCCTCGGCCTTGGCGGCGTCGAGCTCGGCGCGCACGGCGAGCGTGATGCGCTGCGTCTCGCTCAGGAAGCGGGCGCGGACGCTGGCCAGCTCGTTGCGCGCCTGGATCATCTTGGGATGGTTGTCGCCCAGCATCGACGACAGCTCGGCCATCTTGCGCGTCAGCTCGGCGTCCTGGATGCGCAGCGCCGCCAGCATGGTGTTGCCCGCCACTTCGGCGATGTTGGCGATCTCGCCGGGATTGAGACTGGCCCGGCTCAGCGCGACGAGGCGCGCCTCGCGCTCGATGCGCTTGGTGCGCGCGCCGACGTACTTGCCGTTGAGATCGGACAGCGTCTGGCTCGACATCGTGCCTTCGGGGCTGCCGGCCAGACCCTTGTCGCGGCGGTAGGAGGCGACCGCCTCCTCGGCGACCTGCAGGTTGCGGCGCAGCTCGGCCAGGCGCTGTTCGAGCCACTCGGTGGCGCGGCGGTTGGCTTCGTTCTTGGTGTCGATCTGGTCGGCGAGATAGGCCTCGGCGATGGCGTTGGCGATGCGCGCCGACATCGTGCCGTCCGGGCTTTCGACGGTGACCAGGATGACGAAGGTACGGCCCAGCAGCGTGACGCTGAGATGGCTGGCGACGGCGCCGATCGCAGCCGCCCGGCGCGGATCGCTTTCTTCAGCGGCGCGGCTGGAACGCGCCGGCTGGGCGGCCGGCTGCGGCTTGGCCGCCGGCGCGAGCAAGGTCGAGATGCCGGTGGCCCACAGCTCGCGCAGCGGCGCGAAGGCTGAGTCGATGAAGCCCGGCGGCTTGGTGTCGTTGAAGTCCGGATTGTTGGCGAGGCCGAGCTTGTCGACGACGCGGCCGATCAGGAACTCCGACTGGATGACCTCGAGCTCGCTCTGGATGGCGCCGAGGTTCATCGTGTCGACGCCCGACAGCGCGGCTTCGGTGCTGAGGACCTTGAAGACGCGGGTGTCGAGCAGCAGGCGGGCCGACGCTTTATACATCGGTGTCGCCTGCGCGATGATCAAAGCCATCAACGCAACGGCGACGAGACCACAACCGACGATCAGCGCCTTGCGGCGGTTGAGCAGACGGAGCCATTCCCACAGCTCGTTGGGAGCCTCGCCGCCGCGAACGGGGGCCAGAGCGCCCGGCTCGGACGCCGGAACGATCCGGTTTATGACCCCATCGTCCACGATCTGCTCGGCCCTAGGAAACGATCCCATCCCACTTCACTCCGCGAAAGTATACTCGCGACCACACCCACAAACGACACCCGGCCGCGCCTCCCGGCCAGCCTGGTCTTCAGTCCTGTGCGAGCGGTCCCACACCGCCCTCCCCAAGAAACGCCTACGCTTACGCCACCACGCCGGCCCTAGATCAGAACCAACGCTCCGGTACACGGATGATGTCGCCCGGCCCCACCGGACTGTCTTCCGTGACGCTCTCTTCCATGCCCCGCGTCTGGTTGAAACGCTGAATTGTCATACGCGCCTTCGACGCCCGGCGGGTGAACCCGCCGGCAATCGCTATGGCTTGCGCCACGTTTATCCCCGACACATAGGGAAAGGACCCGGGTCGACCAACTTCACCCAGGATGTAAAAAGGCCGACGCGCCACTAGGTCTACACTCAATCTGGCGACGCGCAAGAGACCATCAGTGCGATACCGCGTGCGCAGCAGTTCCTCGATCTCGGCCGGGGTCATCCCGACGACCGAGACGCGGCCGGCCATGCGCGGCGAGATCATCCCTGCCGAATCGATCTCGTATTCGCCCGAAAGCTCGGGATCCGACAGCACGACCACCCGCACCCGATCGCCCGGCGCCACCCGGTACTCGGCCATCCGGATCGTCTGCGTCATCTGGGACGGCTGCTGCAAGGTGTTGGCCGTCATGGGTGGCTGCGGATCGCAGGCAGCAAGCCCGAGCGACAGCACGATCGCCGGCAATGCCAGCCCGCAACGCAGGGCGGCCAACAACCGAAAGAGGATTGCGATCCTGAAACTCACGACATCACCGTCTGGCAACCAAGCGAATGGAGAAAAAGTTCCGGCTGTATTGCGGCCCGCCCGCGGGGACATCGGTCGACGTGCCCTGGCTGTACTCGTACAGCGGCCCGATCGAATAATGCGGATTGACCTCGTAGAGCAGCCCGATCGATGCCTTGACGAAATAGTCCGTCCGCGGATTGACGCCGGACACGCCCGGGGCCGGCGTGTAGTCGGCGGTGTTGAAGGAGAAACCGCCGACCGCCTTCCACGGATAGTGGATGTCATAGGTGAAATCGATGCCGGCGACGGTTGACACGTAGTTCTGGTAGTTGACCAGCGCCGACTCGTTGATGGTACGCATCAGCGCCGGCCGCAGCGTCAGGGGCTCGTAGCCGTTCCACGTGCCGCTGAGAGAGAATGTAGTGGCCGATGTCGACGTGCCGGTGGCGGTATAAGTCTGGCCGGTCGCGCCGACCGAACCTTCCAGCGAGCTCTTGGCGCTGAGAGTCAGCAAAGCGCCAACGCCGATATTCCATCCGGTCGAATCGCGCTGCTGACCGGCGGAGTTGACCGTGTCGACGTAGACACGCTGGTTGATGCCGGGCGAAATGAAAACCGAAAACCGGTCGGCGACGACCTCGTAACCAATCCTCAGCTTTTCTTCGTATTCGGTTCGATCTCGGCTTGCCGCCGGCAGGCCCAGCGAGGTGATGGTGCTGTAGTCGTAGTACCAGTACTTCGTCGCCGATGCCGAGAGCTGATAGAAAAGCCGATTGAACTTCTGATAGAGCGACAATTCGATGGGCACCGAATCCACGACCGTCGGCGCCTGGGCGAACGAAACGTTCGGGGTGCCGAGCGCCTCGGTGTTGCGCTTAAAGGCGATCAGGCCGGTCAGCCAGAAATCGGTCCGAATATCGAGCCGGCCATCGGCCTGGACGACATAGTTCTGGAAGTTCTGGGTTGGCGCGCTGGCGTAAAAGCCGAAGCCACCGGACGCCAGCAGCCGCAGCGAGTGATTTAACCACTCCGAACGCAGCTCGAGCGTCGGGCGAATGACGGCGACCGCCGAGGCGGTCGTTGGCGCGGGCGTCGCGAAGACGTTGTCGTCATATCCAAGGTTGAGATCGAGTTCCGGATACAGCGTGAACGCACCGACACTGATGCCGAGCTCGTTTCCCTTTTCGATCGTGCCACCCGCAGACGATGAGCCATCCGGCAGATCGACCTGCGGCGTCTGCTGGTCCAGGGTCTGCCTGGCCGGCGTCGGCGTGTCGACCTGCGCGTGCACGGCGGTCGCCGCGCACGACAACAACACCCAGCCCACGACGGGTGACCAAACGAACTGAGTGCGAGTCGCACGAATCGTCATGGGACTAGCAGGCCACCCAGGCAACGGTCCAAATGCAGGCTGGAAGAAGATCCGCCCCAAACCGCGATCACTAAGACCGGCTGACATAGTTGACTGGATTAGTAACGACCGGTGGCGGCGTCGGCGGCAACGGCGGCTGCGGACCGCCGGTGACAACCGGCGGTGTCGGCGGCGTGCTGACCGGTGGCAATGATGGAGCGAACGCAGGCGGCGTCGGCGTCGGTGTCGGCGTTATGATGGCGTTCATCAGCGTCGTCAGCTGCTGGTTCGTCGTATTGCCGCCGACGAGCTGCCCCAAGAGCTGATTGATCGACGTCACGTTGCCACTCGCCAGCGTCGTTACCTGGGCAGGCGTCAGCGCCAGCCCGGGGACATTCAGCTGCACGGGCGCAAGGCCCACGCCTGGCGCCGGCGCCGCAACGTTGAGACCGGTCGGCGCGGAAATCGGCGCGATGTTCTGCAACGGACCCGCACTCTGCAGCGGGCCGGCATTCTGCAACGGCCCGGCACTCTGCAGCGGGCCGGCACTCTGCAACGGACCGGCACTCTGCAGCGGACCGGCACCCTGGAGCGGTCCCGCCCCTTGGAGCGGGCCGCCGCCCTGCAGAGGGCCCGCTGTCTGCTGCGGCCCGGGCCCGCCGCCGGGCGCACCAGCCGGCGGCGTCACCTGCGTCGGCCCGGCGCCTTGCAATGGCCCGGCACCCTGCAGCGGCCCACCGCCTTGAAGCGGACCCGCACCCTGTTGCGGACCAGTCCCCTGCTGCGGACCTTGGCCTGGCTGAGGAGTGCCCTGATTGCCCTGCTGCGCACCGGCCGGGTCCTGCGCTTGGTTCTCCTCAGCCTGCGCTTGCTGACCGTCCGGCGTCTGCGACTGCACCTGCGCCGACGCCGCCATCAGCAACACAGACGCTGCCGCAACACACTGCGCCCGAAGTGCAATTTTAGCCATATGGACCAACCCCGCCGCCGCGGCACTCTGCCGTTGCAGCCCAAATTTGAATGTTTACGACCGCTTGGCCCGCCTCGACTTGCCGAGGCCGGTCCCACCCAAGCTCACTGCCAAAATACCGAATTGCACACGGCAAGCCAAGACCCAGACGGCCTGCAGGGCATCGGTAGAGGTTCGGCAGTTTCATGTCGGACGCCCCAAAAGCCCAACCAGAACAAGCAAGTATACTATACGCTGCAACACGAGCCTTGAAGGCCACCGCAGTCGTGACCGATAGTCATAACAAAATTAACTGCATCGTCAACGCAGAAAATGAAATGAATTGTACTGGATGTAGTTTATGGCTCTAAATCAATTGTTTAAAGAAATTACCTAAAGTAGAAAATTAGCTCGGAAGGCGAATTTTCCCGCCGCCCGCGCGATTGGCACTGTTGGCGACCTGCTCAAGCGCCGCCGCGAACCCCGCGACATCTCCGCACGGCACGCGCCAATATCCTGCCTTGGCCGAGCGAGCGAGAAGGTCAACATCGGAATCAGCGCTGCCCGCGAACAGGGTCGGCCGACCGGACTCGATGCAGGCATAGATCTTCGACGGCATCACGTAGCCGACGAAAGCATCCTTCAGCGTCACAAGATGTGCATCGGGAGTGCGCAGGAGGCCGGCCAACCGTTCGAGCGGCACCGGTGGCGAACGGTGGAACGGCAGCCTCCCTGCCGTCAGCCGTCGCGCAAGCTCGTCGGCTCCAGCACCGGTCGCGCTCATCCATAGTCGCACGCGGCCGGTACCCTCACGGTGATGGCGCGCATAGCCCTCGGCGACCGTGTCGACCTCGTGGGCCACACCGTAGTTGCCGGCGTAGAGCAGCACGCACGAACCGGCCAATGCCGCCGGCAAGGGCTCGACGGCTTGGCTGCCGGTGAACGAGACCGGCGAGCCATCGCGCACCAGGGCGATGCGTTCCGGCAGCACGCCGGTCGCGCCGAGACGACGCTTCTGGTCGATGCCCAGCACTTCGAAGCCGTCGATCCGCCGGCGCCAGAAGTTGGTAAGCGCCAGCAACAGGGCGAGCGCCCGCAAGGGACGGGACTGCGCGGCGATCAGGCATTCGGGATGAAAGTCGGTGATGCGGTAGACCAGGCGGCCACGCCACAGGAACTTCAACGGCGCCAGGAGATGGATCATGAACGGCGGCGAGCCGGTGAACAGCACGCCGTCGGCGGCGCGCAGGTCGCGAAAGCCCGCCATGGCCAGGCGCAGGTCGGTCCACAGTGTCCACGTCAGCCGGCTGAGCAGCGAGCCGCGCGGCACCGGCCGCGCCGCCAGCCGCAGCTCCGCCAGAGAGCCCTTTCCTCTTGCTTCGCGCCGAACCGAGCCCGCACCGGATGCGAGCCCGATCAAAGTGACGTCATGGCCCTGCTCGGCCAGAGCCTGCGCGCGCAGCTGCATGTACTGCCCGACGGCGCCGAAATCGGGCGGCAGCCAGTCGGCAATGATGACCACGCGGCGTTCGGTCGCCACATCGAACGGGCTTTGCGCCAGCAGGTCCGTCATGGCTCTGAAGCGCTCCCTGTCCGCCGCTTGGCGACCGAGCCGTAGAGATCGGCCATGCGACGGGCCACGCTCGGCCAGCCATAGTGCGCCACGACATGGGCGCGCCCCGCCTCGCCCATGGCACGACTGCCGGCGGGATCATCCAGCATCGCCCTGATGCCTGCCGCGATCGACGCCGGCGCGGCATCGACGACGCGGCCGGCGCCGCTCTCGCGCACGATCTCGGACATGCCGACGTCGGGCGTCGCCAGCACCGGCACGCCCCGCCGCATCGCCTCGAAAGCGGCGATGCCGAAATTCTCCGACAGCGACGTCATCGCAAGCAGCCGCGCGGCGGCAAACAACGCCTCCTTGTCCGCGCCTTCGACATGGCGCGCGACAATCGTCACCCGCCCATCGACGCCGACAGCGCGCGCCTGCACCGCCAGCGACGCAGCGTAGCCATCGGCGTCGTCGCCGGCCAGCACGACCCGCGCGGTCGGTGCGTGCGGCAGGGCCGCGATCAGCCGATCGAGACCCTTCTCCCAGCTGATGCGGCCGAACGCCAACACCAGCGGCCCCTGCGCGGTCGCGGCGGCGATGTCGCCCGACAGTGGCACGGCGGAAGGCGGCGGTGGATTGTCGACGCCATGCGGGATGGTGGCGATTGGCGGCAGCTTCCAGCCGAAGCCGGCGAGATGGCCCGCCTCGGCCGACGACGTCGTATGGATGGTGGCGGCGGCCTCGAGGTTGGCGCGCTCGACCAGCGCGATCCAGGCGGCCTTCACCCACCGGCTCTTGCGGCGGATCAGCTCGGGCACGAGCATGCCGCGTGGCGAGATGACGTACGGCACGCCGTGCGCGCGGGCGGCGCGCGCCCCGGCCCAGATCGGCCAGAGATAGACGGCGTGCAAATGCACGACGTCGAAGCCGCCGACTGATGCGGCGAGCGCGCGGCGCATCGGCGGCGACCAATAGAGCCGACGCAGCCGGCGGCTCGGGAAGTAGGTGACCTTGACGCCCTCGAGGTCGACCGGGCGCGCCAGCGGCACGTCGCTGTCCGCCGCTCCATCGACGCTGGTCGTGAAGACATGAACGTCATGGCCGTCGGCCGCCAGGGCCCGGCAAAGCGCGTGGACCGAACGGATCGGACCGCCGTAGCGAAGGGCGGGCAGATAGGTCGGAACGATGTGAAGAAGGCGCAAAGGCTCGTCCACCAGTTCGGCCACCGGCGAATCGCCGAGCCACCCCGTCCCTGCCCGCCGACCGGCTGTTCGCGCCGGGCTTGCAGGATCGCCGCGTTCAATAGCATAGGTAAGCGCGGGAATGGCCTCTCAGCACGAAGCAGGTCCGGGCGACGTGACGTCTTGAGCGACAAGGTCTCCATCATCGTGCCGACCCGCAATCGCCGGGATTGGCTGCGCCAGGCGCTGCATAGCGCCCGCGGGCAGACGTGGCCGGACAAGGAGATGGTGGTCGTCGACGAGGCGTCGACCGACGACACGCTCGCCCTGCTGGCCGCCGAGTTCCCCGAGGCACGCGTCATCAAGCACGAGACGGCGCGCGGCCAGAGTGCCGCGCGCAACGCCGGCATCGCGGCGGCGACCGGCGATTGGATCCTGTTCCTCGACGACGACGACGTGCTCCATCCCGAGCATGTCGAGTTGCTGGTCAAGGCGTCGAAGGAAGCGCCGCAGGGCGCCGTCGTGTCGGGCCGCTGGCGGCGCTTCACCGTAGTGGCCGACAAGGTGCGGGTCGGGCCGATCGTCTGTGCGGCGTCCGACCGGCGTGGCCTCGATACCCTGGCCGAGATCCTGGAGCCGATGGGCGAAGGCACGATCTGCGGCCATTCGTTGCTGTGGCCGAGCGCCCTGCTCACCAAGGTGCGGTGGGACGAAGGCCTGTCCGCCAATGAAGACAGCGATTTCTTCGGCCGTGCCATCCTGGCCGGCGCACAGATCGTCGGGCGCCCGGTCGGCATGGCCTACTATCGCGTCCATGAGGGCGAACGCGTGTCGTCGGCCGCGGCGCTGCGCCAGCCGATCTCGGCAGCGCAGTACCGACTGAAATGGTCACAGCTGCTGCTCTCCCATCCGGAGCGTGAGCTCTTCGCACCGGCCATGCGCAACGGCTTCATGGCGCTGCTCATCGCCCTGTCGGGCCTGCCGGAAGCGCGTGGGCTCGTGCCGATCCTGAAAGATGCCTATCGGTTGTGGGCCGGTGAAGGCTATTTCGTCTCCAACCCACCCGTCAACCCAGTGAAGCGCTTCATCGCCGCGGGAGTGCTGTGGCTGGGCGGCCCCTCGGCCCTGCACTGGCTGTTGAAACAGGCTTCGCAGCCCGACCGCCTGAGGCGGTCGCAACTGGCGATCTACTACGATCCGATAACCGATGACGACCGGGCGGATGCCACGACAATCCGCTCCTTCGTATGAAGCTTGAGGTCTACTTCAGACCGGCGCTTCCCGTCGGCTTGCTGATCGCCGCTGCTTGTCTTTTCTGGGGTGCGTTCCTGGCGCTGGGTTCCGGCGCCGTCGCCGTGACGGCGCTGGCGGCGGCGCTTTTCTACACCGGGCTGTCCGCGTTCGGCGTGCTGGCGCTGCTGCGCCTCACGGTCCTCGAGCAATGGCACGACTGGCCAGGCCCCGGGCGTCTGCTCATCCTCGCGCCGCACGAGGACGATTGCGTCATCTCCGCCGGCGGCGTGGGCGCGCTCAATCGCCGGATCGGCGGCGCGACCCGCGTCGTCTACCTGGCGCCGGACGAGGCGCCGGGCATGGCCGAACGTCGCGCCGCCGAGGCGCGGGCTGCCTGGCGCGTCGCCGGCCTCGGCGACGACGACGTGCTTCATCTCGATCTGTTGCCGCCATTGCGGCAGCGCGATCCGCACAAGCTGCGCCGGGCGGCGGACAGGCTGCGCTCGATCATCGATGAGTTCCGGCCAACCGCCGTGGTGATGCCGATGTTCGAGGGCGGCCATGTCCATCACGACATGGTGGCCGCGTTGATGGGCACGGTCGTCACCGGCGACGACCGCTTCGATGTCTTCGAAGCGCCCGAATACAGCCCCTACGCATCGCTTTGGTACACCCCGCATCGCATCGTTGCGCTGTGCTCGCGCTGGCTGTTCGGGCTGGTCTCCTACTATGGACCGCCTGACGGCATCGACGGCCGGCCGGTTCGCCGATACCGCCTTGCCCCGGACGACCTCGCCTGCAAGCGCCGCATGCTGGCGGCATTCGAGAGCCAGAATGCGCCGTCATTGATGGCGACACGATCCTATCCCGACCGTCTGGTCTCGTTCGACCGCAACGCCAAACGAAGCGTGCCGTTCGACTTCCGTTGGTCCTATCTGCGCTTCGTGCTGGCGATGCGCCGCCTGCTCCCGTCCCGGTTGGTCGATCGCCTTCTGCCGGTCCAGCTCGGCACCATCGGGCGGGAGTGCAATTTGACCGACTGGTCGGAGGAATGGACCACGACGCGCGACTCATGAGTTGCAGTGGTCGGCGGCTGGTGACGACCTTCACCATTTGCTATGGAGTGTGTCGGGAGGTGGCGCTGGGGCATGAAAAGGCAAAGGGGTGATCGTGATCGCGGGAGATACGAGGCTCCCCAGATCGTATCGAGCGACGGTCGCAATCGGCAGTTGCAGCCTCCGGAACAGACCCTTCTCGACGAACTCGGCCCCGATCTCGGTCGAATGGAAATGCTAGATCTCGGTGTCGGCGCCGGGCGAACCGCGTGGCATTTCGCGCCGCAGGCCAAGTCCTACCTGGGACTCGACTACGCGAGGACGATGGTCGAGCGCTGCCAGCACGACCTGCCGGCGTATCGGTTCATTGTCGGCAATGCCTCGGACCTCGAGCGCCATCCCAACGTTCGCTTCCACTTCACCCCCGACCCGAGCCTCGTGGCTCAACAAAGTCGAGAGCTGGTTTTCCATCCTGGAGCTAGGCGGGCACAAATGGGATGGCGTCGATCGAGGTCGTGGCGATCTTGTTCCGGTCGGTCGTGGCGACAGTGGAACAGTTCACTCAATAGATGTTCTTGAACACTGGAAAGGCAGCGGTCAGGGCGCGCTTCATATCCGCAAGAATCTCCGGCGCAATGGTGTCGCTGATGTCGTAAGCGCCAAGAGGATCGCGCGTGAGATTGAAGACGACTTCCGGGAGTCTTTGGCAGGACATCAGCTCATAGAGCTCACCGGCCGCCCGATAGAACACGGCCCGGCAGGGCTTTTCGTGCAGCCGCGAGTTCTGCGCGAAGCTGATCTCCCGCTGCCGTGCGCCGTGCAGGTCAAGGCCGTCCCATGAGGGAGGTATGGGCAGGCCTACGGCCGCCACAGCGGTCGCCGCGATGTCGGTCTGGCTGGCCAGGGCAATGGGCGGATAGCTCCTGCCGGCATTGTCGTAGATGAACAGCGGGATACGCGTAAACTCGGGATAGAGATAAACGCCGTGCGAATAGATGCCGTGCTCGCCCAAGGCCTCGCCATGGTCCGATGAAATGAATACCAAAGCGTTGTCGAGATAGCCCTTGCGGTCGAGCCCGTCGAAGATGCGGCGTAGCATGCCGTCCATCTGGCTCAGATCGTTGTCGTAGGCGTTGATGGCTTCCGCTCGATCCTCTTTCGACAGCGTGTTGGAGCCGATCACGGCGCGGCTGCGCTCGGCTGCCGACAACATCGAAAGCTCGGGCTGGTAGGGGCGATGCTCGGGAAACTTCACGGCCGTGAAATGGGTCGACATCAGGAACATGAACATGAAGTGCGGGCTGGAGCCGGCCGGCGGCAGCTTGTCGACCGCCTCGAGAATCTGGCGGTCGTCGTTGCCGCGGCCCGTCTTCGAGCTGTCGCTCAACACCTCGAACAGGGAGGCGCTGCCATAGGCTGCACGGATCGCGGCCTGCGTCATGTGGCTTCCGGACAGCAGGAAGTGCACCTTGTAGCCGGCGTCCTTCAGCAGCGTTTGCAGCGCGACGTTGTCGCGACCGACAACCCTGTCCATGCGGTTGGAGAGCAGCGTGCCGATGATTCCGCACGGCGTCTCCGAGCACGTCGACACTGCCCAGTCGGCCTTCCACAGCTTGCCCGTCGTCGCCAGCTCGGCAAGGAAGGGCGTCGTCATGCGTTCGTAGCCGTAGGCCGGAAAGTGATCGGCGCGCAGCGAATCGGCCAGGATCACGATGATGTTCTGCGGCGTAGCGGGGACCAGGGGTGCGGCGCTGCGAACCAGATGGATGCCCAGCGCCTTCTCGCGATCGGGCATTGTCGCGAGCCGCAACGTGTCTCCGTACCAGGCGGTGGGTCTCAAGGTCAGCTGGGCCCACGAGGCGAAGCCGACGGCGCAGAAGCCCACTACGGCCAGCGCAGCGAGCGACGCGGGCCTGCTCAGGCAGGCGCGACTTGCACGCGACGTCAGGCCGGATATCGCGTCGAGGGTGGGCGGGACGTGGCGGCAAGCGCGCCAGGTAAGCGCGGTGATGCCGATGACAACGACTGACAAGACGAGCAGGCCGATGGCGAATCCGGCAGGCCGTGTCGCACGCACCTGCGGGAGCGCTTCGATGGATATCTGGAAGACCGCGCGGTCGACCGTCATATTGAGGTAGCTGATGGCGAGGAAATTGCTGATGTAGACCCACAGCAAGCCGAGCGCGACCAGGCTGAAGCCGGTGGTGGCGACGCCCCGCGTGACGGCGGAGCCGCGGCTGACGGTCCGCTCGATCAGTCGCACAGGCCAGCACAGCATGAGCACTAGCGCCTCGAGGCCGCCCACGAGTCCGAATTGTTGCAGTGACACCCGCCAATAGAAGGGGTCCCGGCCCAACAAATATCGCAACAGAAACCATTCCGCCGTCGCGGCCGCCAAGGCAACGATGATCAACCCCGCCGTGCAGCGGGCCGCGGACCGGGCGCTGCCGTCCCAGTGGCTCGGTTCCATGCTTTCCTCCCCCACACGGCCCAGTTATAGGGTATCGTTTCGATTCCCTGCAATGGTTCAATGGAGAGTCTCCCGCGAGCCTGCAGTGCTTGCAGTGCCGTCATCCGCGCGGCGTTGGCGTGCACAATCCGAGCGTGCAAATTGATCCGCTCTACCCGCGAATACTGACGTGCAGGTGTGCGCGCATGAGTCACGACAGCTTCATCGGACCGAGAGAGAGTGCGTCCCCCGCGGCACGCAACGGAGAGGGACACCATGGCCGGCGAATCCAGCGATCTCGAGTTCAACGGCCCCTTCCCCGACTGGTGGAATGTCGTCGACGATTTCGGAGCCGACCCGACCGGCACAATGAACAGCACCGGCGCCTTCCAGGACATGATCAACGCCATGGTGCCGGGCGACTTGAAGAACGACACCTACAACGGCGTCACCGGGTATATCCCCAGCGGCACCTACCTGATCGGCAGCCTGATGATGCCGCCGACCTGCCTGCCGACCGAGGCGATCGGCATCAATCTCTGGGGCCAGGACCCGGCCACCACCATCCTGAAATACATCGGCTCACCGGGCAACAACATGATCTGGATGGACGGCTGCCACAGCTCGACCATCAACCGGCTGACCTTCGACGGCCAGGGCGTCGCCGACGCCGGCGTGCGGCTGGAGCGCAACGCCGCGATCAGCCTGCAGAACACCTATAGCCGGCTGCAGGACTGATCTTCAAGGATATCGACGCCGGCTTCCACCAGACCAACTTCGAGGGCACGAGCGGGCTCGATTCGGAATTCTCGATCCTGCGCTGCGAATTCTATCGCTGCATCGAGGCCGGCGTGCGCATCATGAACGCCGAGGCCTACAATCACTGGGTCCGGCAGTGCTATTTCGAGGATTGCGAGTACGGCATCATCAACGGGCCGAGCGGCGCCTTCAACGCCTACGACAACGTGTTCGTGCGCTCGGTCAACTACGACATCTATTCGAAGTTCATGCGGATCTGCGGCATCCGCCGCAACCACTCCTTCGGTTCCAAGCGCTTCTTCTACGTCGAGTGCTCCAACATCATCGTCAAGGGCAACGCGGTCTCTGACACCACCGAGACCGACGCGGTGCAGCTCAAGAAGCGCTTCAAAACCCTGATCGTGAACAACAAGTTCAAGTCGCAGGCCGAGGCGACCGGCCCGGTCATCAACGAGCTCACCAACCAGTTCGTCGAGGAGGACGGGCCGCTCGCGCCGTTCGCGCCGCTGTTCGTCCTGTCCAACCAGTTCACGCTCGCCGACCCGATCTTCACCCTGCCGAAGACGCCGACGAGCTGCGACATCCAGGGCAACCTCGTGAACCCGTCGCTCACCATCGACATGCCCGAGCTGCCGCCGCATCCGCCGCAGGTCGTGCGGCCAACCTTCCTGATCAACTCCTTTGCCGAGGATCCGCAGGCCACGGTCGACGCCGCGGCGACGCATGCCATCGCCAATCCCGGCTCCAATCCGGTGGTCTACGTGCCGCGCTGGCCGAGCGGATCGTCGATCGGCATCGCCCGGCTCGACAAGACGCTGGTCTTTCCGGTCAACGTCCGGATGTCGTTGCAGGGCGGCGGCTCACGCACCTTCCTGCGCTGGATCGACGAGACCCGCGCCACCGAACAGGAACCTTATGTGCTGTTCCGCGGGCCGTCCAAGGTCAGCGTCATGAACATGGGCATCGGCCTCAGCTACAACGAGGGCGGCAAGGTCGGCATCACCGCGGTGTTCGACAATTGCGACCAGGTCGGCGGGCGCGTGTACGCCGACAACTGCCACGGCACCTGGCACTTCTCCGGCCTGGCCAACCTAAAGGCCGATCTCTGCGATCACGTCACCGACCCCTCTAACCAGGAGAACCTGCCTTTCCTGGTGAGCGGCCCCACCGAGGCGAGCGGCGACGGACGGGTGCTGCTTGAAGGCGGCGCCGGCAGCGACAGCGCCGGGAACGAGCCGATGCTGCGAGTCGAGAACGGCGGGCGCTACTACCAGCGCGACTTCTGGTACGAGACCCCCAACACCGACAAGGTGTACGCCGAGCTGGGCGGCGCCGGCGGCCAGCCCGGCCGGCTCAGCATCGAGACCAGCCTGATCGAGCAGCACCATTCGCCGTGGTCGATGAAGGCGATCGTGGCAACCGACTGGTGGGGCGACGTGCTCTACCTGAACGACCTCATCGTCGGCGCCACCACGCTCGAGGGCGACGGTAGCCGCGTCAACTACATGAGCCTGGGCGGCGGCTCGCCCCTGCTGGCGGATTCCGCGGCGCCGGCCAGCATGTACCGGCAGGACGGCATCCCGTGGACGATCGATCAGTTCCCGACGTTGGCGCTGACCCGGGAGTCCTTCACCGACAACAGCGGCTGGGGCGTGTTCGGCACCAAGCCCGCCGACTGGCAGGCGCGGCTGTGGGACACGGTCGACCGCGCGCCTGCGGTCTGGCTAAATCCGCTGGGCGACGGGCTGACCGACGTGCGCCTGCATCGGGCCACCGGCGATATCACCTTCATGTCGGGCACCTACGTGCTGCCGCCGGTGACCGAGACCATCAGCTTCATGAGCGCCGCGCTGCCGGCCGACGCGACCTTCACGCGGACCACCGGCGGCACGATGTTCAACGCCGCGCCGGACCTGGTCTTCGGGCTGGAGAACCTGGTCGCGGCCTCCCAGGACTTCTCCGACGCGGCGTGGATCGCGGCGGCCAACGGCACCGGCTCGGTGCCGGTGGTAACGCCCAACGCCGCCGTCGCCCCCGACGGCACGATGACGGCCTCCAAGCTGGTGTTCGACAGCGGCGCCGGCACGACCATCGACGACTGGTCGCTGGTCTCGACGACGCCGTTCGGGCCGGTACTATGGAACGACCGCCTGTCGGTCCGGGTCTGGTACAAGAGCGCCAGCGGCGCGCAGATCCAGCTTGTCGGCATCTTCCCCGGCTCGACCTGGCCGGTGACCTGCAATGGCGAGTGGCAGACGCTGCCGATCTACGATGTGACGGGCGGCACCGTCATGGCGCCTATCCGCTTCGGCATCCAGCAGGCGATCGACGGCACGAGGGATAGCACCGCCACGGTGTGGCTCTGGGGCGCGCAGGCCTCGCGGACATCCGGCATCCGCCAGTACGTGCCGACGTCGGGCACGCCGCGCTTCCTGCTGCGCTTCCAGCACAACGCGGTGAACGGCGCCCTGCTCGGCGCGCTCGCCGAGCCCGCGAGCAGCAACACCGTCGCCTATTCCGACGAAAGAGCGTACTGGACAGCGGTCAACGCCACCTTCGGCACCGGCCCGCGCGCCCCGGACAACCAGGCCAATTCCGTGCAGATCACGGCCGACGCCGGCACCGCCGATCACTATGGCGGGACGACCGCGATGGGCGTCGGCGCCGGCGCCGTGGTCGGCCATTCGGCCTTCGTGCAGCGCGGCAACACCCGCTACGTCGTGCTGTTCGACGATTCGGACGCCGTCTGGCATGGCGCCACCTTCGACTTCGACGCCGAATCGTGGGTCGGGACGGGCACCAACGTCACGCTGCTGCTGCCGCAGAAAATGACCGACGGCTGGTGGCGGCTGGGCTGGACCTCGGCCATGACCAACGATGTCGGCGCGGTGCGGGTGGCGCCGACGCCGAGCGACACGGGCACCGCGGCCGACATCAGCTACAACGCCGCCGGCACCGAGTACGTCTATGCCACCGGCCTGCAGTTCGAGAGCCCGTCGGTCGGCGTCACCTCCTACATCCGCACGCTGGGCGCCACCGTCTCGCGCGGCGCCGACGTGCTGAAGATCCTGCGCGCCAACGGCACCTACGACGTCGCCATCCATCGCCAGGACGGCGTCGAGCTTCTGGCCAACCAGGCGATCTCGGACGGCACCTTCACCCTCCCGACCAGCACGTCGCCCGTCATCAAGGTGACGACGACGCGCAAGTGAGGGCTATGTGTCGCGGTTGGTCGCGGATCGTCTCGCGGATCGAGGTCGCGGGAGCCCAGAGGACCGATGGCGGGCACTCGGCTCGCGTGCTCGCCTCGATCGAGCCTGGCGCGAAGGATTGCGCGGCCCTTGGGAAATGATCTCGAACGGGCGGCATTCCCCCAGAAGATCGTGAAGCGAGCGTGCATTGTGCTGATGACGGCTAGTGGCTCGGTCACAGAGGTTTTGACGGTTGATATCGACCTCGATCCGATGCGGTGACGGCATTGCTTGTACGTCGGTCGAGCGACACAAGCCATGGTATGACAGCGGCGGCGGCTCCCAGATATGCCCCCTCCTGGAGCGCCAAAAGTCGCAATAAAAGAACGCGGCATCGCCGGCCGGCGCGCGGCGATCACCGATATGAACTATAGTTATTGACAAGCACTTCAGTTGGTGACAGGCTGCAGCGGACTGTCGCTCTATGCATCGTTTATCCGACCCTGTGCCGGACCGCTCCCGCCCTG
>WHTW01000099.1 GCA_009377525.1 Rhodospirillales bacterium
CGAAAGGCGAGTGATTTCAGGCGGCTAAATCAGCTATGTCAGGAGGTCTGAAGTTCTCGACGTTTTCCCGAGGAGCGTTGCCCATGCCTGCAGAGCCACCGTCGCAACTCATCGACCTGGCACTGCAGGGCGGCGGCTCGCACGGCGCCTTCACCTGGGGCGTGCTGGACCGGCTGCTCGAGGAGCACAGGTTCACCATCGAAGCGATATCGGGCACGTCGGCCGGCGCCATGAACGCCGCCGTGATGGCCGACGGTCATGCCAGGGCCGGCAACGAGGGAGCGCGCGAGGAACTCGAGGCGTTCTGGCGCAGGGTCTCCCGGGCGGCCGCCTTCAGCCCGTTGCAACGCAGCCCGCTCGACAGGCTGCTCGGCCGCTGGTCGCTCGATCACTCGCCGGCCTACGTCGCCTTCGACATGATGGCGCGCGTCTTCTCACCCTACGACCTCGCCGTCGGCATGCCCAATCCGCTGGCCAAAATCCTGTCGGAGTCGATCGATTTCGCCCGCCTGGCCGCGGCACCGACGAAGCTCTTCATCACCGCGACCAACGTGCGGACCGGCCGTCCGCGCGTTTTCCGCAACGCCGAGCTGTCGCCCGACGTGCTGTTGGCCTCGGCGTGCCTGCCGTCCATGTTCCAGGCCGTCGAGATCGACGGCGAGGCCTATTGGGACGGCGGCTACTCCGGCAACCCGACCATGACGCCGCTGATGCAGGAATGCGTATCGAACGACACGATCCTGGTCGCCATCAATCCGGTCAAGCGCCCCGGCGTGCCGCGTACAGCGCGCGATATCCTCAATCGCCTGAACGAGGTCTCGTTCAACGCCGTCCTGCTCAAGGAACTGCGCATGATGGCGCTGCTGCGCCGAGTCGCCGCGGCCGACGACGCCGAGGTCGCGCACTGGTCGCGCATGCGCGTCCACATGATCCACAGCGACATGCTGGTCGAGCTCGGTGCGTCCTCCAAGCTCAACGCCGAATGGGCGTTCCTCAGCCTGTTGCGCGATGAAGGCCGCCGCGCGGCCGATGCGTTCCTCGCGGCGCATGGCGGCGATATCGGGCGCCGCTCGACGCTCGACATCGATCGCCTGCTCGAGGGCGTCTGATGGGCCTCGCCGGAGTCCTGCTCGGCCTCGCCCTGCTGGTGTGGCTGGCGTTTCGCGGCTGGAGCGTGCTGCTGCTCGCGCCCTTGGCGGCGATGGTTGCTGCCGCCTTCGCCGGCGAGCCGCTGCTGGCGCACTGGACCCAGACCTTCATGGGCAGCGCGGCGCAGTTCCTGGCGCAGTTCTTTCCGCTCTTCCTAATGGGCGCCCTGTTCGGCAAGCTGATGGAGGACAGCGGCTCGGTGAGCGCGATCGCCCAATGGATGACCGGCCGGCTCGGTACCGAACGCGCCATGCTCGCCGTGGTGCTGGCCGGCGCGCTGGTCACCTACGGCGGCGTCAGCCTGTTCGTGGCCTTCTTCGTGCTGGCGCCGATGGCCGAGGCGCTGTTCCGCACGGCCGGCCTGCCGCGCCGCCTGATGCCGGCGGCGATTGCGCTCGGCACCTCGACCTTCACCATGTCGGCGCTGCCCGGCACGCCCGCCATCCAGAATGCGATTCCCATGCCGTTCTTCGGCACGACGCCGTTTGCCGCGCCTGGCCTCGGCGTGATCGCCGCCGCCATCATGCTGGGCTTCGGCCTGTGGTGGCTGGCGCGCGCCGCGGCGACGGCGAAGCGTCGAGGCGAAGGCTTCGGCGAAGGTGCGCCCGCGCCAGTCGATGCCGCGGCCGAGGACCCGCTGATCCGCGAGCGCGCGACCACCGCACATGCCTTCGATCCGGCCGAGATCCATCGTTCACAGCCCGCCGAGATGTCACCGTCGATCGCGGCAGCGGCCCTTCCCCTGGTGATCGTGATCGCCGTGAACTTGCTGATGTCGTTTGTTGTTTTGCCCCGCCTCGACACTGCGTTCCTGGCCGAGCCGCGGTGGGGTGCGACGTCGCTTTCGGCGGTGGGCGGCGTGTGGTCGGTAGCGACCGCGCTCGCCGCCGCCATCGTCACCCTGCTGCTGACCACCGGCCGGCGTCTCCCGGTCATAAGGGCGAGCGTCGATGCCGGGGCGAATGCGGCCGTCCTGCCGGCGCTCAGCGTGGCCAGCCTGGTGGGCTTCGGCGCCGTTGTTGCCGCCCTGCCCGCCTTCGCCCTGGTGCGCGACTGGGTGCTGGGCCTGGGCGGCGGCCCGCTGGTGTCGCTTGCGGTGGCCACCAACGTGCTGTCTGCCCTCACCGGCTCGGCCTCGGGCGGCCTCACCATCGCCCTCGACGCGCTCGGTCCGACCTACCTGCGCCTCGCCGCCCAGCACGGCATCGACCCGGCGTTGCTGCATCGCGTGGCCGTCATCGGCGCTGGCACGCTCGACAGCCTGCCGCACAACGGCGCCGTGGTGACGCTGCTCGCGGTGTGCGGCTCGACGCACGGCAAGAGCTATTTCGACATCGTCATGGTGGGCATCGTCGGTGCACTCTTGGCGCTGGTCGCCGTCATCGTGCTCGGCAGCCTGCTCGGATCGTTCTGAACCGGGGGAGCATCTTGATCATGCGTCGCCTCGCTTCGTTCATCGTCCTGGCGGTCGCTACCGCGCTCGCCGCCGGCTGTGCCATTCCCCCGCGTGGGCCGGCAGTGCCGTCGTCCGAAACGGTGCGCGCCCTGCCGCTCGGCATCCCCAATGCGCGCTTCTTTGCCGACGACGATCCTGCCCCGATGCTCGCGGAGGCTGCCCGTGCCCTCGAGCGCGAGCGGGCGGCATTGCGCGCCGCTGGCCGGCCGACCACGCCGATGCCGCCGGCATCCTTTCTCGCGGTGTCCGGCGGCAGCGACAATGGCGCTTTCGGCGCCGGCCTCATCAACGGGTGGACCACCACAGGCACGCGGCCCGAGTTCAGGATCGTGACCGGCGTCAGCACAGGCGCCCTGATCGCGCCCTTCGCCTATCTGGGACCCGACTACGATCCCACGCTGCGCGAAATCTACACGACGACCGGTCCTGAGCGGGTGTTCCGCCGGCGGCGCCTGTTGGCAGCGCTGTTCGATGATGCCATGGCCGACACCGGCCCTCTGGCGGAGACGATCGCCCACTTTGCCGACCATGCGATGTTCAACGCCATCGCCCGCGAGTACCACAAGGGCCGCCTGCTGCTGGTCAGCACCACGGACCTCGACGCGCAGCGGCCGGTGATCTGGAACATCGGCGCCATCGCCGCCAGCCGGCATCCGAAGTCGCTGGACCTCTTCCGCAAGATCCTGCTGGCATCGGCCTCGATCCCCGGCGCCTTCCAACCCGTGCTGCTCGACGTCGAGATCGATGGCGCCCGGTTTCAGGAAATGCATGTCGACGGCGGTGCGATCGCCCAGCTCTTCCTCTATCCGCAATCGATCGATCCGGGCCTCCTGGCGGTCGAGCGGCCGCAGAGCGCCTTCGTCATCCGCAACGCCAGGCTTGATCCCGAGCACGCGGAGATCGAGCGCCGCACCCTCACCATTGCCGGCCGTGCCATCAGCACCATGCTGGCGGCAAGCGGCTACAACGACGTGCTGCGCGCGTACTTCCTCACCAAGCGCGACGGCGTCGACTACAACCTCGCCTACATCGGGTCCGACTTCAAAGTGCCGCGCGATCACATGTTCGACCATGCCTACATGCGCGCGCTGTACGACTACGGCTACCAGCAGGCCGTCAGGGGCCGGGCATGGCACAAGACTCCGCCCGGCCTTCACACCAGGCGAGCCGGACGCCAAGAGGCGGCGGCCCTTGGTCCTCGGCCTGCCCCGACCTGGTGATTGTTGTCACCGCGTCCCAGCATTGTGCCCTACGTCTCAATCGGCGCCGCCGCCTGGAATTGGGACGCCGGGACCAATCGCAGGATTCCGTGCCAATGCGGCTCAAGACGTCGCTCGTAGAATGTACGCGTCAAGCGATGGAGGTCTATCGTGCTTAACCGAAGAGGTCTGGTCGCGATCACAATTCTTGGTCCGATTCTGATGCCTGTCGGCATCCGAGCGCAGAACCAGGCGATCGTCGGCATCCAGACGGTGACAACCTATTCGGCCGACGTCCGCATCACAGCCGTCGATCCCAATGCCCGGACAATAACAGTGACCTATCCCGACGGCGCCGTACGAACACACACTGTCAGCCCGGCCGTGGCAAACTTCGGCGCCGCGCGTGTTGGCGACATTGTGTCGGTCGCCTTCGAGGACCGGCTGAGCTTCGTGCTGTCGGACCGCAAGACGCCGACGCCGCCCAATCGCGACGTGAGCGTCGTCGGCACGGCGGCTTCCGGCCAGAATCTCACCGGCGTCTCCGCGTCCCAGGCCGTCGGTACCTGGTGGGTCGTGGGCGTCAATCCGGCCGCCAACACGATCACGCTGGTCAATCCAGCCAGCGGTCCGGTGCGGACCTACAACGTCACGACACAGGCCGGTCGCGATCAGCTGTCGCGAGTCAAGGTCGGCGACAGCCTGACGGCGATCAACAGCCAGCTCCTGGCCGTCTCGATTACACCAAAGGCATAGTTGCAACGGAGACTGCGGCGAAGGCAGTCTCCGAAGTTGCGGGCGCCACCATCGGCCGCCGTCTTGGCGGGTGCCAGCGCAGCGCTGGCACCCCTGCGAGATGAAGCATTGCCGCCCTTCGAAAGGCAGCGCCCTTTCACACGAGAGAGACTTTGCCCGTGGCCAGGTCATAGACACCGCCGACCACGCGCAGCTTCCCGCTGGCAACCATGTCAGCCAGGATCGGCTTTTCCTGCTGCAGCCGCTGCACGTTGTAGCGCACGTTGGCGATTACTGCGCGTTTTGCCAAGTCGTCGCCGGTCTGCTTGAGCACCGGCTCGATTCCGGGCTTCATTGCGCGCACCAGATCGGCGATGTGGCCGGGCAGGTCGTTGCCCTTCTGCAGAGCTGACACCGTGGCGTCGACGGCGCCGCAACTGCTGTGACCAAGCACCATGATCACCTTCGTGCCCAGCACGGCGGCGCCGAACTCCAAGCTGGCAAGGCCATCGGGCGTGACGAAGTTGCCGGCGACACGGACCACAAATAGATCGCCCGGTCCCTGGTCGAAGGCGAGCTCCGGCGCGACCCTCGAATCGGCGCAACCGAGGATCGCGGCGAATGGTGCTTGGCCCTGTGAGCGGGCGATACGGGTGGCCGAAAAGTCCTGCTCGTTCGGCTTGTTCGCTACGTAGCGCTCATTTCCGGAGAGCAGCAGGTTGAGCGCTGCATCCGGTGTATCGGCCTTGCGCGCGGGCTGTGCCAGCGCCTCACCCGTCAGCGGCGCGAACGCCAACATTCCCGCGCCGACTCTCATCAAGGCACGGCGAGACATTCCGACCTCAGGACACATTTCACACATGGCTCCTCCTTTCACCTGGGACAACGGCAGACAAATTGCAAATGACGGCTCAGAAGCCCATCGGACCTCACGACGCCAAACGCGTCGATGAACGTCCACCTGTCATCTTAGAGCCAGTGAAGCGCGCATTGATTAGCGGCTAGTCCCGGGACTGGTCCATACGTCCCAAAAGCTGAATCACGCCAAGGACCGCATCAGTGCAGCCGGCGGCCCCATCCGGATCTTCCGGCATGCAATCAAAAGCTGCGCAGGCACTCGCTGAAACTGTGAGGCCCGGACGCCACGGCATTTTTCAACGGCGGCGCTGGTGGCGATCCGCCGACGGCACCGGCCCGCAGATCGCTCGGGCTCATGCCGAACTCCCGGCGAAAGGCGAGACTGAAGCTTGACCCGTCGGCGAAGCAGAGCATCTCGGCCACCTTTCCGATCGATAGATTGTTGGACGCATCGCACAGCAGCGTAAAACTCTCCGAGAGCCGGCGGCGCCGGATATAGTGAGCCACGCCGCCCTCGCCCTCGAGCAGGCGGTAGAGCTGTGAACGCGACGTCGCGGCCTCCCGGCACAGCTTGTCCGGTCCGAGGGACGGCGAGCGCAGGTTCTTGCGAACGGCTTGTCGCACTCTCTCCATCAGCGTGAGGTCGATTTGCCGCCCGGCTTCCGCCATCCGATCGGTCGACGGCGCGAGGCAGGCACCCAGCATTGCCTGGATCGCCAGAGCGAGCTTTGCGCCATCCTCGGCCGGCAGATCCGGAATATTCCGCTCCAGCAGCAGCAGGTAGTCGGCGAGCAAACGGCCTTCGGGCATATCGACCGCCTTTCCGCGCGCCGCATCGAGCAGCGGCGCGATCGTCTGGAAGCTGTCGCGGGCGAGGTAGAGCTGGATCCGGTCCAGCGACCGCTCGCCGGAGGCCTCTTCTCCGAGCGAGTAGACGTACGGCACCATGGCGGGCACCTTCGACCAGCCATCGCTGATCTTGATTTCCGATGAGCTCATCTTGGAGAGACCGACGCACCAATGGTCCACCGGGTCGCGGCGTATCATGGTCTGGCTGCGAACTATCGAAACTGGCGGCGTGGAAACGCAGCTGAGCCCGAAGCCATTCAGTATCCACGTCACGGCCTTGCCGCGGAAGCCTTCGGCCGTCGGTTGCCGCGTCATCATTTCAAAGACGGAAGCGTACCAGCCGCGCCAAGCCTCGAACTGCTCGGCCGGCGGCAATGAACGCGTCGTGAACATCGCTGGGGTCATCGCAGCCTCGTATCGGCCACCCGGATAGCCGAGCCGCACAAAACACTACCCCCCGCACAAGCGACTTGACCGTAGCATGCACGCCAAACGACTGCCATTCACGCGAAATGCATTTCTGCGGCGCACGGATGGCCCGCAGCCGCATGGCGGCAGCGGCAGGTTGGTCGTGCAACCGGTAGCCCGTGCGGGCTGCCTGCGTCCTGCCCGGCGCGGTGATCAGCCGATGAATGGGACACTGGGACCAGCCGCGGGATTCCAAGCTGATGTGCTGCTGAACCTCGTTCGTAGAATGCCGCCGTCGAACCAGGCGCGCGTGCAATTCCACGGCCCCGAAGCCCGATCGCGCGTGCGTGAGCTTCGATGCCGAAGATGGCCCCAGCCCTCTGACCTGCATGGAGGTAGCAAATGATCAGCGTTCACAACAGGATACCGAAGCTCGTTATCTGCTTCATCGGCATGACAATGGCGTCAGCGGCCGTGGCGCAGGCGCCCCGCAGCAGTGTGGACGCTGCCGCGTCGACCGGCGCGCCGGAATTCCGCGATCCCAAGACCGGCCAGGTCTGGACTCCGGAAACGGTTGGCCAGGACGGACGGCCGCTAACCGGGCCGGAGGACAAGGCCTTCAATCCGCAGGCCCAGAACGTACCGGCCAAAACCGTCGAACAGCGCCTCCGTGGCCGGCCCGTCGGGACGGTGCCCGTCACGGCCGGACCGACCGTGCCGATCGTGGTCATAAACAACCCGTCGCTGCGGGCCGTACCCGGCCAGCGTTGGCAAGCCGTGATGTATCTGGACAACAACAGCGGCAATCCGGTCGATCCCGTCATCGAATGCCGCTTCACCAATGCCGGCAACACCGTCATGGACGCACGCGCCATCGTTCAGACGACGGCGCCCAGCGTGCGCCAGGGCCTCGTGATCTACGGCCCGCGCACCGACGTCTTTGTCGACCGCGTGACCTGCCGGGTGACGGCGCCGTAGTCCACCAAGAACATCGGGGAGGAAACAATGGCAATCACCACCATCAGGTTGCTCTGCACGTCCGCCGTGGCGTCTTCACTTGCGGCAACGCTCGCCCTTGCTCAAGCCGCTCCGATCGAGTTTCGGGTGGTCCCGACTGACCGCAATCCCTCGGCATGCCAGCAGTTAGATGCCGCCCTCTCGCGCGTGCACACGTTCACGGCGACAGCCGACGGCGCCTCTGTCAGATCGGCAGGCGGCGTCAACTGCAACATGACGCAGTCCTCCCCGGGGATCTACACGACGAACTTCAGCCTCGACACGACGACGCTGGCCGTCACCGCCAACTCGACGACCTCACCGAAGTCGCTGGAAGTCCGCGAGCCGCGGCTCGGCTGCCGGTGGAGCGCCGTCGCGCCTTAGTCATCGGAGGAAACAATGCGCCCAGCACTGCCGGCAGCAACGGCAATTCTCCTCGCGCTTGCCGCGGGCTGCACTCAGTCTCCGGCGGCGCCGGGCGCATCCCCGCCCCCGAACCGGGGCGGCGTCAATGTCGGCCATCTCAACTGCAACGCCGCCGGCGGCGTTGGTTTCGTGTTCGGATCGAGCCGGACGCTCAACTGCCTGTTCACCCGCACCGACGGTGCCGGCGAGCGCTACGACGGGACGATCCGGCGCTTCGGCGTCGACATCGGCTTCACCAGGGAAAGTACCATCGTGTGGATGGTGTTCGCGCCCGGCAGCATCGCTCCGGGCGCCTTGGCCGGCGAGTACGGCGGCGCCTCGGCGCAAGGCACGGTGGGTGTCGGCGTCGGCGCGAACGTGCTGCTCGGTGGCAGCAGCAACCAGATCACTTTGCAGCCGGTCAGTGTCGAAGGCAGCGTCGGACTCAACGCCGCAGCTGGCGTGGCCGCGGTCTCGCTCAGGAAGATACCGTGACCACCTCTGGCTGCTAGCGCAATCCGCTCTCGGCCAGACCCTGGACGACGGCGGCCCGGGATAACCCCGGGATGATGGGAGAGGATCATGTCGTTTCTTGGAGAGTCTCCGTTTGCCACCTTCGTGGCGGACGCCTTCGCGGTGTTCATGTTCATCCTGTGGTTCTGGCTGTTCATAACCGCGGCCAGCGACCTCTTCCGGCGACAGGACATATCGGGCTTCGGCAAGGTGCTTTGGGTGATCCTGCTCATCGTGCTGCCCTATATCGGCATCTTCGCCTATATCCTCACGCAGGGCGGCGGCATGGCCGAACGCAACCGGGCCCATGCCAGTATGGCCCGGGATGAGATCCGCCAGATCGCGGGCTTCAGCGCCGCCGACGAGATCGAGAAACTCGACCGTCTGAAATTGCAGAAGTCGATCTCGGAAGAGGAGTACACCCGTCTCAGGGCGCGTCTCATACCGTGATTGCGCGCCGAAGCGCGACCGGCGCAGCGACGCTCGGCCTGTTTCTGGTTGCGGCGAATGCCCTGTTGACGGGCTGCGAGCGCAAGACCGAGGTCAAGGCCGTCCAGGCGCGTCCGGTTCGCACGATCACTGCCGAGAAGAGCGGCACCGGCGAAACGGTCGTGCTCACCGGACAGATCAGCGCCGAGAACGAGGCGTCACTGGCTTTCCGCATCGGTGGTCGCATCATCGAACGAATGGTCGATGTCGGCGCTCGCGTGGAGCCCGATCAGGTGCTGGCCAGGCTCGACCCCCAGAACGAGCTGAACGCCTTGCGGTCGGCGCAGGCCGCGTATTCGGCTGCGGAGGGCAAGCTCGTGGAGGCGAGCAACACCTTCGATCGCCAGAGGACGCTCCTGCCGCAGGGCTTCACCACGCAGGTCCTGTTCGACCAGGCCCAGCAGGCGCTGCGCACGGCGCAATCCAACGTCGACAACACCCAGGCGCAACTGCACATCGCCAAGGACCGCGTGACCTACACGACGTTGAAGGCGAGCGTCGCCGGCTCGGTCACGGCGCGAAACGCCGAGGCCGGCGAGGTCGTGCAGGCAGGCCAGACGGTCTTCCAGGTCGCCCGCCAGGACGGCCGGGACGCGGTGTTCGGCGTGCCGGCGCAAGTAATCCGCTCGGCGCCAGCCGATCCCAGGATAACGGTGTCCCTGACCGACGACCCCTCTGTGACGGCGATGGGCAGGGTGCGGCAGGTCGATCCCCAGGCTGACCCGATCACGCGGACGTTCCGCGTACGCGTAAGCCTGATCGACCCGCCGGCAGCGATGTTCCTGGGCGCCACGGTCAGGGGACGCATGGAGCTCGAATCCACGCCGAGCATTTCCGTGCCGGCAAGCGCGCTGACCCGCATCAACGGCCAGCCCGCCGTCTGGCTCGTCGACCCCAAGGGCCTGACGGTCTCGCTGCACAACGTTGCGGTCGAGCGCTTCGACCCGGGCACCGTCGTGATCTCGCAGGGCCTCGACGGCGGCGAAATCGTGGTGACGGCCGGCGTCCAGGCGCTCCATCCGGGCCAGAAGGTCCGCCTGCTCGGAGCCTCGCCGTGACGAATCTATCCGAATGGGCACTGAAGCATCGCTCGTTCACCGTCTTCCTGATGATCGTCGTCACGCTCGCGGGCCTTGCTTCCTACTATCGACTGGGCCGCAACGAGGATCCTGCCTTCACCTTCAGGACCATGATCGTGCAGGCGGCCTGGCCGGGCGCCACGCTCGACGACACGCTGCTCCAGGTGACGGAGCGGCTCGAGCGCAAGCTGCAGGAGACAAGGGGCCTCGATTTCCTGCGCAGCTACACGACTCCCGGCGTCACGACGATCTTCGTCAACCTCAAGGGCTCGACCTCGGCCGCCGAGGTGCCCGACGTCTGGTACCAGGTCCGCAGGAACATCGGCGACATCCGCCACACCCTGCCGGCCGGCATCGTCGGTCCCGGCTTCAACGACGATTTCGGCGACACGTTCGGCCTGATCTACGGCTTCACCGCCGACGGCTTCACCCATCGCGAGCTGCGCGACTACGTCGAGGCGATGCGCTCGCGATTGCTGAACGTTCCGGACGTCTCGAAGATCGAAATCATCGGCGCCCAGGACGAGCAGGTCTTCATCGAATTCTCGACGCAGCAGCTCGCGGGGCTGGGCATCGACCGGTCCGCCCTGATCGCCGCCGTCCAGGCGCAAAACAGCGTCACGCCCGCCGGCGCGGTCCAGACCAGCAACGAGACCCTGTCGCTTCAGGTGTCCGGCGCCTTTCGCTCCGAGCAGGACATCCTCAACGTCAACTTCCTGTCGAACGGCCGCATGATCCGCCTGCGCGACATCGCCGAGGTCCGCCGCGCCTATTCCGACCCACCTCAGCCGATGTTTCGCGTCAACGGCAAGCCGGCCATAGGCCTCGCCATCGCCATGCGTGCCGGCGGCGACATCCTGGCGCTCGGCCGCAACGTCAACGCGGAGATCGACGACGCGGTCGTCGACCTGCCTCTGGGAATCCAGCCGATCCTGGTCTCGGACCAGCCCGCCGTCGTCGATAGTGCGATCGGCGAGTTCATGGTCTCGCTGTTGCAGGCGATCGCCATCATCATGGCCGTCAGCATCATCAGCCTCGGCATGCGGCCGGGCGCCATCGTTGCGGCGTCGATTCCGCTGACGCTCGCCATCGTCTTCCCCATCATGGAAGGGTTCAATATCGATCTGCAGCGCATCTCGCTCGGCGCCCTGATCATCGCGCTCAGCCTCCTGGTCGACAGCGCCATGACCACCGTCGACGTCATGACCACGCGCATCGCCCAGGGCGACAGCACGGAGGATGCCGCGTCGTTCGCCTACAAGACGCTCGCCTTCCCCATGCTGACGGGCACGTTCGTCACGGCGGCGGGCTTCGTGCCGATCGGCTTCGCGCAGAGTGCGGCGGGCGAGTACACCTTTTCGATCTTCGCCGTCGTGACCATCGCGCTGTTCGTCTCGTGGTTCGTCGCGGTGCTGTTCGCGCCCCTGCTGGGCGTCGCGCTCCTGCGCAAGCCGAAGGTGGACGCCTCGACGGCCAAACCGAACGTCGTCCTGCGCATCTTCCGCGGCTTCCTCGTCGCGGCAATGAGGATGAGATGGATCACCATCGCGGTAACGCTGGGCAGCCTCGTCGCAGCCTTTCTGACATTGCCCTTCGTGCCGCGGCAGTTCTTCCCGGCCTCCGATCGGCCCGAGCTCGTCGTCGATCTCACCCTGCCGCAGAATGCGTCGATCTATGCCAGCGACACCGTCGCCACCAGACTCGACAACCTGCTGCAGGGCGATCCCGACGTCGAGCGCTGGAGCACCTACATCGGACGAGGCGCGATCCGCTTCTACCTGCCGCTCGATGTCAAGTTGCCCAACGACTTCTTCTCGCAGGCCGTGGTCGTCGCCAAGGATGTCGCGGCGCGCGACCGACTGCAGGCCAAGATCGAGAAGGCGCTGTCCGAGCAGATGCCGAGTGTCGTCGGCCGCGTATCGCCGCTCGAGCTCGGGCCACCCATCGGATGGCCGGTGCAATACAGGGTGAGTGGCCCCGACCTTTCCCAGGTGCGGGCCATTGCGCTCCGTCTGGCCGAGGTCGTGGGCGCCGACCCCCATATCGACGAGGTCGCCTTCGACTGGATGGAGCCGGCGCGCCAGGTCCGCGTCACCATCGACCAGGACCAGGCGCGGCTTCTCGGGCTGAGCTCGCGAACCATCGCCGAAGTCATCAATACCCTGATGGCCGGCAGCGCGATCACGCAGGTGCGTGACGACATCTACCTCGTCAACGTCGTCGTGCGGGCGCAGGACGAGCAGCGCAGCTCACTGTCGACGCTGCGCGCCCTGCAACTTCCGCTGCCGAACGGGCGCACCGTTCCCCTGAGCCAGGTCGCGAGCTTCGACTTCAAGCAGGAATATCCGCTGATCTGGAGGCGACAGCGCGTTCCGACCCTGACCGTGCTGGCCGACGTGCCACCCGACGTCTCGCCGGCGGGCGCGGTCGAGGCCCTGGCGCCGGCAATCGAGAAGATCGGCTCGGCGCTGCCGAAGGGCTACCGCATCGCCCTGGGAGGCACCGTCGAGGAGAGCGCCTATTCGCAGGCCTCGGTCTTCGCCATGGTGCCGATCATGCTGCTGCTGATGCTGTTCTTCCTGATGGCCCAGCTGCACAGCTTCAGCCGCCTGTTCCTGGTCGTGAGCGTCATCCCGATGGGGCTGATCGGCATCGTCTTCACCCTGCTCATCGTCGGCCGGCCGCTGGGCTTCGTCGCCATCCTCGGCATCCTCGCCCTGTTCGGCATGATCGCCCGCAACGCGGTGCTTCTCATCGAGCAGATCGAGACCGAGCGGGCGCAGCGCGAGCATGCGTGGGACGCCGTGGTCGAGGCCACGCTGTCGCGTTTTCGGCCGATCATGCTGACCGCGATCTCGACGGTGCTGGGCTTCATTCCGATCGCTGCCGACGTGTTCTGGGGACCGATGGCGTTCGCCATCATGGGCGGCCTGTTCGTGGCGACGATCCTCACCCTGATCGTGCTGCCGGCGATGTACATCGCGCTGTTCCGCATCAGTGAGCCGCCACACGAAGAGCACGCCGACGCGCCTGCCGTGGCGGCCGTGCCGTGACGCCAAGCGTTGCCCTGACGATCGTGGCGGTGATCGGTCCGATTGATCGCGTAGATCGCATTCCGTTTCCACAGGTTCACCTCACCCTGAGGAGCATCGCGGAGCGATGCGTCTCGAAGGGTGGGCAACCTGCTTTGCCGTTGCCCACCCACGCGCGGTTTACCGCGCGCATTCGAGACGGCGCTTCGCGCCTCCTCAGGGTGAGGTGGTGCGGGTTCACCTTTTCGGAGTCCATCCTAGTCGCACAACGAGGACGCGATGCGCACGATGATGGCGTCGCGGCGCGATCCGATGCCCTGATGGGAACGCCGAACAAGAAGACCCCGGTGCCGCAGGACAACCTGTTCTCGACGTCGCCCCGGCTCGAGCAGCAACCGCCCGCGGCCCAACCTCCTGCGCCGCGTGGCGCCGCGCCCGCGCCGCCGGCGCCATTTCGATGAGCACCTCCAGCGACAGCCGCGCCGGCCCGCCGGTGCGGGTGGCCGTCGGTCGCGCGGCGCTGTTCCTCGCCTTCTGGCTCATGAGCGCCGGCTATCAGCCGGCCGATCTACCGGTCGGCCTGCTTGCCGCGGCAGCCGCAACATGGGCGAGCCTGAGGCTGCTGCCGCCAACGGCCACGCGGCTGCGCTTGTCGTCGCTGATCATGTTCTCGCTGCACTTCTTTCGACAGTCCGTGATCTCAGGCATCGAAGTCGCCCGGATTGCCTGCGATCCGCGCTTGCCGCTGCGCGCCGGCTTCGTCGTATACCGTTGCCGGCTGCGGTCGGCAGGCGAACGCGGCGTGTTTTGCGCCCTATCGAGCCTGCTGCCCGGCACCCTGCCGACCGGCACCAATGAAGACGGCGATCTCCTGATCCACTGTCTCGATGTCACGCGGCCCGTGGTGGCCAGTCTCACCGAGGAGGAAACCTTGTTCACCAGGGTGCTCCGCCATGACTGAGTTCCTGCTCGGCGCGGCGGGCTTTGTCCTGCTGACCGTGGCCATCGGCCTGATTCGTGTCCTCGGTGGCCCGGGCAATGTCGACCGGACCATGGCGGTGCAGCTGCTCGGGACGGGCGGCATCGCCGCCCTGCTGCTGGTGGCCGCGGCGACCGGCGTGCGTGGCGCGGAGGATGTAGCGCTGGGTCTCGCCCTTCTCGCCGCCTTCGCATCGGTCGCCTTCGTCAACAGCGCCGCCCCTGAAGACGATCGCGAAGCCGGGCGGGCGAACGAATGAACACCGCCATCGACATCTTCACCGTCGTGGCGATCTGCGCCGGAGCGGCATTCTTCATGGCCGGCTCCGTCGGCCTGCTGCGCTTTCCCGATTCGCTGACCCGCCTGCACGCCCTGACCAAGGCCGACAACCTCGGCCTCGGCCTGATCGTGCTCGGCCTCTTGCCGCAAGCCGACAGCCTGCTCGGCGGCCTGAAGCTCGTGGCGGTCTGGCTGCTTGTGCAGCTCGCCAGCGCCACCGTCGCGCAGCTCATTGCTCAGGCCCTGCGGCACAGAGGTCGGGGAACATGAGCGTGATCCAGGCCCTCGATATCAGCCTGGCGGTGCTCGTCCTCGCCGTCGCCATCTGGACCATCGTGTCGCGCGACGCCTTCGCCGCGGTCGTCGGCTACGTCGCTTACGGGCTGCTGGTGTCGCTGGTCTGGGTTCGCCTGTTCGCGGTCGACGTCGCACTGACCGAAGCGGCCATCGGCAGCGGCGTGACTGGCGTCCTGCTGATCAGCGCCGCGGTGCGCCTGCGCGGGACCGAAGCGGCGGTCGCGGCCGAATGGCCTGGCGCAGGCTCGCGTGTGCTCGCTGCCGCGCTTTGCATGGTCGTCACTGCGGCGCTCGCAGCGGTCGTGCTGACGATGCCCGACCCCGGCGCGACACTCGCCCCCGAGGCGGCTCGCCACCTCGCCGAAACCGAGCTCGGCAATCCGGTGACCGCCGTCCTGATGGCCTTCCGCGCGCTCGACACCCTGCTCGAGAAAGTCGTGCTGTTCCTGGCCGTCATCGGCGTGTGGTCGCTGGCGGCCGACGGCAACTGGGGCGGCATCGCCGGCCCGCGCCGCGCGACAAATCGCCAGGGCGCGCTGGCCTTCCTCGCCCAGTTGCTGCCGCCGGTCGGTATCGTGGTCGCCATCCACATCGTCTGGATAGGCGCCAACGAGCCGGGCGGTGCATTCCAGGGCGGCGCCATCCTCGCCGCCATGTGGATGATCGTCATCATGGCGCGCCTCGCCGAAGCCCCGGCGATCGGCGAACGCCGCCTGCGCCTCGCTCTGGTCGCCGGCCCGGCGGTATTCCTTGCCGTCGGCCTGATGGGGTTTGCCGTGGCCAACGCCTTCCTCGCCTACCCTGCCGGCCTTGCCAAGCCGCTGATCGTGTTCGTCGAGGTCTTCATGACACTTTCCATCGCGGTTTCGCTGCCCATGCTCGTCCTTGGGCCGCCGGATCGGCCATCGTCATGAGCGCGCCGACCCTTGCCGGACTGACGGGCGCTGCGCTGGTCGGCCTTGGCCTCTACGGCCTGCTCGTCCATCCCCATCCGCTGCGCAAGTTGCTCGGTTTCAACCTGCTGGGGAGCGGCGTCTTCCTGCTGTTCGGCATCATCGCCCGCAAAGGCGCGGCCGCCGGGTTTGCAGCCGATCCGGTGCCGCAGGCGATGGTCATCACCGGCATAGTCGTCGCCTTCTGCGCGACGGCGCTGTCGGTCGCCCTGCTGCTGCGGCTGTTCGAAGCCGGCGGCGCGGCGACGTTGCGCCCGGACGTGGGCCGCGACGACAGCGATTGACGTGATGCATGAACTTCCTGCTGGTGCTGTCCCTCGTCGTCCCGATCGCCGGCGCGCTGCTTGCCTTCGGCGTCGGCGGCCGCTGGGTCTCGCGTATCGCGCTGGCGACGATGCCGCTCGGTCTTGCCATCGCCGTCGCGATCGCCGCCGGGCTGCGGCCGGCCGGCGGCTCGCTGGTCTACCTGCTGGGCGGCTGGAGTCCGCCGCTCGGCGTCGCCTTGCGGGCCGATTGGCTATCGGCGCTCATGATGGTCACCACGGCGGTGGTGATCTCGGCCATCGGGCTGTTCGCCCGTGCGGACTTTCCGGCCGGAATGACGGAAACGCGCCGGTCCTTCGCGTTCTGGATCCTGTTGCTGGCGGTCTGGGGCGCGCTCAACACCGTGTTCCTGAGCGGCGATCTCTTTACCTTCTATGTCTCGCTCGAGCTGCTGGTCTTCGTCGCGGTTCCGCTGGTTGCCCTCGATGGCCGGGCGGAGACGTTGCAGGCGGCACTGCGCTATCTGCTGTTCGCGCTCCTGGGATCAGTGCTCTATCTCGCCGGCACGGGCCTGCTGTACGGCGCCTATGGCACGCTCGATATCGGCGTGCTGTCGGGCCGCATCCGCGGCGAGCCGGTGACGGCGGTCGCGGTGACGCTGATGACCGTCGGCCTGATGGCCAAGACCGCCCTCTTCCCGCTTTATCTCTGGCTTCCCGCAGCGCATGCCGGTGCACCCGCGGCGGCCAGCGCCGTGCTGTCGGCACTGGTGGTCAAGGGCTCGTTCTTCATCATCGTGCGCCTGTGGTTTTTCGTGATGCCGGGGCTGGCGGGCGTGGCCGCCCCGCAGCTTCTGGGCGCGCTGGGGGCCGGCGCGATCGTCTTCGGCAGCCTGCTGGCGTTGCGACAGGAGCGGCTCAAGTTGCTGGTCGCCTACTCGACCGTGGCGCAGCTCGGCTATCTCTTCCTGGCGTTTCCCCTGGCCCTCGATGCCGAAGCGGGCCGGCTCATCGATGGCAGCGCCCTGATCGCCGGCCTGGTCCAGGCGGCCTCGCACGCCACCGCCAAGGCCGCCATGTTCATGGCAGCGGGAATGATCTACGTGGCGCTGGGCCATGACCGCATTGCCGCCCTGGGTGGCGTCGTCCGCACAGCGCCGCTTGCCGCGCTCGTCTTCCTGCTGGCCGGCGTGGCGCTGATCGGCCCGCCGACCAGTGGCGTCTATTTCGCCAAGACCCTGTTCCTCCGGGCGGCCGACAGCACGCATCAATGGTGGTGGTCGCTCGTGCTCGATGTCGGCGGCGTTCTCACCAGCGCTTACCTGGTCATGCTCGTTGCGCGCGCGCTGGCGCCGGCGGACCAGGCTGCGCCATCGATGGCTGGCATTGTCTCAGGTCAACAACCTGTGGCAGCCCTCGCCCTCGTCCTGTGCTCGCTGCTGCTCGGCCTGTTGCCTTGGCATGCTTGGTTGCCGCTGCCCCTTGCCGTCACAACTCCGGACCCGCTCTCCTTGGACGCGCTCTGGTCACTGGTCTGGCCGCTTCTGGTGGGCATGGCGCTCGCCGCCTTGATGGGACGCCGACAAAACCAACGGCCGCTGCGCATGGCGCTATGGCTCGAGCAGGCGGATCATGCCCTGCGCCAATGGCCAGCCGCCGGATTCTCGCTTTTGGGGCTGACGATCATGCTTGGTGTGGCGCTCCTGCTGACCCCGTAACACCCAGTGCCTCGCGCAACCGGTGGAGCCCGAGGCCTCGCGTCGCCGCGGCGGCATTCAAGAAATCGGCCCCGCAGCAACTTGGGGTGTCTCAGATCTGTGCCCAGCGTCCCAATTTCCCGCGCCTGCGCGGCGCGGCGGTAGCCAAATGCGTCTTTTTCGAGTTATGGGACCCCGTCGCGGTCGCCCGACCACAACTTGCGCGGATAGTGCGGGAAGAGGCCCATGTTTGCTGGAACTTTCAGTACGCAATCACTCCCTGCGAGTGAACAATTCGAGGCATGGCACGGCTGGTACGGACCTGTTTTTGAAGCGGCATCGCTCGCCTCACCCAGCGAGGGGTTTGCCGCCACCAACGACAATTGGACGGTGGGCGGCTTCACGGTCAGCCGCGTCGCATCGCCTCCCAACTCGGTCGCCCGCGCGCCATCCTTCATCCGGCGCAATCCGGTCGACCATTGGGTGATCACCCTCAGCAGGCAGAGCGAAAGTCACGTCAAGGCGCGCAACATCGAGTTGGACGTGCCGCCGGGTGTGCCCTTCATCCTGTCGCTGGGCGAGGAGATGTATATCGGCCGAAAGAGGTGGGAAGAGCGTGTCCAGCTTCTGATGTCGCGCGACTGCTTCGGCGCCGTCGCCCCCCTGCTCGACGCAGCAAACGGCATCGCCCTGGACGCGCCCCACGGCAAGCTGCTGGCCGACTACATGACACTGCTGGAGACCAACCTTTCGAATTTGGCGGCTGAAGATGCCTCGCGGCTCAAGGATGCGGTGGAAGCCATGGTCCAAGCCTGCGTGGCCCCGTCCGCCGATCGGCTGGTGAAGGCTGGCAGCCAGATCAACCTCACGCTGATGGAAAGGGTGCGGCGAGCGGTCGGAAAGCATTTGCGGTCGCACACCCTTGGACCCGACAAGCTTTGCCGCGAGGCCGCAACGTCACGCTCGCAACTCTATCGCCTGCTCGAGCCCGAGGGCGGCGTCGCCGCTTACATCCAGCGTCGGCGGCTCCGCGAAAGTTTCGCCATTCTGTGCGACGCTTCTAACAATTCCCCGATCGGCGCGGTCGCGGAGATGATGTGCTTCGCCGACGCCTCGAGCTTCGCCCGGGCGTTTCGGCGCGAATTCGGCATGACTCCGAAAGAGGTACGGGCCGCCTCGCTCGGCGGGCTCAGCCCCGCGATGCCAAAGGCCGCAGGCGCACGGGGCATCCGGAACTTCGCCGATTGCCTGCGCTCGTCTTGACGAGCGGAGCAACAGTGGGCTGACCGCTCCAACGCCGCCGATCAAAGGCATGTGGTGAGTGCAATCGTCAGCCCGAGCATCGGGACTGTGGCCACCACGGCGGCAATCAAGGTCCAGAGGGCCACTGTCTGCAGGAACGTGCCGGTCGGGCCGAAGCCGGGTTCCGGGCGGTCGGTTGCAAGATCGCGCCACATCCAGCCTAGCACGACCAGATGCGCCACGATCACCAATGCAAGGACCAGGCGCAGCGAAGCCGCCGACCAACCAAAAGCACAACCGACCGCGTGCAGGGCGTAGGCGACGACAAGAGCGCTGCACCAGACTCCGAAGCCCGCTACCAGCCACCACAGCCGCCGGGGCGGAACGGGATGCGGGCTCACGGCCGGGCCCCCAGCATCGCCACCAGCGCCGGCAGCGCCAGGACGAGACCGAGCGCGATGGCTCCCGTCACGACCGTGTAGTCGAGCCAGAGCTGCGTCAGGCGCAGGTCGAGGGACCGACGGGCCGACACCCGGCCGGCGCCCAGCCGCAGCAGGTTGCTGACGAGGAAAAGAAGGCCGATGCCTGCGTGCAGGACAACATAGCCGAGCAGCGCGGCGGCGGTCGCACCGAGCGCATGCTCGCGCGGAGGCGGCGCGATGCCGCCGATAAGCACGACGGCGCCAGCGATGGCGGCAATGAGCGCCAGCATGGCAAAGCCAGTCCAGCCGCGCACGGACCTGCCGGCAACAAGGGCCCGCAGCGATCCACGCGCCGCCGCCGCGGCAACCGCAAGGGCTGCCAGGGTGACCAGGGCGAGCGTGAGGCTGGGCGTGGGTGCTACCGCCGCCGGCCAGTTCGGCGCGGCGATCCAGAGATAGAACGTGCCGAACACCAGGGACGCGAAGATGGTGCCGTCGGCGAGCAGCGTGAAGATCAGCGCCCACCACGGCGGCGCGCCGGCCGACTCGGTATGCGGTGGCAGGCTCACGCCATGGCCGACCGGCAGAGGACCATGGTCGCGCACCAGCCCCGCCCGCTGTCCGGCCAGCACGAAGAGGCCGGCGGTAACCAGCGCCGCGGCGAGCGACAGCAGGTAGAACTGGAACAGCATAGCCAGCGCCGCCGCGCCGGTCGCGAGCGCCGTGCAGAGCGGCAGGTAGGTCGGGCGCGGCAGCACGATCAACTGCTCGGGGGCGCCGGACGTCATATGCACGCCCAGCGTCTCCTGCCAGCCGTTGCGCGCGAAGCCGAGATACCCCTCCCCTCGCGCCAACGACAGCGCGCGCCTGCCGGCAGCGATGTCATCGGCCGGTGCTCCGACATGCGGCAGCGAAGCGAAGGCGTAGGGCGCCGGCGGGATCGGCATGGCCCATTCGAGCGTCGTCGTGCGCCACGGATCGCGCCGCACCCGACGGCCATAGCGGAACTGCGTCAGCATATCGATCACCACCAGCCCGAAGCCGATGGTCATTATGAACCCGCCCACCGAAGACAGGAGATTGAGCCAGTTCCAGCCGACGTCGCCTGGATAGGTGTAGACCCGCCGCGGCATGCCGAGCAGGCCGACTAGGTGCATCATGAAGAAGGTCAGGTTGAAGCCGATGAAGACCAGCCAGAAGGCGGGTACCGACAGCCGGTGAACCGCCGTGCGTCCCGTCAACAGTGGCAGCCAGTAATAGAATGCCGCCAGCATGGGGAAGGCCAGGGCACCGCCCACGACGTAATGCATGTGGGCGACGACGAAGTAGCTGTCGTGCGCCTGCCAATCGAACGGAACGATGGCGAGCATGACGCCGGTCAGGCCGCCGAGCACGAAGACGAAAAAGAAGCCGAAGACGTAGAGCATCGGCACGTCCCAGCGCGGCCGGCCATGGGCCAGCGTGGCGAGCCAGGCGAAGATCTGCACGGCCGTCGGCACGGCGACGAGCGCAGAGCCGGTGGAGAAGAAGGCGAGCGCCAGATGGGGGATGCCCACGGTGAACATGTGGTGCACCCAGATGCCGAAGCTCACGAAGGCGAGCGCGATGATCGCCACGACGATCGCCCGGTAGCCGACGAGCCGCCGGTTGGCGAAGACCGGGATGATCGTCGACAGGGCTCCGGCCATCGGCAGGAAGATGATGTAGACGTCAGGATGGCCGAACAGCCAGAACAGGTGCTGCCACAACAAGGGATCGCCGCCCCGCCTCGGATCGAAGAAGGGCAGGCCGAAGGCGCGCTCGATTTCGAGCAATATCGCCCCCAGGATTAGCGGCGGAAAGGCCACCACCATCATCAGCGCGGTGACCAGCATGTACCAGCCGAAGATCGGCATGCGGTCGAGTGACATGCCGGGCGCGCGCATCTTGAGGATCGAGACGACGATTTCGACGGCGAGCGTCAGCGCCGAGATCTCGACGAACGTGATCCCGATCAGCCAGACATCGGCGTTGATGCCCGGCGTGTAGACGTTCGAGCTGAGCGGCGTGTACATGAACCAGCCGCTGTTGGGTGCGACCCCGAAGACCAGCGAAATGGCCACGATCGAACCGCCGAACAGGAAGCACCAGTAGCCGTAGGCGGTCAGCCGGGGAAAGGCGAAATCGCGGGTGCCGAGTATCTTCGGCGTCAGGTAGACGGCCAAGCCCTCGATCATCGGGATGGCGAAGAGAAACAACATCATCGAGCCGTGCACCGTGAAGACCTGGTTGTAGGTCTCCGGGTCCATGAACTTGGCGTCGGGCGTGGCGAGCTGCACGCGCGTGAGCATGCCGAGCACGCCGGCGATCGCGAAGAACACGAATGACGTCGCCATGAAGCGCAGGCCGATGACGGAATGGTTGACCGCAGCGAGGCGCTGCCATCCCGGCCCGGTCGCCCAGATTTCGGCGAGCTCGCGGTGCAGCCTGAGCGCGCTCATCGTTGCTCCTTTGCCGCCTGCGCGAGCGCGCCGGCGAAGTCCTCCGCGCGATGGACAATGACGGCAAATCGCATCCCGGTGTGGCCGAGGCCGCAGAACTCCGCACACTGCCCGTCATAGCGGCCGGGGCGGTCGGCCTGGATGCGCAGCAGGTTCGTACGGCCGGGCACCGCGTCGATCTTGCCGGCGAGGCGGGGCACCCAGAAGGCGTGGATGACGTCGATGCTGGTGACCACGATGTCGACGGGAGCACCGGCGGGCAGATGCAGCACGGCCTTGGTCTCGGCCCCGCCATGATCGGGGTAGCGGAAGGTCCAGACCCACTGCCGCCCCACGGCCTCGATGCGCGGCGGCGCGCTGCCCAACAGCGGCAGGAGACGCTCGCCGGCAACCAGCCCGTAGGCGACCAGCGGCACCAGGACGAGAGCCGGCAGGACGAGGCCGCCGAGCACGATCCAGCGCGTCGGCGACACGCTCGAGCCCCAGCCCGGCCGACGGATCACCAGCACGAACAGGACCATGACCAGCGCGAAGAGGACGGTGGCGCCGGCCAGCATCACCCACCACAGCGTCGCGATCGAGGCCGCCGCCGGCCCGGCGGGATCGAGTGTCGATGCAGGTCCTTTGCAGCCGGCCAATGTGATGGCCAATCCCGGTTGGACGGCCAGACGCAAGACGCTACGATGCCGGCGCGAGGAATGCGCGCGGCGCGGAGAACGACGATGGCAAAGCAGGGCGATCCTGAGGCCCGAGTCCCGAGCGCGGTCATGCTGGAAATCGAGCGGCTCGATGTCGGTTCGGCGGTCGCCCTGGTCGGCCATCCGCTCCACGTGATGATGGTGCACTTCCCGATCGCCTTCGTGATCGCAACGCTGGGCGCCGATGTCTTGTACTGGTGGTCGGCGGACATCTTCTGGGTTCGGGTGGGCCTTTGGTCGGCCGGCATTGCCTTCTGGACCGGGGTGGCGGCAAGCATCGTCGGCATCGCCGAGATCCTGCTCGTGCGCGGCATCCGGGTGCGCGAGGCGAGCTGGTCCCATGCCGTGGCGGGCATGACGCTGGTCGCGATTGCGGGGGCCAACTGGGGCGTGCGCCTGATCGATCCCGGCGGGATCCTGACGCACGGCCTCGCGCTCTCCGGGCTCGCCTCGCTCATGACGGGCTTTGCCGGCTGGCACGGAGGCAAGCTCGTGTTCGATCATGGCGTCGGCGTTCTGATATCGGAGAAGAACTGACCCAACGCGCCGGGTTTGAACACGCCGGGGGCAAAGTCGTTCGAGTCGACGTGCGGCTTGGCCAGCACGATCCAGATGATCGCGCTCACCAGCACGAGGTAGGCGCTCGTCAGCACGAGGTACGAGAACAGGCTGAAACGGCCGTTGGGCAGGAACAGATGTCCGAGCACGAGCCCGGCGACAACGTGCAGCATAACCATGGCCCCGACGAGGACCATCTTCAGGGAAAACCACTCCTGAAACGTTGCCTGCAGGAAGATCAGCGCCGTCCCGCTGCCGATGGCGATGACGGCGGCCGGCGAGGTCATCCCGACGTAGACGAACCGGGTTATGCGGTGCAGCCGGTCGAGATCCGGGCCGTCCGCGACCGTTCCGCGCTGCCAGAACAGAAACGGCAGGACGAGCAGGCCGCCCGACCAGATGGCGATCGCGGCCAGATGGGCGAATTTCAGGAAGACCGTCACAAGGCCGGCTCGCTGCGCCGCAGGCTGGACCAGGCAAGCCATAGCCCCACGCCGAGGTAGGGCAGGATCGCCGGCACCCACATCAGCAGCCCGGCAAGCTGCTGGTCGGCGAGCGGGTCGAGGCCCCACGGCGCCGTGCTCGCGAGATGGACCGCATAGAGCGGCCCACGCGCGAAGACGATGAGCGCGGCGAGCAGGCCCATTTGCCCGATCGTCGCCACCAGCGCGACGAGCGCCGTGCCGGACGGCGTCGCGGGCGACAGGATTGCCCGCCACATCAGCCAGGCGCTGCCAAGGAGGGAAACCTGCATCAGGAGATAGGCCGGGATGCTGGCGAGGCCCCAGGCGTAGAGGCCCGGCGCATGCCATAGCCACAGGATGACGGCGCTCGTCGCGACCAGCACGGCAAGCGGTGGCGAGCCCGCGCGCCACACGGGAAAGGCCAGCGCCAGCAGAGGCGCCACGACGCCGAAAAGGAGGACATGGTGCAGCACACGCGCCGAAAACAATGCCGATGACAGGGCGCAGAGCGGCGAAACAAAAATGACGGCCATGAGCGCGATCGCCGCCCAGCCGGCTCGGGCGTTGGACGAGCGCCCACGACCGATGGCGAGCGCCAGCAGGCCGAGCAGCGCCAACAGTAGCGGATCGAAATTCCAGCGCGCCCAGATGTCATCCGGGACGGGCGCGGGGCCGCAGTAGGCGATCATCGGATCCGGCATGACGCGATGCGCGCCCTCCTCCTTGGGGTCCGTTGAAGCGACCAAACGGGGGCACCGATCGTCGGACCGCCATGCCCAGGCCGCATCAGCCAGGAATCCCATGACTGGTCTCAACGTCCCAATTTTACCGGCGACGCCGCTGCAAGGCTAGCGAAAGTCGGCTCTGCAGTGGGATACCTAACGCATCAGGAACGCGCCCGGGACAGTCTATGCAGCTCCTCCATACCGTTCGCGGTGCCGTCTGGATCATCGTCTATCTGCTGTTCGTTCTCGCGCCGCTGTTCGCGCTCCTGGCCGGTTCGCATCCAACGCCGCGCGATTTCTGGACGGAGTTCGCGGTCGCGATCGGCTATTCCGGCCTGGCGATGATGGGGCTGCAGTTCGGCCTCACGGCACGCTTCCGCTACGTCACCGCGCCGTGGGGCGAGGATGTCATCTACCACTTCCATCGCCAGATCTCGCTGACCGCAGTCGGCCTCGTCGTGGCACACCCGCTTATCCTGTTTGCCGTCCAGCCGGAGCTGCGCGCGCCGTCGAATTTCATCGGCGCGCCGCTCAGTGCCTATTTCGCCGTCGTGTCGCTTTTCTCGCTGATCGCGCTGGTGGTGATGGCGCTGTGGCGCGCGCGATTGAAGATCAGCTACGAGACATGGCATCTCACCCATATCGTGCTCGCCATTGTCGCCGTCACCGCCGGCCTGGCGCACATGGTGGCATCGGGATTCTACCTGCCGGACCCCTGGAAACGCGCGCTGTGGATCGGCCTGGCCGTCTTCTGGATGGCGCTGCTGCTCTACGTGCGCATCGTCAAGCCGCTGTTCATGCTGCGTCGGCCATACCGGGTCTCCGACGTACGCAGGGAACGCGGCGACACGTCGACGTTGGTGATGCAGCCCGATGGCCATTCCGGCTTCCGTTTCACGCCCGGCCAGTTCGGCTGGCTGACCTTGTGGGGCAGCCCGTTCAGGATCACCGGGCACCCGTTCTCGTTCTCGTCCAGCGCCGAGGCGGCGGACGGGCGGGTCGAGATGACGATCCGGAAGCTGGGCGACTTCACGAGCGCGATTGCCGAAGTGCCGGTGGGGCGGCGCGTCTATCTCGATGGCCCGTACGGCGCGTTCACCATCGGCAACCCGGCCGACATGCATGTGCTGATCGCCGGCGGAGTCGGAGTCACGCCGATGATGAGCATGATCCGCACCCTCGCCGACCGCGGCGACAAGCGGCCGGTGATCCTGCTCTACGGCAGCAAGGACTGGGAATCGATCACCTTCCGCGAGGAGCTCGAGACGATGGAGGCGCGGCTCAACCTGACGGTCGTCCACGTGCTGAGCGATCCGCCGGCCGGCTGGAAAGGCGAACGGGGCTTCATCAATGCGAAGGTGTTGGAACGCCACCTTCCGCCGATATTTGCCGACCATGAGTACTTCATCTGCGGGCCTGGTGTCATGATGGATGCAATTGAGAAGGCCCTCGGCGAGATGAACGTGCCGCTGTCGAAGTATCACTCCGAACGCTACAGCTTCGTCTAGGAAGGTTTCCAATGCGCCGCCTGTTCGCCGATCGGCTGGTCCTCCTTACCGCGACGATCGTGATCCTGATGTCGGCCCTGTTCGCCCTTTGGCGCGTGGCTGGGTAGACGGATGAGCGCCCACGCAATCCGATTGCTCGGCATCCTGATTGCCCTGGCCTTGCTCATCTTTCTCGCGAGGCGCGTTAGACTGCTGGCACTACGCGAAAGGTGCGGAACCCGATGAACCCGGTCTTGGCATTCACCGTCGTCATGGGCATCTGGACGGTGAGTGACTTTCTGTCCTCGAAGTCGCAGGGCTATATCTCGTCGCTTTTTGTTGCGTCGATCATCTTTGTCGTCGGCTTTCTCACCGGCATCTTCCCGAGTGACCTCCTCGCCAGCTCCTCGCTGCTCGCGTTGGCGGGAGTGGTGGTCGGGTTTGTCATTGTTCATTTGGGTACGGTGATAAGCGTTGATGATTTCAAGGAGCAGTGGCGGACGGTGGTTGTCGGCATCTCGGCGGTTTTCGGGGTCGCGGCGGCGCTGTTCGGCATCGGGTCGCTGTTCAAGGGCATGGACTATGTAATCGCCGCGATCGGCGCCCTCACCGGTCGCACGGTGTCGGTCGTCATCATCCAGGAGGCGGCACTGGCCGCTGGCCTGGTGACGGTTGCCGCGTTCCCGGTTCTCATTGCTGCGCTGGAGGGCCTGGTCGGCTTCCCGCTGACCTCGATCCTGCTGCGCAAAGAGGCGCTGCGCCTCAGGGCCGATTACCGCGCCGGCAAGCTCGAGCCGGTCAAGGAGGAGGCGGCGGGCAGCGAGAGCAGCCCGAAGCTGCCTGCGGCGTTGCACGGTACTGTGGGCACGCTGTTTGCGGTCGGCATTGCGGTGCTCGTTGCGCAATTTGTCAACGACCTGACTGACGGCGCTCTCAACACCTTCGTTGTCTGTCTCATCCTCGGTGTCCTGCTGCGATGGGCCGGCATCTTCAAGCCGTCCGTGCTTGGCGGCATCGACGCCTACGGCCTGATGATCACCGCCATTCTTATCATGATTTTTGGCCCGCTCGCCTCGGTGACGATCGCCGACCTGCAGGCGCTCGCGGCGCCGCTCGCCGTCGCGTTCGCGGTAGGTGTCGCAGGCATCGTGGCGGGTTCGGCGCTGGTTGGTAAGCTTTTCGGGTTCAGCGTTCCGATGTCGATCTGCATTGGGCTCACCGCGCACTATGGCTTCCCGGGAACGCTGATACTGAGCCAGGAGGCAGCCAAGGCCGTGGGCGAGAGCGAGGACGAGGTCAGGGCGATCGAGGCCGAGATTCTGCCGAGGATGATCGTAGCCGGTTTCTCGACGGTCACCATCACCTCGGTGGTGGTGACGGGCATCTTCGCCGGCGGTATCGGCAGGTAGTAGTGGCAGGACAAGCAGGTCATGCCACATGCGACGAACTGGCGAACGGTCGGATGCTTGGTTTAGGAGCGGACCTTGGTCCGACCGCTTGGCTCACGGGCGGCATTGGCGCAGGGGAGTCCTTCGCTCGTGGATCATATCGAAGCGCCCGCAGCGAACGGTACGAGTGTCCACGAAACCGAAGCAGTTCCACGCAACCGAGAGGAGCAACGCGATGCCTGTATTCTCAGCCCGGGACTTTTCGGATCATGAGAAAGTTGTATTCGGCTGCGATCCTGAGTGCGGCCTGAGGGCCATTATCGCCATCCACAACCGCAACCGCGGTCCCGCGCTGGGCGGCTGCCGCATGTGGCCCTACGCCTCCGACGACGAGGCGCTGCGGGATGTGCTGCGTCTCTCGCGCGGCATGACCTACAAGTCGGCGATGGCCAACCTCGACCTGGGCGGCGGCAAGTCGGTGATTATCGGCAACCCGCGCACCCAGAAGACGGAGGCCCTGCTGCGTGCGATGGGGCGCTTCGTGGACAGCTTGGGCGGAGCTTATATCGCGGCCGAGGATTCCGGCATCGGCGTCGCCGACACGCGGGTCATGCGCACGGTGACGCCGCACGTCACCGGCCCGGAGGAGACCAAGAGCGCAGAGGGCGTGCGCACCGGCGACCCGTCTCCGTCCACGTCCTACGGCACCTTCGTCGGCATCAAGGCGGCAGTCAAATATGCGCTCGGCCGCGGCGACCTGAAGGGATTGAAGGTGGCCGTGCAGGGAATGGGAAACGTCGGGTTTAACCTGGCGAGCCACCTCAAGGAGGCCGGCGCATCGCTGTGGGTCAGCGACATCCACGAGGACCAGGTGCAGCGCGCCGTCGATCAGTTGGGGGCCACGGCCGTGCCGTCGGAGGACATTTACGGTCTCGATGTCCACGTCTTCGCGCCATGCGCCATGGGCGCGATCATCAACGACCAGACGATCCCGCGGCTCAAGGCCAGGGTAGTCGCCGGCGCCGCCAACAACCAGCTAGCGGAGGCGAGACACGGCGAGGAGTTGATGAGCCACGGAATCCTCTATGCCCCGGACTATGTGATCAATGCCGGCGGCGTGATCGACGTGTTCTACCAGCGTACGGGCTTCGTGCAAGAGAAGGTGCGCGAGCACGTCGGCAGCATCTACGACACCCTGATGGAGATTTTCGAACGCGCCGAGCACGAGGAGCGGCCGACGCAGGAGGTGGCTGATGCGATCGCCGAAGAGCGCTTCAGCAAGCGCTGAGTAGTCGTGCTTGCCGGGGCCCCTCTCGCTGCCAACGTGATGGGCACCATTACCGGCTCGGCATCGGGCGGGCTGATCGTTGTGATGAGCGCGTTGGGCCAGACCTACGCCGAGCTGGCGTCCGCCATGGGCATAGCCCCGGACCTGATGCACCGCGTGGCCGCCATCGTTCAGGGGCGCTCGCCATGCTGCCGCACAACGGCGCTGTCGTCACGCTGTTGGCGTTCAGCGGTGCCACGCAACGTGGCAGCTACCGTGAGATCATGATGGTGGGGCTCGTCGGCCCGTTGATCGCACTGAGCCTTGTCATCGCGTTAGTTAGTTTCTGTCTCGAAAGGTGTAGAGTCGCGTGGAATCTGGGTTTTCCGGTGCTT
>WHTW01000009.1 GCA_009377525.1 Rhodospirillales bacterium
CATCCTGAGGGAACACCGCGGAAGCGTGAAAAAGGGCCCCATGATGCTTGCGGCAGTCGAGACAGTGACAAAGGCCGACCCGGTATGGCCGTCCCGACGCCACAATCCGGACGTTGCCGCACAGGCAACCGCCGGTGAATCGGTCCATGCTGCGTCTCCTTTGAGATCAAGCGGACGGAATGTTTGCAACGAACAGCACTGTCATTGCAATTGCCCGCTGCGGGCGGGGATGCGGATATGCCTGCAGCAAGGCTTGTGCGGCCCAACCCGACTGCCGGCAGTGCTGTCATCCGTCCAGGGAGCGACCGCCTGGCCGGGCTCAAGGTCCACCCCTTCGGCGTCGCTCAGGGCAGGCGCTACGCTCGGGACGGCCGCTCCATGAGCCAATGGATCTCGGTCTCGCCGATGACCGTGAAGCCATGGCGTCGATAGAGCGTCCCGACCGGATTCCACTTGAGGTACTCGAGTCGGACCGGGATGGCCTGGGCGTCCGCAAGGGCCAGGCAATACCCCAGAATCGTGCTGCCGATGCCGCGACGCTGATGCTCCGGGAACAGGTAGAACTCGCCGAAGCGGATATAGTCGGCCAGCCGCATCAGCGACACTGTTCCGACATCCTGCCCGCGCCACACGATCTTGAAGAACGGCTTCTCTGCAAAGCGCTCGCCGTGTAACCGCAACTGCAGCGCCTCGTCCCACCCCCAACGCTGTACGATGTAGGGGCCCATCGCTGCCCGCTTGGCTTCGAAGGCATAGCGAAGCGACTGCTCGTTTCGCAGCAAGGCGGGAAATTGAAGATCGGGCGGCAGATCGGGAAGAAGCATGTCCTGGCCGCACCCTACTCCGCGGTGCCTAGCCGAGCATCGTCGTAATCGCCGCTTCGAGCTCAAGCACATCGGTGACCACCGCGTCCGGCTCTTCCGCCGCCGAGCGCGGCCTCTGCCGGCGATGACGGCCGCCGCGCAGCAGGATCGTCGCCATGCCGAGCGCCTTGGCCGGCACGATGTCGTTGTCGATGCGGTCGCCGACCATGATGCAGTCGGTCGACGCCACGCCCAGCGCCTCGGCGGCCGTCCGAAAAGCGCGCGGGTCGGGCTTGCTGAAGCCGGTGAGCCCGCTCAGGCCCTGATGCTCGAACAGCTCGCCAATGCCGGCGCGGGCCAGCCGTTCGCGCGCAGCCTGCGGCTGGTTGGCGACCATGCCGAGCCTGAGGCCGCGCTCGCAGAGGCGGCGCAGCAGGCCGTCGATGTCGGGCCGTAGCTGGAAGACATCGAGATTGCCCGTCATGGCGCGCACGCGCTGACGGACGCGTTCGATGGTCCGCGGATCGCCGCCGCACAGCGTGTCGATCATGTGGACGTAGGCATCAGGCGCGAAGGCCGCGACCGCTGCCTCCGACGCCTCGTCGATCATCGCCTGGTCGACGCGAATGCCCTCCAGCCCGCAGGCCGACGCGATGGCGCCGTCGACGGCGATCTCCCAGGCGAACTCCATGTCGATGGGACCGCCGACGTCGAACAGGACCGCGCGATACGTCATCGCTACAAAGGCTTGAGGTAGTAGGCGAGAGGGTTGGGCGACGAGCCAGGAGGGTCCCGCGTCAGCACCAGCTCAAATCCTAGCCGCTCGTAGAAGGCCCGCGTGCGCCGGTATGGCTCATAAGGATCATCCGGATGGAGGGTCATGACGAAGAGATACTTCAGCCTCTCTTGCCTCAACCGGCCTTCGATCGCGCCGACCAGAGCCCGTCCGAGCCCCTGACGATGATGGTGGGGATCGACTCCCAACCAGTAGATCTCTGCGCTGACGGCGCTGTGCTTCTTGAGCAGCAGCAGACCGCGCGCGCTTCCGTCGATGCGGGCAGTCCAGCCTTCCAGCACTTCTGCCTGCTCCGCATAATGCCGATTGGAATCGGGCTGCGCGAACCATTCCGGCAGGCGCCTCGTGAGGTCTTCCAGCAACCGGCGGCTGGCCGCCGGGTCCCCTTCCCGAGCTATCGAGACGCCCATTCAGGCAAGGTAGCGGATACAGCCCGTCTGTTCGAGCACCGGATCGAGCCGGCGGCGCACGTCGCCCGGCAGCGCCGCGAGCTTCCTGCGCAGGGCGTCGTGGCACTTGCCCTGATAGCGGAACGGCGCCTGGGCATAGGGCCGGCCCATGATGTCGAGCGCGACTTCCTCACTGCCCTCCTGCAGGGCCCGCGTATTGGCGGCGAGGAACGGCAGATAGGTCTCGCCGCAATGGCGCAGCAGCGCCGTCAGCGTCCCGGGCAGCGGCGCCTTCGGGTCGATCCACGCGCCTTCGACGCCCGAGGCATCGTCGAGCCGCAGCAGCCAGCAATAGACGTCGGCCGCGCGCTCGCGCATCTCGGCCATCGGAGTCGGATCGACCGACAGGATCTGAAGCTGTCCGAACAGGCCGAAATCGGCCAGCGACGGACGCGAGCCGAACAGGAATGGAATTTTACGCACATGGCGGTCGAGCGTATCGAGCACGAAGCGGTAGCTCTCCTCGATCACCGGCCGGTTCTGCTCCGTGCAGCCGACCAGCGTCATGCGCCCGACCTGCCGGTCATTGAAGGCCTGCATGCCGGCACGGCGCTCGGCCTCGGCCATCACCGGATTGCGCGAGGTGATGATCCAGGTTTGCGCGAAGGCGCGGTCCGCCGCGTAGTACCAGCGGTAATGGAACATCATCTTGGTGACCCACTCGTCGCCGAAATCCTCCAGCAGGTCGCTGAGATAGGCGTGGGCGGAGTCGTCGGGGATGATCGAACGCTCGCCGGGATGCTCATGCTCGAGCGCGTAGGCGAGCGGCGTCGAATCGTTCATCAGGCGGCCGTCGGGGAAGCGCAGGATCGGGATGACCGGCGGCAGGTTCGCCGCCACCGCAATGTCGCGAGGGTTGCCGATGGCGTCCCACACGAACGGCAGACGGCGATGGCGCAGGATCGCCCGCATCTTCACGGAATAGGGGGACGGGTTGAAACCGTGGAGGATGTAAGGCGCGGTCCGGAAGAGCATGAGCTGCATCTCGATCAGTGCGCGGAGCCCTCCAGCGCCTTGACGATGTTCTCGCACATCGCCTTGGCGTCGGCGAACAGCATCATGGTGTTGTCACGGAAGAACAGCTCGTTGTCGACGCCGGCATAGCCCGAGGCCATGCCGCGCTTCACGAAGAGCACGGTCTGCGCCTTCTCGACGTCGAGGATGGGCATGCCGTAGATCGGGCTCTGCGGGTCGGTCTTGGCCGCCGGGTTGGTGACGTCGTTGGCACCGATCACGAAGGCCACGTCGGTCGAGGCGAAGTCGCGGTTGATGTCGTCGAGCTCGAAGACCTCGTCGTAGGGCACGTTGGCCTCGGCTAAGAGCACGTTCATGTGGCCCGGCATGCGGCCCGCCACCGGATGGATGGCGTAGCGCACCTGCACACCGTCCTTCTTGAGAAGATCGGCCATCTCGCGCAGCGCGTGCTGGGCCTGCGCGACGGCCATGCCGTAGCCCGGCACGATGACGACCGACTGGGCGTTCTTCATCAGGAAAGCCGCATCCTCGGCCGAGCCCGCCTTCACCGGCTTGTCGGTCTTGGCATGCGGCGCCCCCGCCGCCGAGCTGTCGGTGCCGAAGCCGCCCAGGATCACGTTGAAGATCGAGCGGTTCATGCCCTTGCACATGATGTAGCTCAGGATCGCGCCCGACGAGCCGACCAGCGCGCCGGTGACGATCAGCGCGGTGTTGCCCAGGGTGAATCCGATGCCGGCTGCCGCCCAACCCGAGTAGGAGTTCAGCATCGACACCACGACCGGCATGTCGGCGCCGCCGATCGGCAGGATCAGCAGGAAGCCGATCAACAGCGACAGCACGATCAGCAGGATGAAGGTGACGGGGTGCCCGCGCATGGCGAACCACACCAGCAGCACCACCAGGACGATGCCGATCAGGGCGTTGAGCGGATGCTGGCCGCGGAACACCAATGGCGAGCCCGAGACCAGGCCCTGCAGCTTGGCGAAGGCGACGATCGAGCCCGTGAAGGTGATGGCGCCGATCACCGTGCCCAGCCCCATCTCGATCAGGCTGTGCATCTTGATCTTGCCGGGCATACCGATGCCGAAGGCGTCGGGCGACACGAAGGCCGCCGCCGCGACGAACACCGCGGCGAGGCCGACCAGCGAGTGGAAGGCGGCCACCAGCTGCGGCAGGGCGGTCATCTGGATGCGCATGGCGACGACCGCGCCGATCGCACCGCCGATGACGAGGCCGCCGATGATCAGCCAGGGCGCGACGACGCCCGGCGAGGCGACGGTGACGCCGATCGCGATCACCATGCCGACGATGCCGTAGAGGTTGCCGGCGCGCGAGGTCACGGGCGAGCTGAGCCCCCGGAGTGCCATGATGAAGCAGATAGCCGCGATCAAGTAGCCGTAGGCGGCGATTTCGTGGGTGATCACCGATAAGTCTCCCGCCGCTTACTTCTTGACCGGCTTCTTCTTGAACATCGACAGCATGCGATGCGTGACGATGAAACCGCCGAAGATGTTGACCGCGGCGAGCACGACGGCGATGCCGCCGAACAGCTGCGCGGCACCCAGGCCCTTGAGGCCCGCCGCCAGCAGCGCGCCGACGATGATCACCGACGACACCGCGTTGGTGACGGCCATCAGCGGTGAATGCAGCGCCGGCGTCACTCGCCACACCACGTAGTAGCCGACGAAGCAGGCCAGCGCGAAGATGGTGAGCAGCGCCACGAACGGCATTTGGCCGTCGGGCAGCGCGGCCGTGGTCCGGGCCGCGGCATCGGTGATCTGCTGGGCCACGCTCTTGAGGCTGGTGGCAAGCTCCTGCGCCTGGGTCGCGAGCTTGGCGGCTTCGCCGGCGATTCTGTCGTCCATCGGGCGTTCCTAGTTCTGCAGCGAGGTGAGCTGTGGGTGCACGACCTGGCCGTTCTGGGTCACCAGGGTGCCCTTCACGACCTCGTCGTTGGTGTCGATCTTGAGTGCCTTGGTCTCCTTGTCGACCATGGGCGTGATGAAGTTCAGCAGGTTGCGCGCAAACAGCGACGAGGAGTCGGTCGCGAGCTCGGCGGGCAGGTTGGCCGGGCCGACGATCTTCACGCCGTGCTTCTCGACCACCTTGCCGAACTCCGACAACGGGCAGTTGCCGCCCTGCTCGACCGCCATGTCGACGATCACCGAGCCGGGCTTCATGGTCTTGACCATGTCCTCGCTCACCAGCACCGGCGCCTTGCGGCCGGGGATCAGCGCGGTGGTGATGACGATGTCCTGCGTCTTGATGTGGTCGGCGACCAGCTCGGCCTGCTTGGCGCGATACTCCGCGCTCATCTCCTTGGCGTAGCCGCCCGCGGTCTCGGCCGCCTTGAACTCATCGTCCTCGACGGCGACGAACTTGGCGCCGAGCGACTGCACCTGCTCCTTGGTGGCCGGCCGCACGTCGGTCGCCGTCACGATCGAGCCCAGCCGGCGCGCCGTGGCGATCGCCTGAAGGCCCGCCACGCCGACGCCCATGATGAAGGCGCGCGAGGGCGCGAGCGTGCCGCCCGGCGTCATCATCTGCGGGAAGATGCGGCCGAACTGGTTGGCCGCCACCAGCACGGCCTTGTAGCCCGCGAGGTTGGCCTGCGAGCTCAGGATGTCCATCGATTGCGCGCGGGTGATGCGCGGGATCAGTTCGAGGGCGAACGCGGTCACGCCCTTCGATGCCAGCGCCAGCACCAGGTCCGCGTTGGTGAGTGCGCCCAGCGGCGCCATCAGTACCTGGCCCTGGCGCAGAAGAGCGAGCTCGTCGATGCCGTCGGCGGCCGCCATCGGCCGCTGGATCTTGAAAATGACGTCGGCCGCCGCAGCCGCGGATGCTGCATCCGGCACGACCGTTGCACCGGCCTCGGCATAGGCCTCGTCGGTATAGGCCGCAGCGACACCTGCACCGGTCTCGATCACGATCTCTTCCGCGCCCAACGCTTTCAGTTTCTTGACGGTCTCGGGAGTCGCGGCCACGCGGGTCTCATGCGGCCGGCGTTCTTTCAGAATGGCGATTTTCATGGAGCAACGGTCGGTTGGAGACGCAGGAAGCGGACTTCGCGCCGCACCTTGCACAGCGCCCCCTCGCTTGCCAAGCCGCATTTTCGCCGCGTGGTAAAGCACATTCCGTCTGGCTGGAATCAGCCAGACGGAATGTGCCCTGTGCAACGGCCACCCCCGGCGTGCGCATTTCCGATTTGATGGAACCGCCCGCGGTTCCATCAAATCGGAAATCGCTCTAGACGCGCATTTACCGGCGGCGTGCCCCGCGCGATACTGAAAAACATGGCCCAGCGACCCGTTATCCTCACCGGCTTCCATTTCACCAAGACTACGCTCGCCACCATCTCCGAGAGCTACGAGATCGCCGGTCACATGGACAAGCCCGACCCGGCATTGGTGCCGGCCGCCGCCCAGCCGCATGTCCAGGCGCTGGTGACGACCGGCAGCGTCGGCGCCTCCGATGCGCTGATGGCGTCGATGCCGCGGCTGTCGCTGATCTGCTGCTACGGCACGGGCTATGAGCGCATCGACCTCGCCGCGGCGCGCAAGCGCAACATCATGGTGACGCACGGCGCAGACGCCAACGCGCCCGACGTCGCCGAGATGGCGGTCGGCATCCTGCTCGCCTCGACGCGGCGCATCGTGCGCGCCGACAAGATGATCCGGCGCGGCGACTGGACCAAGCGCATCCCCAACCGCTTCGGCGCCATCGCCGGCCTGACCGGCGGCAAGGTCGGCATCCTGGGGCTGGGCGCCATCGGCATGGAGTTCGCCAAGCGCATAAAAGGCTTCGACGTCGAGATCGGCTATTGCAACCGCACCAAGCGCAGCGACGTCGACTATGCCTATTTCCCCAACGTCATGGCGCTCGCGACCTGGTGCGACTACCTGATCGTCTGCCTGCGGTCGGACGCCTCCAACCAGCACATCATCAATGCCGAGGTACTGAAGGCGCTGGGGCCGCGCGGCCATGTGCTCAACATCAGCCGCGGCTGGGCGGTCGACGAGGCGGCGCTGGCCGACGCGTTGCGCAACAACGTCATCGAGGGCGCGGCCCTCGACGTCTACGACGAGGAGCCCTACGAGGGCCAGGAGCTCTTGTCCCTCGACAACCTGGTGATGACGCCGCATTTCGGCGGAGGCACCGAGCATGCGCAGCGGCGCATGACCTCGCTGGTCCGCCGCAACCTCGATGCGCACTTCGCCGGCAAGCCGGTGATCTCGCCGGTGCCGGAGCTCAGCGACATGGCTTCCATCCCGGACGGTCGACTCCGATAGCTTGCTGGGGGCGCGCCACTCCAGTGGTGCGTCATCTCATGCTCTTCCGGACCGCGCGCTTCCAGCGCGCTCATGCATGATGAGCGAGCCGGAGGCTCGCGGTCCAGAAGACCATGACGCGCCACTTACGGCGGAGTTTACTCCGCCTCTAGTGGCGCGCCCCCAGCTATGACGGCGGGTCGATCCCGACCTTCACCGGCGTGCCGCCGTCGTGCGCCGGCGCGCCGGTCCAGACGTCGAGGTAGGCGCGCAGCGCCGACGGGAAGCGTCGCAGCTCGGTGAACATGCTGTAGGGCTGCTCGACGTCGCGCGCCTCGAAGCCCCACGCCTCGATGCCGGCATGGCGCGCCAGGAACAGCGCGCGGCTCAGGTGAAAGCGCTGCGATACGATAACCAGGCGCTTCTGGCCAAAGACGTCTCGCGCGCGCAGCACCGAATCCCAGGTGCGATAGCCCTCCGGATCGCGGTAGATCGCGGCCGCCGGCACGCCGCGCTCGATCAGGCCGGCGCGCATCGCGGCCGGTTCGTCGGTGCTGCCCGAGACGATGAAGTATTTGACCTTGCCCGCCTTCCACAGGGCCGCGGCGGCGTCGAGACGATGGACGAAGTAGACGTTGGGCCCGCCCTCCGGTCCGATCGGCGCCGTGCCCAGCACCACCGCCACGTCGACGTCAGGCAGCCGGGCGACGTCACTGAACGACTGCGTCCCGGCTGTCTGGTCGAGCCGCCGTTCGGCGAGCCAGGCCAGCAGCACGACGGCGAGCGCCAGCGCGCCGAGGACGAACAGCGAGAACAGGATCAGGCGCATGTCGCGCACCTTGATCGCATCCGACTGCCTCTATAGATCGGCAGCATGCCCCGCCTCACCACTGCCGAAGCCACGGTCGAAACCCTCCTGCGCCATGGCATCGACACCGTCTATGCCCTGCCCGGCGTGCACAACGATCCATTGTTCGACGCTTTCTATCACGCCGCCGGCCGAATGCGCGTGATTCATCCGCGACACGAGCAGACTGCGGCCTACATGGCGCTGGGCGCGGCGCTCGCCACCGGCAAGCCGCAGGTCTTCGCCGTCGTGCCGGGTCCGGGCATGTTGAATGCGGGCGCGGCACTCCTCACCGCCTACGGCATGAACGCGCCGGTGATCGGCCTCATCGGCCAGATCCCACAGGCCGACATCGACAAGGGCCACGGCCATCTGCACGAGATCCACGACCAGCTCGGCCTGTTGCGCCACATCACCAAGTGGGCCGAGCGCATCCGAAGCCCGCAGGAGGCACCGACGCTGGTGAGCCAGGCGGTGTGGCAGGCGACCACCGGCCGGCCGCGCCCGGTGGCGCTGGAATGCGCGCTCGACACCTGGGCCAAGCGCGCCGAGGTGGTGCTGCCCGACGCGCCGTTGCCGCGGCCAGCCGAAGCGATCGACGATGAGACAATCACGGCCGCCGCCAGGATCCTGGGCACCGCCGAGCGGCCGATCATCGTGGTCGGCGGCGGCGCCATCGACGCCGGCGCCGAGGTGATCCAGCTCGCCGAGCTGCTCGAGGCGCCGGTCAGTTCCTACCGCCGCGGCCGCGGCGTCATCCCGAGTGGCCATCGACTGGCTGTCGACATGCCGGTCGGCCATCGCCTGTGGAAGGACGCCGACGCCGTGCTGGCGGTCGGCACGCGCTTCTTCATCCAGAACGGCAGCTGGGGCATCGACCAGAACCTCAAGGTCGTGCGTCTCGACATCGATCCCGACGAGCCCGAGCGGTACGCCAAGCCCGACGTTGCGCTGATCGGCGACGCAGCACCGCAATTGCGCGCGCTGATCGCAGCACTGCCCAAGCACAACCGGCCGCGTCCTTCGCGCGCCCAGGAGCTGAAGGATCATCGCACGTGGCTCGGCGAGCGGCTGTCGCGGCTCGAGCCGCAGATCTCGTTCCTGAAGGCGATCCGCGCCGCGCTGCCCGAGGACGGCATCTTCGTCGACGAGGTCTCGCAGGTCGGCTTCGCCTCGCGCGTGGCGCTGCCGATCGAGAAGCCGCGCACCTTCCTCTCGCCCGGCTACCAGGACAATCTCGGCTGGGGCTTCGGCACGGCGCTCGGCGCCAAGGCCGCCTGCCCCGACAGGAAGGTGTTGGCGATCGCCGGCGACGGCGGCTTCATGTACCAGGTGGGCGAACTCGCCACCGCGGCGCGCCACAAGCTCGCCGTCGTCGTCGTGGTGTTCGACAATGGCGGTTTCGGCAACGTCAAGCGCATCCAGCAGGAACGCTACGGCAACCGGCTGATCGCCTCGGACCTCGCCAATCCCGACTTCGTCAAGCTCGCCGACAGTTTTGGCGTGGCCTCGTTCAAGGCCCTCGATGCGCGCCAGCTCGAGGACTGCCTGAAGAAGGCCTTCGCCCTCGACGCACCCGCTCTGGTCTGGGTGCCGCACGGCGACGTGCCGAGTCCGTGGGACATGATCTTGATGCCCAAGGTCAGGGGCTGACAATCTTGCCGGACCGCGGGCCTCCAGGCCCGCCTCATGCTCTTCCGGACCGCGAGCCTCCTACGCCGAATCGGCCAAAGGCCGATTCGGCTCCCTACGCTCATGATTCATGAGCGCGCAAGATGCGCGCGGTCCGGAAGAGCATGACCATGAGCGGGCCTGGAGGCCCGCGGTCCGACAAGATGTTCAGCGAAGGCCTTCCAGGATCTCAGCAAAGCCGGTGCGGCAGACGAAACCGAGCTTTCGCGCCGCCTTGCCGGCGTCATAGACGCGGTCGATCGAGGCGAACATCGTCCAGCCGCGCTTGTCGTAGAGCGCGCGGTAGTCCGGGAAATAGCGGGCCACGACCGACGGCGCATCGACGATCAGGGCGCGGCAGTCCTTGCGCGAGAACGGCGTCATGGCCGAGACGATGAAGGTGTCGAAGCCGATATCGCGCGCCTTGGCGAGTGCGGCGACATGCGCTTCGGCGGCATCCTCGACCGAGAGCCGACGGAACAGGAACTCGTTGGCCTTGGTGTTGTCGCCTGACTGCTCGATGGCGTGCGCCATGTCGTCCTCCTCGGGGAAGAACCGCGAGGTGCGCAGGATGACGATCGGCAGCTTGTGCAGATGGTTGAACAGCCGGCAGAGCTCCTCGGCGGCACGCTTGCTCACACCGTAGATGTTGCGCGGCTCGAGCGGCCCCAGCGTCTCGTCGATCCACATCGCTTCCCTGGCGCCGCCGGCTTTGCCGTCGCGGATCTTCTGCGAGACCATCAGCGAGGTGGTCGAGGTGAAGACGAAGCGGTCGACCTTCGAGCCCGGCGCCACCGCCTCCTCGAGGAGATTGAGCGTGCCCTGCACGTTCACGGCCACGAACTCGGAATTGTCGTGCGTCTCGATGTGCGGCTTGTGGCGCGCCGCGCCGTGCACGATCGCCTCGATGGCGTGGTCGCGCACGAGGTGGCGCACCAGGGCGCGGTCGACGACCGAGCCCACGACCCCGGTGGTCGGGCCGGGCTCGGGATCGAGACCGACGACCTTGTGGCCATCGCGCACGAGCCGCGGCACCAGGGCCTGGCCGAGCCAACCCGACGAACCCGTCACCAGGATGTTCATCCCGTCGCTTCCGCGGCAATGCTTGCCAGCACGTCGTTCATGACGTCGGCACTGCCGTCGTCGGCAATGCCGTGGCGCCGGAACAGCCAGCCCGGCTCGTTGTAGCCGAGCCAGGTCCCCTTCTCGTCCTGCCAGATCAGCATCCTGAGCGGCAGGTCGATGGCGAGCGTCGGCGTCGCCTGCATGGCGGGCGTCCCGGCCCGCGCACTGCCGAACACCACCACGACGGTGGGCCGCAACTCCAGGCCAACCTTCTCCGCCGCGGCACCGTGGTCGATGCGCGCGAAGATCGTCATGCCATGCCGCACAACGATGGCCTCGAGCCGCTCGAGTGTCTCGATCGCTCCGTGGCGGCTGGGCAGCACGCGCAATCCCTGGGCACTCACAGTCCGGCCTCCGTCAATGCCGCCTGCTGACGCCGCGCCAGCGCCTCGACGTCGAAGCCCTCGATCAGGCTCTCGAACAGACGATGCCAGTTGATCGAGGCGCGCAGATGGATGAACACGGCGCCGAGCCCGATGGCGGCGCGGTCCATGAACACGAACTCGCGCGGCGGGCGCACGCCGCCCATGCGCCGCAGCTCTCCGAACACGTTCTGCGCCATCTCCCGGCCATGGCCGTCGGCCATGCCCTCGGTCAGGCGGCGCGGCCGGTCGTCCATCAATGGACCGTAGAGGAAGGCAGCCCAGCGGTTCAAGACGGCGATCATCTCGCGGCTGAGGCCGGTGAAGCCCCAGTCCTCGTAGGCGGCCACGGCGCGGTCCTGGTCGTCAGTCATGAGCGCGCGATAGAGCTCGATCGAGCCGCGCACGAAGCGCGGCGGGAAGATGCGCACGCAGCCGAAATCCATCAGGTTCACCGAGCCGTCGGGCCGCACCGTGTAGTTGCCGAGATGCGGATCGCCATGGATCACGCCGTAGAAATAGAACGGCACGTACCAGGTGCGGAACATGTGGATGGCGAGTTGGTCCTTCTCCTCCTGGGACCGGCTCTTCCAGTTGAGCAAGGGCTCGCCCTGCAGCCAGGTCATGGTGAGCAGGCGGTCGGTCGAATGCGAGGCCACGACCTCGGGCACGTGCACGTTCGGCTCGTCGCGCAGCAGGTGGCGGTAGAGCAGGACGTGCTTGGCCTCGCGGCGATAGTCGAGCTCCTCGCGCAGGCGCGTGGTGATTTCGGCATGGATCTCGTCGGTGCGGATCGCGGGATCGAAGCGCTGGCCGACGGCGAACACCAGTTTCAGCTGGTTGAGGTCGGCTTCGAGCGCCGAGGCCATATCGGGATACTGCAGCTTGGCCGCGACCTCGGTACCGTCAAGCAGCGTCGCGCGATGGACCTGCCCCAGCGAGGCGGCGAACGACGCTTCCTTCTCGAACCGGCCGAACCTGGCCTGCCAGTCTGCCCCGAGCTCCGTCGCCATGCGCCGGCGCACGAAGGCCCAGCCCATGGCCGGCGCGTTGGCCTGCAGCTGCGCGAGCTCACGGGCATATTCCGGCGGCAGCGCGTCGGGGATGGTGGCGATGAGCTGGGCGGCCTTCATCAGCGGCCCCTTCAGGCCGCCCAGCGCCGCCTTCAGCTCCGAAGCGTGCTTGTCGCGGTCGAGGCTCCAGCCGAGATAGCGTTGGCCGGCGAGCTTCACCGCCAGCCCGCCGACCGAGCTGCCGACCTTGGCGTAGCGGCCGAGCCGGCCGCCGAGGGAGTCGCTTTCGTCGCTCATTGGGCATGCCTCCCCAACGAAGTTGGGGAGGTGTCCGCAAAGCGGACGGAGGGGTCATGGGCATCAGTGTCAGTGGTGTGGCCCATGACCCCTCCGGCCCTTCGGGCCACCTCCCCACGCTTGCGCGTCTATCGGATTCACACATCTCAAAAAGCGATTCTGTATCAATGACTTGCCTGGTGACCTCTCTGAAGCAATTGGCTTCGTCAGCTCGACCGCGGGCATTGAAAAGACTCGGTTTTTTGGCTGGCTCTTTCGCTTGCGAGAGGCATCCTTTGAGATGTGTGAATACGACAGACGCTTGCGCGTAGGGAGGTATGCAAGTGAGCTAAAGCTTTTCGAGTTCATCGACGAAGCCCGAGATGACGCCCAGCCCCTTGTCCCAGAAGGCGGGGTCGGAGGCGTCGAGACCGAATGGCGCCAAGAGCTCCTTGTGCCGCTTCACGCCGCCCGACTTCAGCATTTCGAGATACTTGGCCTGGAAGTCGGGTTGACCCGACTGGTAGGCGGCGTAGAGCGAGTTCACCAGGCAGTCGCCGAAGGCGTAAGCGTAGACGTAGAACGGCGAATGGATGAAGTGGCCGATGTAGGACCAGTAGTGCCTGTACTCTTCGTCGAAGGTGAAGGCCGGTCCCAGGCTCTCGCTCTGCACCGCCATCCAGATCTCGCCGATCGCGTCGGGCGTCAGCTCGCCCTGGCGGCGCGCCATGTGCAGGCGCGATTCGAAATCGTAGAACGCGATCTGGCGCACCACGGTGTTCAGCATGTCCTCGACCTTGCCGGCCAGCATCGCCTTGCGCGTCGACTTGTCGGGGGCGGACTTGAGCAGCGACTGGAAGGTCAGCATCTCGCCGAACACCGAGGCGGTCTCAGCGAGCGTCAGCGGCGTGTCGGCCATCAGCGCGCCCTGCCGGGCCGCCAGCACCTGGTGCACGCCGTGGCCCAGCTCGTGCGCGAGCGTCATGACATCCCGCACCTTGCCCTGGTAGTTCAGCAGCAGATAGGGATGCGCCGACGGCACCGTCGGATGGGCGAAGGCGCCGGGCGACTTGCCCGGCCGCGCCGGCGCGTCGATCCAGCCGGTGCCGAAGAATTTTTGGCCGACATCCGCCAGCTCGGGTGAGAAGGCACGGTAGGCGTCGAGCACGGTCTTCTCGGCCTCGGCCCAGGGAATGACTCGATCATCGTGCTCGGGCAGCGGCGCGTTGCGGTCCCAGTACGGCATCTGCTCGACGCCGAACCACTTGGCCTTGAGCTTGTAGTAGCGGTGCGCCAGCCGCGGGTACGCCGCCTTCACCGACGCGGCGAGCGCATCGACGACCTCGTCCTCGACGACATTGCCGAGGTTCATCGCCGACTGCGGCCGCGGATACTTGCGCCAGCGGTCCTCGATCTCCTTGTCCTTGGCCAGCGTATTGGTGACCAGCGAGAAGATCGCGATGTTGTCGCCCTGCACCTTGCCGAACGACTTGGCGGCGTCGCGGCGCACCTCGGCGTCCTTGTTGGAGAGCTTGTCGAGGATCTGCGGCTCGGTCAGCACCTCGTTGCGGAAGGGATAGCGCAGCCGCGCGATGGTCTCGTCGAACAGGCGCGACCAGGCGACGCGGCCGACGACGTGCTTCTCGTGCAGCGCCTTCTCCAGCTCGTCGGAGAGCTGGTGCGGACGCCAGACGCGAAGGTCGCGCAGCCACGGCGCATACCTGGCCAGCGCAGGATCCTTCTGCTTGGCGGCGAGGTCGGCATTCTCGAGCTTGTTGAGCTCGAGCCGGAAGAACACCAGCCTGGTGCCGATGTCGGTCAGCGCCTCCGACACGTTCTGCGAAAAGCGGCCACGCTCGGGATCGGCCATGTTCTGCGCGTAGTAGAGCGAGGCGTAGGAGCCGATGCGGCCCATCAGGTCCGAAAGCTTCTCGAAGCGGGCGACCGCGCCGCCCAGCGCCTTGCCGTCGAGCGCGGCAACCTTGCCTTCATAGTCCTTGGCGAAGCCCTCGGCATCGGCCTTGGCGCGCTCGAGATCGGCGTCGAGATCGGGGCCGGTCGGACTGGAATAGAGGTCTTCGAGTTTCCAGATCGGCAGCTCGCCCAGCATCGCGGTCATAAAACTTTGCTCCCTACTTCTTCGCGATATCGGGATCGGCGGCGACGGCGTCAAGGAAGGGGCCGATCATCAGCGCGGCGAAGGGCTCGATCCTGGCCGGATCGCTTTCCTTGTAGTGTCCCTTGACGTCGAGCAGGTTCATGGTGCCGAGCACGCGGCCTGCATAAACCACCGGCTGGTTGATCGCCGATTCGCAGCCCAACGAGCGAATCAGCTCGTGGTCGAAGAACGCCCATTTGACGTCGTCATAGTCGTAGCCGATCCAGGCGCGGCGCTGGCCGATCACCAGCTTGTGCCAGTCGCTTTCGGTCACGGGCTTGTAGCCGCCCACGGGATATTCCTTGGGCATGTTGGTGTAGAGCCGCTTCACGCGCGCGGCCCCGGGCGCGACGTACAGCAGCGTGAACAGCTTGTGGCCGACCACCTCGGCCAGCGCCTTGTCGACCGCCTTGAACAAGGCCTCGGGAGGGCCCGGCTGCTTGAGCACCGCCAGGCAGGATTCGAACGGTGTCATGAAACTACTCCTATGAAGGTCGCGGCGCGGGTGGAACGCGCGCCCTTGGAATACGTTCTGGCAGGACGCCCGACGGCTTCAGCCTCAGCACCAGGATAAGCGCGACGGCGATCAGCAGCTCCTTGAGCGCGGCGCGCTGCACGGCGGTGACGCCCGGGATCCATTCGACGAAGAAGCGCGAGGATTCGAGCAACGTCATGACCACGTAGGCGCCGACCAGGGCGCCGGCCGGCCGCCCCGTGCCGCCCGAGGCGACGGCCAGGAAAATATAGATGGTGATCAGCGGCAGGAACATGTCGGGCGCGATGTACGACGTGAAGTGGCCGTAGAGCGCGCCGGCCAGGCCGGCGATGGCGGCGGACAGCACGAAGGCCTCGGTCTTGAAGCGCAGCACCGGCTTGCCGGCGACCTGGGCGACCTGCGCATCCTCGCGGATGGCGCGCAGCGCGCGGCCGTAGGGCGAGCGGTCGATGCGGCGCATGAGGAAGAACACGACCAACAGCGCCACCAGCACGATCAGGAAATAGACGGCGTTGAAGTCGGGACCGAGCGCCCTCTTCCACGGCCCGGGAATGCCGGAGATGCCATCGGTGCCGCGGGTCAGCCAGATTTCGTTGGCGGCCACGAGCCGCACGGCCTCGGCAAAGCCCAGGGTGACGATGGCGAGATAGTCCGCGCGCAGGCGCGTGGTCGACAGCGTCACGACCAGCCCGGCGACGCCGCCCGCCACCAGCGCCATCAGCCAGCCCGCGGCGATCGGACCATGGCCGACCGTCGTCAGCAGCGCCGAGGCATAGGCGCCGACGGCGAAGAAGCCGGCCAGGCCGAGATTGACCATGCCCACCCCACCCCAGATGAGATTGAGGCTGAGCGCCAGCAGGCCATAGATGCCGCCGATGGTGGCGATGAAGAGGAGGTAGCTCAGCATCTTCCGGACCGCGCGCTGGGTCGCGTCTGACGCGACCTCCCTGCGCGCTCTTGATAATGATCATGAGCGAGCCGGAGGCTCGCGGTCCGGAGGATCATGAGCATCAATAAGCCCTCTCGCCCAGCAGGCCGCGCGGCCTGAGCGTCAGCACGGCGAGGATGGCGATGAAGCCGATGGCCGCGCGATACTGCGAGCCGACGACCAGCACCGACAGTTCCTCGGCCATGCCGATCAGAAAGGCACCCAGCACGGCGCCAGGCACGCTGCCGAGCCCGCCCAGCACGGCGGCGGCGAACAGCGACAGCAGGATGCGCGTGCCGGTCAGCGGGTCGATCGAGCTGTCGAGTCCCAGCAGCATGCCGCCGACGCCGACCAGCCCCATGCCGACGAAGCTTGCCAGCGTGGCGATGCGCTCGGGCCGGATGCCCTTGAGCGCCGCCAGCTCGGGATTGTCGGCCGAGGCGCGCATGGCCTTGCCGATGCGCGTGAAGGCGAGCGCGGCGAACACCAGCAGCATCAGCAGCAACGCCAGGCCCATGGTCTCGAGCTGCTGGGGGCTGACGCGGATCTCGCCCAGGAAGACGTCGCGCGCGATCGGCCGGTCGTAGCCGCGCGGCTCGTTGCCGAAGCCCAGCCGCACGACGTTCTCCAGGATCAGCCCAGTGGCGATCGAGGCGATGGCGGCCGGCAACGCGCCCTGCTTGATCAGCGGCAGGTGCGCCACCTTGTCGAAGGCGAGGCCGGCCACGCCCGCCACGGCGAAGGCGATGGCAAGCGAGCCCGCCATCTGCAGGCCGGCGCCATAGGCGAGATAGCCCGCGAAGGCGCCGAGCGTCGCCACACCCGACACCGAGAAGTTGGGGAAGCGCAACACGGCGAACATCGCCGTGAAGCCGATGGCGGGCACGGCGAGAAGCGTGCCCGACACGATGCCGTTAACGAGGGCTTGGAGGATGATCATGGTCTTCCGGACCGCCGGCTTCCAGCCGGCATCATATTCATGAGCCGGCTGGAAGCCGGCGGTCCGGAAGAGAAATGGCGCGCGCCCAACTAAGCAATCTTCACCAGCGTGAACTTGCCGGCCTTGATCTGGTCGTAGCGGAACTTGCAGTCGAGGATGTCGCCCTTCTCATCGAAGTCGCACGGACCCGACGCGCCGGCATAGTCGACCTTGCCGCCGGCCATGATCTCCTTGATGCCGTCGACGGCATTGTCGACGACCTTGCCGCCGCTGACCGTGGCCTTCCGAATGTTCTCCTTGATCGCCTCGCCGGTCGCTGCCTTGGCCGACGCCATCGCCATCAGCACCAGGCTGGCATGGTCGTAGACCTGGCAGGTGTAGGGATCGGGATTGGCCGAACCGGTGGCGGCCTTGACCTTCTCGTAGGCCCCACTGCCCTCGGCCGGCGACGGTGCGAAGGTGTAGACGCCCTCGACCACCTCGGGCTGGCCGACCTGATCGACCAGCTTCTGGTTGATGGAATAGGCGAAGCCCAGGATCTTGCCCTTGAAGCCCGCGCGATAGAGGTCCTTCAAGAGCACCACCGTGTCGGGCGTGTAGCCGTTGGCCAGGATCACGTCAGGGCTGGTGCGCAGCGCCTGGTCGACCTCGGTGCGGTAGGTCGTCTTCTTGTCGTCGTAGATCAGGCTCTGATGGGTGCAGCCACCCTTGGGCAGGACCTGGTTCAGGGTGTCGAAGGTCGACTGCGTGAACGGCGTCTGCGGGATCATGGTGAAGGCCTTCTTGGCCCCCAACGACAGGATGAACTCGCCGACCCGCGTGACCTGCAGCCTGGAATTGGGCTGGGTGCGGATCAGGAAGCCCTGATGCGGCAGCAGCGTGATCGAATCCGCGCCCGACACCGTACAGAGGAAGGTCTTGCTCTCCCAGCACAGCGGCGCCACCGCCGTCGTCACCGACGAGGCCCAGGTGCCCATGATCGCCGAGACCTTGTCGACGTCGATCAGCTTGCGCGCGGCGCGGACCGCGGCCTCGGGATTGGTCTGGTCGTCCTCGCTCACCAGCACGATGCGCCGGCCCAGAACGCCGCCCGCCTTGTTGACCTCCTCGACCACCGAAGCGGCCGCCTTGGCCATCACCGGCCCGTAGGGGCCGCCGGCGCCAGTGAGAGGCGTCAGAGTCGCGAGCTTGATGGGATTGGCCGTCCCTCCAGAACCTTGCGCGCGCACCACAGCAGGGTTCGCCAGCGCAGCAACGCCGCCAGCCAGCGCGGCGCGGCGGCCGATGCGGATTTTGGTCATGTGAAGTCTCCCGTTCCCTTGTTCGATCCCTCTGAAGCTCCTCTCCCCCGATAGGGGGAGAGGTTGGGTGAGGGGGTTGCACGAGCTTTCGAAGAGCCCCCTCACCTAACCTCTCCCCCCTAGCGGGGGAGAGGAATATGAGCATCAACCATAGGCCCTGCCTTGCCACCGAGAAAGAGATCGCGGACCGTCGGATCGTCCGCCAGGTCGGCAGCCCTGCCTTCGTGCTCCGGCCGGCCCTGCACCAGCACATAGGCGCGTGCCGACACCGACAAGGCCTCCAGTGCGTTCTGCTCGACCATCAGGATGGCCACGCCCGTCTTGTTCAGGGCAAGAATGGTGCCGAACAGCTCCTCGGCGGCCCGTGGACTCAAGCCCGCCGTCGGTTCGTCGAGCAGCAGCATGTCGGGCGCGTTCATGAGCGCGATCGCCATGGCCAGGATCTGGCGCTGGCCGCCGCTCAAGGTGCGGGCCGCCGCGCGGCGCTTCTCGCCCAGCATGGGGAAGCGCTCGTAGAGCTCGGCCATGCGCTTCCTGGCGTGCGCGCCGTCGATGAAGCCGCCCATCTCCAGGTTCTCGGCCACGCTCATGGTGCCGAACACGTTGCGCTCCTGCGGCACGAAGGACAGGCCTCGCCGGCTGATCACCGGGGCGCCGAGGCCCGCGATCTCGTGCTCCTTGAAGCGCACGCTGCCGCCGCTCGGCCGCAGCAGACCGGCGATCAGTTTCAGCAGGGTCGACTTGCCGGCGCCGTTGGGGCCGATCAGGGCGACGATCTCGCCGGCGTCGACGCGGAGATCGGCGCCCTTGACGATCTCGTCGGCAGCGGCGTAGCCGCCGCGCAGGCCAGCGATCTGCAACAGGCTCATGCTGCCCGCCGTCCGAGATAGGCCTCGCGCACCCGATGGTCGTTGCGGACTTCGTCGAACGTGCCCTGGGTCAGCACCTGGCCCTCGGCCATGACGATCACCGGATTACACAGCCGGGCGATGAAGCCCATGTCGTGCTCGATCAGCAGCACGGTGATGCCGCGCCGGGGCAGTTCCAGCAGCCGCTCGCCGATCTCGTTCTGCAGGGTCGGGTTGACGCCGGCCGTCGGCTCGTCGAGCAGCACCAGCCGCGGCTCGGCCATCAGGGCGCGGCCGATCTCCAGGAGCTTCTTCTGGCCGCCCGACAGGGCCGTCGCCTGATTGTCGATCAGATGATCGAGCTTCAGGAAGCGCGCCGTCTCCCAGGCCCGCTCGGCCAGCGCGGCCTCGCGCTCGCGTGCCGCCTTGGTGCCGACGATCACCTGCCACAGGCTCTCGCCCGGCTGGTCGCGGCCGTAGACCATGAGATGCTGGAACACCGAGAGCCTGGGAAAGCCGCGCGCCACCTGGAATGTGCGCACCAGCCCGCGCCGGCTGATGGCGTCGGGCGCCCAGCCGGCGACCTCTTCGCCGTCGAAGCGGATGGAACCGGCATCAGGCGGCACCAGTCCCGAGACGACGTTGAACAAGGTGGTCTTGCCCGCGCCGTTGGGCCCGATCAGGCCGGTGATGCCGCCCGGCGCGACGGCGAGATCGACACCGCGCAGCACGTCGAGGCCGTAAAAGGCGCGGCGCAGGTCCTTGAGGATCAGTAGAGGTGTGGTGGTTGCCACGACTACCTCTCATGTTCCTCTCCCCCGCTAGGGGAGAGGAGGAAGACGACTCGACGAAGGTGATCGCGTTGCACTGCTATAGCCGATAGTAACTCTTGAACCATTCTACGAATTTCGGGATGCCCTCTTCCACCGGGACCTTGGGGGTCCAGCCGAAATCGCGGGTGGTATCGGAGATGTCGGCGGCAGTTTCCTGCATGTCGAAGGGGTCGCCGGGCTTGAGCTCGACCTTGGCCTCGCGGCCCAGCGCCTTCTCGAACAGCTTGATGACGTGGACGAGATCCTCGCTGTCCGCTGCGCCGAGATTGTAGAGTCGGTGGCTCGGCGCGTCGGGCGGCTTGTCGAGCACCGCGATGGTGCCGGCCACGATATCGTCGATGTAGGTGTAGTCGCGCTTCACGAAGCCTAGATGGTAGAGCTCGATGGTGCGGCCCTCGTGGATCGCCCTGGCAAAGATGTACGGCGACATGTCGGGACGGCCCCACGGACCGTAGACTGTGAAGTAGCGTAGGCCAGTCGCCTTCAGCCCATGAACGTGAACGTAGGACTCGGTCATCAGCTCGTCCGCCCGCTTGGTGGCAGCATAGAGCGACACCGGGCGGTCGACGCGGTCCTCCGTGGCGAAAGGCAGCTTGCGATTGCCGCCATAGACCGACGAGGACGAGGCATAGACGAAGTGCTTCAGGTCACCGAGCCGCCTCGCCAGCTCGAGCATGACCAGATGGCCCATGACGTTGGTCTGCACATAGACATAGGGGTCGACCAGCGAATGGCGCACGCCGGGCTGGGCCGCCAGGTGGACGATGCGGTCGATGTCGCCATGCCTGTCCGCCAGCGCCAGCATGGCCTCGCGGCCGGAAATGTCGACCTCGAGGAAGGTGAAGCCCTTGTCCTCGCGCAACGGCTTCAGCCGGGCGAACTTCAGGACCGGATCGTAGTATTCGCTGAAATTGTCGATGCCGACGACCGTCTCGCCGCGCGCCAGCAGGGCGCGGGTGACGTGGCTGCCGATGAAACCCGCGGCGCCGGTGACGAGAACGGACATAATGATCTGCGTACTGGAAATGCGTTGCAGAATGAATGGGAGGAGCGGCGGGCGCACGCTTACAACGTTTCATTCCCGGCCGAAACCTTGAAACGCCGCGGTTGGCGGAACCCGGTTAGCCATTGAAAAGCATCCTTTTGTGGCAGACTGCTCGTTCCCGATTGCAAGCCGCAAGATTCTGTCGCTACCGTGCCTGAAGGAGTGTCAGGCTCCTCTCCCCGCTAGGGGGAGAGGTTGGGTGAGGGGGTTGCGCACGTCTTCGATGCCCCCTCACCTAGCCTCTCCCCCTAGCGGGCCCTAGCGGGGGAGAGGAATATGAGTGGGACAGATAAGGTGTCAGGGAGGTTGCCTTGCCCGTCGCGGTGACCCTGGACGACAAATACGTACTGGAAAGCGGAAGGGTCTACCTGACCGGCACGCAGGCGCTGGTGCGCCTGCCGATGATGCAGCGCCAGCGCGACCTCGCGGCCGGACTCAACACCGCAGGCTACATCTCGGGCTATCGCGGCTCGCCCTTGGGCGGCTTCGACCAGGCGCTGTGGCAGGCCAAGCGCTTCATCAAGAACAACCACATCGAATTCCAGCCGGGCGTCAACGAGGACCTCGCCGCCACGGCGCTGTGGGGCACCCAGCAGATCCATCTCTATCCCGGCGCGCGCTACGACGGCGTGTTCGGCATGTGGTACGGCAAGGGCCCGGGCGTCGACCGCTCGGGCGACGTGCTGAAGCACGCCAACTATGCCGGCACGGCCAGGCATGGCGGCATCGTGGCGCTCGCGGGCGACGACCACATGGCCAAGTCGTCGACCACGGCGCACCAGAGCGAGCCTGCCCTGATCGCGGCGGCCATCCCGATCCTCCATGCTGCCAGCGTCCAGGAATATCTCGACCTCGGCCTGCACGCCTTCGCTCTGTCCCGTTACTCGGGCCTGTGGGTTGCCTTCAAGGTGCTGAGCGAGACGGTCGATTCCTCGGCCTCGGTCTACATCGACCCGCACCGCATCGAGATCCAGACGCCCGACTTCGCCCTGCCGCCCGACGGCGTGCATATCCGCTGGCCCGACGACTGGTTGGGCCAGGAGCGCCGCACGCTCACCATCAAGCATCCGGCGGCGCTGGCCTACTGGCGCGCCAACAAGCTCGACCGGCTGATGATGGGCCGGCCCGACGCGCGCTTCGGCATCGTCACCGTCGGCAAGTCCTATCTCGACGTGCGCCAGGCGCTGGACGAGCTCGGCATCGACGACGCCGAGGCCGAGCGGCTGGGGCTCGCCGTCTACAAAGTGGCCATGGTGTGGCCGCTCGAGACCGAGGGCGTGACGGCCTTCGCCCAGGGCAAGCGCGAGATCCTGGTGGTCGAGGAGAAGCGGCCGATCATCGAGCAGCAGCTCAAGGACGCGCTGTTCAACGCACCGGCCGACCGCCGGCCCGTCGTCGTCGGCAAGACCGACGAGCGCGGCCAGAAGCTCCTGAAGATCGACGGCGAGCTCACGCCCTTCGAGATCGCCTCGGTCCTGGTCGCGCGCTTCGGCCTCGACGGCCTGAGTGCCCATACCAGGCAGCGCTTCGAGAGCCTGCAGCGCCGCGCCGGCCGGCAGGTGCGCAACGAATCGGGCATGGCGCGCGTGCCCTACTTCTGCTCCGGCTGCCCGCACAACTCCTCGACCAAGGTGCCCGAAGGCTCGATGGCGATGGCCGGCATCGGCTGTCACACGCTCGCCATCAACATGGACCGCAACACCAAGACCTTCACCCACATGGGCGCCGAGGGCGCGCCGTGGGTCGGCGCCAGCCATTTCAGCGACATGCCGCACGTCTTCCAGAACCTGGGCGACGGCACTTATTTCCATTCGGGCTACCTCGCGATCCGCCACGCCGTCGCGACCAACACCACCATCACCTACAAGATCCTCTACAACGACGCAGTCGCCATGACCGGCGGCCAGCCGCACGACGGCAACGTTCGGCCGTGGACGATCAGCCAGCAGGTCCATGCCGAGGGCGTAGGACGCATCGCACTCGTCAGCGACGATCCGGACAAATACCCGGCCGGCACCGAATGGGCGCCCGGCGTCACCTTCCATCACCGCAGCGCGCTCGACGACGTGCAGAGGAGCTTGCGCGAGTGGAAGGGTGTGTCGGTCCTGATCTACGACCAGACCTGCGCCGCCGAGAAGCGCCGCCGCCGCAAGCGCGGCACCTTCCCTGACCCGGCCAAGCGCGTGTTCATCAATCAGGCGGTGTGCGAGGGCTGCGGCGACTGCTCGGTGCAATCCAATTGCCTCAGCGTCACGCCGGTCGAGACCGAGTTCGGACCCAAGCGCGCCATCGACCAGTCGTCCTGCAACAAGGATTTCTCCTGCCTGAACGGCTTCTGCCCGAGCTTCGTCACGGTCGAAGGCGGCGGTGTCAGGAAGGGCAAGGCCGACAAGAAGTCGGCTGTCGCCACGACCGAGCCGCCTTTGCCGGCCGCTCCCGTCCTGCCGATGGTGGCCGACAAGCCCTACGGCGTGCTGATCACCGGCATCGGCGGCACGGGCGTCGTCACCATCGGCGCCATCATGGGCACGGCCGCGCACATCGAGGGCAAGGGCGTCACCGTGCTCGACCAGCTCGGCATGGCGCAAAAGGGCGGCGCGGTGATCAGCCACGTCCGCATCGGCGCCTCGCCCGAGGCATTGCACGCGGTGCGCCTGGGCGCGGGCGGCGCCGACCTGCTGCTGGGTTGCGACCTGGTGGTGAGCGCCAGTGCCGATGCGCTGGCCCGCCTCGAGCCCGCCGCCTCGCACGCCATCGTCAACACGCACCAGACCATCACCGGCGACTTCACCCGCCGGCCCGACCTCGCCTTCCCGGCCCATACGCTCCGGCTCTCGGTCGAGGCGGCGGCGGGCGCCGAGGCCTGCGACTTCGTCGAGGCGACCGAGATCGCCACGGCGCTTTTGGGCGATTCCATCGCCACCAACATGTTCATGCTGGGATACGCCTATCAGAAGGGCCTGATCCCGATCGGCCATGAGTCGCTGGAGAAGGCCATCGAGCTGAACGGCGCCGCCGTGGCGATGAACACCGCGGCCTTCCGCTGGGGCCGCCGCGCCGCCCACGACCGCGCCGCCGTCGAGACGCTTCTGGCGCCGGCCGAGAACGTCGTGCCGTTCCGCATCTCGCGCACCGTCGACGAGATCGTGGCGTCGCGCACCGGGCATCTGACTGGCTACCAGAACGCAGCTCTCGCCGAGCGCTACAAGGCTCTCGTCGACAAGGTGCGCGCGGCCGAGCAGAAGACCGGCAAGAGCGGGCTCGCCGAAGCCGTCGCCCGCAACTACGCCAAGCTGCTCGCCTACAAGGACGAGTACGAGGTGGCGCGGCTCTACGCCGACACCGCCTTCCAGGCCGCGCTCGAGCGGCAGTTCGAGGGCGGCTATAGGCTACGATTCCATCTCGCCCCGCCGCTGTTCGCCCGCCGCGATCCCAAGACCGGCCATCTGCTGAAGCAGGAGTTCGGCTCATGGATGCTGCCGGCCTTCAAATTGCTGGCAAGGTTCAAATTCCTGCGCGGTACGGCCTTCGATCCGTTCGGCTACACCGCCGAGCGCAAGCTAGAGCGGGCCCTGATCGGCGAGTACGAAACGCTGGTCGGCGAGCTTTTAGCCGGCCTCTCCGCGTCGAACCATGACCTCGCCGTCAGGCTGGCCTCGGTGCCTGATGACATCAAAGGCTACGGCCACATCAAGGACGCCCATCTGGCGAAAGCCAGGCGGACACAAGCCACGCTATTGCAGCAGTGGCACAATCCGGAGGCGGCGAAGATCGCAGCGGAGTGACCCGCGGCGCCCAACAGGAAGAGTCGCGACCACCATCGCTTTTGGGCTCGGCGCTACGGCGATGGTGGCGCGCTCGGCCTCGAGCATCGGCAGCTTGCCAACGGTCGTGTCGATGAAAGTGCCGACGTCCGCCCCGGCATCATCAAGCTGACGGCTTCCGGCGGCGCTGGCGCCCATTGAACTCCGCGTCCAGGCGGTCGACTACGCACCGACATGTGATGGTAAGGGGCCATCGCCATCCCATCAGGCCGCCCCCTCTCTCAATGGTCCCGGATCAACGGCCCGGCTGCGGGATGCTGCCGCCGCCGCTGGCGCCTCTATTGACGCCGACGCCGGTCGACGCCGGCGGCGTGACGACGGAACCGCCGCAGCTGATGCCGCCCGAGATGCCGCCGCTGGTCGGGCCGTGCGAGCCGCTGACGCCCGCGCCGCCGGATGCGCTGCCGCCGGCCGAACCTGACGTCAGGGCCCGGGCCAGCGAGGGTTGGGTAGCTGAGATCAACCATCGGCGCGCCGCAACGTTGCGCGGCCGTTGCTCGGCCGAAATGCGGCAGCCAAAATAGGAGTGGCCAAAAGAAACGGGGTGTCAGCCGTCTGCTCGCACCGCGAGGCGACCTCCATTGACAATCCGTCGTCGTGGCGCGCCCAATCGCCCTTCTCATGAACGATGTCGGCCTCTCGACCCGTCAGCCCGACCCTGTCGCCCGCGCCCGCGCGCTCGGCTCGGCGATCACGGCCGTCGCCGACGAGATCGAGGCCAGGCAGGACTTTCCCGAACCGCTGATCAGTGCGCTGCACGAGTCGCGGCTGTTCCGCCTGCTGCTGCCGCGTTCGCTGGGCGGCGAGGAGGTCGAGCCGTGGGTCTATGTCGCGGCGATCGAGGAGGTCGCCCGGCACGACGGCTCGTTGGGCTGGAACATGTTCGTGGCCAACAGCTCGGCCCTGATCGCGCCTTTCATCCCGTTCGAGGCGGCGCGCACGATCTACGGCGATCCGCGCGGCCTGATCTCGTGGGGACCGCCCAACCAGCACAAGCTCGCCGCCGCGCCCGGCGGCTATCGCGTCACCGGCGAATGGCATTTCTCCTCCGGCTATCGCCAGGCCACCTGGATCGGCGCCCACGGCAACGTCGTGCAGGCCGATGGCGCGCTGCGCCGCAACCGCTTCGGCCGGCCGACGGTGCGCACGGTGCTGATGCCCAAGGCCGAGACGACGCCGATCCACGACTGGCACACGCTCGGCATGCGCGGCACGGCGTCGGAGGGCTATTCCTGCACCGACGTCTTCGTGCCCGAGGCCTTTTCCGGCACACGCGAGGATCCGACGCTGCGCCGCGACAGGGGCCCGCTCTATGCCTTCACCATGCAGGGCCTCTATGCCTGTGGCGTGGCGGCGGTGGCGCTCGGTATCGCACGCGCCATGCTCGATGCCTTCATAGAGCTCGCCGCCACCAAGACGCCGCGCTATCTCTCGCGGCTGGCCGACAATCCCGGCGTTCAGTCCGACGTCGCGCGCCGCGAGGCCGATATCGGCTCGGCGCGCGCCTGGCTGGTCGAGATCCTGCGCGATGTGCACGGCCGCGCCGACGAGATCGAGCCGATCGGCACGACCGACCGCGCCCGCGTGCGGCTTGCCTGCACGCAGGCCATCCACCAAGCCGAGAAGACGGCGGACTGGGTCTACAAGGCCGCCGGCACCTCGGCGATCTTCCTCGACACGCCGTTCGAGCGCCGCTTCCGCGACATCCATACGTTGTCGCAGCAGATCCAGGCGCGCGAGGCGCATTTCGAGACGGCCGGCCGCATCCTGTTCAACGGCGACCCCGAAGGCACGTTCATGTAAGCAGGCAACCGCCCGACTTGGCCTCAACGGGCCAGCCGATCGAGCGCCTCGATATGCAACTTGTTGAAGCCGGTCAGGCTCACCTCGGCGACGCCGCCGACGCGGTCGGAGCCGCGGAACTCCAGGCGCAGGATCTCGCCCTGGTGCATGCGTTCGCGCAGCTGGCCGGCGAGGCGGCCACGCAGCAGGCAGGCCTGGCCGGTGCACATGCCGAGCTCGTAGGCCTCGCCATGGTCGACGCGGGCGACGATGCGCGAGGGCGCCGGCAGGCCGACGGCCAGGAACATGCCGCTGCCGACGCGGTAGATGAAACCCAGATGGTAGGCCGGATTGGTGCTCTTCACCTCGACGGCCACCTCGCAGTCGCGCTTGTTCGAGAGGCGATCGACGGTGCACTCGACGAACCATTCACCTTCGGTGGCCAACCGGTTCGGCGCTTGCGCGGAAAATATACCGGTCGCGAGGACGACCCCGACCGTCCCCAACTTCCAAGTTGTGAACATCCCCCAACCCCAAAAAAATTCACGTATAAAATTTGTTCAATAATGCTGAATAATTTACCTGAAAGCCACTCGCAAGGCAAATTTTTCTCTTTCGAACCAATGGGATAGAGCGAAAAACTCCTTGCCGGGAAGAGTGTGCTTTTCGTCTTATATCAGCTTTCTCAAGCTCTAATAGATGGTACCTAAAGTATTATATTAGTTCAGCGTCGATGGATTATTGCATCATTGCAGTTTAGCTGGAGACAAGTTTGCGCTTCTCGGCCTTGTGCAATTATTGCACTGCAGGCTGGTTACTGCGGCTCGACACGCCGGGCGGAACGCACGGCCACCTGCCCCTGGTCGGGTGGCACTTCGGCGACCTCGCAGTTCGGCGACCACCCCCAGGCATTCATCAACACCTCGACGTAGCGCGTCTGGCCGCCCTGGATCTGGACCTGGCCGTTGGTGGTGTTGTCGGCGACCTTGCAGACGATATCGATCTGGCTAGGCGGCCCTTCGACGCGGATGAAGGTGTTGTAGCCGAGCTGGGCCGAGGCGCCGCCCGCCAGGCTGATGTCGAGCGGCCGCATCATGCCCATGAGGCCGGAGCGATAGACATAAAGCGCGCCCCTGTCGGGCGGCGGCTGATCGAAGCGCTTGGCCTGCTGATCGGCTTGCCGTGGCGCCGACGGGCTGCCGGCGCAGGCGCCGACCAGAAGCAGCACGGATAGCGGCAAGCTCAGGCGTCGCATCAGGTGTCCCTCCACGCGATTCAACGCGCGAGGCACGGCGAGGCTGCATCTTCGCTGGGAGCGCGCGTCTTTGGAGCGCGGGCCTCCGGCCCGCTCATGATCATGATGCGGGCCAGAGGCCCGCGCTCCAGAAAACAAGACGCGCCACGGGCCTGCCTGCGCGAAGCCGAAGCGGCTTCGCTTCGGCGAAGGCAGGGTGGCGCGCTCCCACCAGAGCCTAGACCACGCTTCCGGCCGCCACCTTGATGCGGCCGGCGCGGCGCGCCTTGTCGAGCGCCGCGTGGTCCTGCTCGGTCTGCTTGGCGTAAGCCAGCGCGAACTTGGCGACGGCGTCGTCGAGCACGGCCGAGGTGCCGCAGTAGCCCGCGATCATCGCCGGCCCTCCGCCTCGCCCCAACCCAGGAAATGTCGGGTGAGCCCTGGGTCGCGCGCTGGCCCACGACGATGCGCTGCCCGTGGTTGGTCGACGCCATGGGCAAGGCGACATAGGGCGCCAGGACCGACCCCGTGGCCTGCTTGACCTGGAGGAACAGCGGATCGTCCTCGTCGACGCCCTGCAGCAGCAGGACCCAACAGGCCGTGCCGACGCTGCCGACGCCGACGACCTTGCGCGCCGCGTCGACCAGACGATAGCGCGCTAGCAGGCGCCGGCGGTCGAGCGACAGAGAGTCGATGTAAGCTCCGAGCATCTCGTTCAGGGCATCGCGCACCGGCGTGCCGCGCTCGGTGTGGGTCTCGCGCACGATCAGCGGGACGTCCTCGACGATGCGCGGCTCGCCATTGACCTGCTCGGTGAGCTTGTCGAGCGAGCGGATAGGTGCCTTGGCGATGGCGCGCTCGGTGTTGCGACGCACGCGCGGCGACAGCGGGTCGAGCATCTCGCACTCGTCGATGGTGTCGTACCAGACTTCGAGGTGGCCCATCTCGGCGTAGCGCCGCATGCGCTTGCGATAGCTTTGCACGCAGGCGCGCGCCGCCGCCTCGGCATCCGCCTTGTCGCCGCCCATGAAGCGTGCGGCGACGGAGGCGCTGGCCGACAGGCGCTTGACGTCCCACTCCCACGGACCGGGATTGACCTCGTCGAAGTCGTTGATGGCGAAGACCAGGTTGCGCTCGGCCGAGGCATCGACGCCGAAATTGGAGACGTGCATGTCGCCGCAGGCCGCCACGGCCAGGCCGGTGATCGGCGTGCGCGACAGGTCCCCCGCCATCACCGCCGCCGACCCGCGCAGGAAGGCGAAGGGCGAGTCCAGCATGCGGGCATAGCGCACGGGAACCAGCTTCTGGATCCGCCCGGCGTTCTGCTTCTCGAGGATGTCGATCGGATCGACGCGGTCGGCGCGCTTGTCGTGTCGTAAGCCGCATGGGCCGAGCGCGGCACCTTCACGCGCAACGCCTTGCCGGCCGCCAGGCGCTCTTCGACCGAGGGCCGCCGGGCCTTGAACGTCTCGGCCAGCTTGCCGCGCTCCTGGCCGGTGAGCAGCCGGTAGTAGCTCGGGTCGATGTTTGCCCTGAGATCAACGGTCACCGCGGCCCCCCGCTTGCTGTCGCGCCACGATAGGCCGCGGGATACGCGTCCTTCAATCGGCTTGGTCGCCGATCAACCCGGCGCCGGCGTGGCGTGGATGGTCACCGTGGTGCAGCCGCTGCCCTGCCAGCGATAGGACTGGGTGGCGCCCTTGGTGACCGTCCATTCGACGATGCAGCCCTGGCGCACCAGGGTCGGCGGAAAGCCGCCGATCGGCATCCACAGTCCCCAGCCGACGCGCTGGTAGGTCGGCGCCCAGCCGCCCGTGATGTAGGAGGTGTCCCAGCGCCATTGCAGGATCTTGGTGTCGTCGTCGAGCTGGTAGGTGTTGTCGGGGATGCGGCCCATGCCACCCAACAAGGCGCGCTCGTGGCTGCCGGCCATCTCGCGCAGCCTCATGTCGAATTCCTGGGTCGTCTGACCGCAGGCGCCGGCCAGCACGGGCAGCACCACTGACAGCGCAAAGGCAACGACGGCACGCATGAAACACCCTGATCGCGGCGCCTGCGAGGGTGCGCCGCGTTGCGCGCGCGGGTCAAGGCCGGGTAAATGACAGCGTCGTGAGCGCAGGGGGAACATTGAGGGGACTGGTCTTTTTCCTGTTCGCGGCGTTGCTCGTCTGGGGCCAGTTCCAGCGCACCTATACTGCCTCCGAGCGCTACGGCCACTACGCCGACCTCATGCCGTCGGACTGGAAGGCCACCAACGTGTGGCTGGCCGCCGCCGACTGTGCGCTCGAGCGCGGCGTCTGGCTCGCCGTCTGCGAACAAGGAAAGCTGGTGCCGATGTCGGAGCGCGCCATCGCCGACGATCCGGGCCATGCGCTGATCCTCGCCCTGTGGTCGGTCGCAACACGCCGCCACGCTGACCTGATCGACGTGGCGCGCCTCAACACACTCACCGACACGATCGGGCTGCTGACGCTGGCGGGCCTGCTGTTCGCGCTGCGCGCCTACATCGCCTCGATCGTCCTGCTGTGGAAGGGGCCGATCGAATATCTCGGCTGGATGGGCACCTCGCCGCACTGGGCCTATGTCGGCCTGGTGAGCCTGGCCGCCGTGCTGCCGATGGCGCTGGCGGCGCGTGAGATCGGCCTGCTGTCGCGGCGCGCGGCCAATCTGTGGATCGCCGCAGGCATCGTCTTCCTGGCGCTGGCGACACTGATGCGCGAGTCGATCGGCATGATGGGGCTGATGGCCACCGCCGCGGTGGCGATCGTCCTCCTAGTGCGCCGGTTCCGCCCCGCCCCGGTGCTGCTGGTCGGCGTGCTCGCCGTGCTCGCCTTCACCACGCCCCGATGGGTGGTGATGGCGCGCGATGCCGCCTTCGACATGCAGAAGGCCGAGCGGCTGGCCACGCACGGCCTGTCACACACGCTCTATCTCGGCCTCGGCTTCGTCGAGAACAAATGGGGCATCCGCTACGACGACGACTACGGCGAGGAGATCGCGGACAAGGCCGGCATCGTCTGGTGCTCGCCGGAATACTTCCGCCTGATGTGGCAGCTCTATCTCGCACGCTGGGTCGAGGACCCGGTCGAGGTCGTCCGCATCTACCTCGAGAAGGCGTGGATGCTGCTCGGCACGCCGACGCTCTATCCTGGACCGCCGTTCGGCATGGTGCTGGCGATCGCGCTGGTCCATCTCCTGGCAGCGACGGCATTCGGCGCCTGGCAGCGGCTGAACTTCAGGCAGGGGCTGGTGATCGAAGGCGTGGCGGTGGCCTTCGCCGGCCTGTTCCTCGCCCAGGCGATGGCTGCCCTGCCCAGCCACAACTACGCCATGCCGGTGAACGCCTTCGTGCTGGTGCTGCTGGGCGTGATCGTCGAGTTTTTTGCGCGGATGGTGTTGTTCGTGAAACGGTCGTTCTAATGGGAGGCCGGGCCTCCGGCCCGCTCATGATCATGATTGCGGGCCAGAGGCCCGCGCTCCCATCATGAGCGGGCGGGACGCCCGCGGTCCGAACATGACTACTTCGTACTGAACGTCGAGACCCGGTTCCACCAGGCGCTGACCGAGCTCTGGTTCTTGGGCGCCCAGCCACGCGCTTCCATGCAGCGCGCCGTCATGCGGTCGATGTTGTTCTTGTAGCCCTGGTTGTCCATGGTCCGGTAGAGGTCCTGCTGGCCGAAGCGTTCGCGTTCGCCGTCGAACGTCGAGCGCCGCTGGTCCTCGATGTTGCGCTCCTGCTGGGCCCGCTGGCGGACCTGGGCGCGGCACTGCCCCTCGTCCTTGCTCATCTGCTCGGCGTCCTTGCCTTCCATGGAGAAGTTCTTCGGCGCGCACGCCGACGCCGCGAGCGCGACGGCCAGGAGCACGACAGCCCTTCTCACTTCGCACCCGCCAACGCCGCCTCGATCGCCTTCAGCGCCTCGGGCGCCTTGGCCGCATCGGGGCCGCCGCCCTGCGCCATGTCGGGCCGGCCGCCGCCGCCCTTGCCGCCCAAGGCAGCCACGCCGGCCTTCACCAGCTCGACGGCGCTCAGGCGCTTCGACAGGTCGTCGGTGACACCGACCACGGCCGAAGCCTTGCCGTCCTCGACGCCGATCAGCGCGACCACACCCGAGCCCAGCTTCTTCTTGAACTCGTCGGCCATGCCCTTGAGGTCCTTGCCCGGCACGCCGTTCAGCACACGGCCGATCAGCTTGACGCCGCCGACATCGCGTATCTCGTCGGCCGATTGAGCCGCACCGCCGCCGCCGGCCAGCGCCAGCGCCTTGCGCGCGTCCGACAGCTCGCGCTCGATCTTGCGCTGGCCGTCGACCAGCGCCTGCAGGCGGACCGGCAGATCCTCCGGCCGCACTTTCAGGACCGCCGCCGCATCGGCCAGAAGCTGGGCCTGGTGGCGCACATGCTCCTCGGCCGCCGCGCCGGCGACCGCCTCGATGCGGCGCACGCCCGCCGAGACCGCGCCCTCGCCGATGATGCGGAACAGGCCGATGTCGCCGGTGCGCAGTGCGTGGGTGCCGCCGCACAATTCGACCGAATACTTCTGGCCGTCCTCGCCGCCCATCGACAGCACGCGCACTTCATCGCCGTACTTCTCGCCGAACAGCGCCATGGCGCCGGCCGCGATCGCCTCCTCGGGCGTCATCAGGCGCGTGTCGACCGACGAGTTCTTGCGGATGCGCTCGTTGACCTCGTCCTCGATCTTGCGCAGCTCTGCCAGCGAGATCGCCTTGGTGTGGCTGATGTCGAAGCGCAGCCGGTCGGGCGCCACCAGCGAGCCCTTCTGCGTGACGTGCTCGCCGAGATGGCGGCGCAGCGCCTCGTGCAACAGGTGGGTCGCCGAATGGTGGGCGCGCAACTGCGCACGGCGCACCGGGTCGATGGTCATGGTGACGTCGTCGCCGACCTTGAGCTCGCCCTTGGTGATCGTCGCATGATGGGCGTGCAGGTCGCCCGCGCGCTTCTGGACGTCGGCGATCGCGGCCTCGCCGCCCGAGCCGACGAACTTTCCGGTATCGCCGAGCTGGCCGCCCGACTCGGCATAGAACGGCGTCTGGTTGACGACGATCCAGCCGGTCTGGCCGGCAAGCAGTGCCGGCACTTCGCGGCCGTCGACCACGATCGATTTGATCTGGCCCTCGGCGCGCTCGGCGTCGTAGCCCAGGAATTCGGTTGCGCCCGCCTTCTGGCGCACGTCGAACCACACCGCCTGGTCGGCCATCTCGCCGGAGCCGGACCACGCCGCACGCGCCTTGGCACGCTGCTCGTCCATCGCCTTCTCGAAGCCCTCGACATCGACCTTGATGTCGCGCGCGCGCAGCACGTCCTGCGTCAGGTCGAGCGGGAAGCCGAAGGTGTCGTAGAGCTTGAAGGCGACATCGCCCTTCAGCACGTGGCCGCGGCCGAGGTTCCTGGTCTCGTCGTCGAGCAGCTTCAGGCCGGTGCCCAGCGTCTTCTTGAAGCGGCCTTCCTCGAGCTTCAGCGTCTCGGTGATCAGGGGCTGCGCGCGCACCAGCTCAGGGTACGCATCGCCCATCTCGTGCACCAAGGTCGGCACCAGCCTGTAGACCATCGGGTCCTGCGCGCCGAGCAGATGGGCATGGCGCATGGCGCGGCGCATGATGCGGCGCAGCACGTAGCCGCGGCCCTCGTTGGACGGCAGCACGCCGTCGGCGATCAGGAAGGCCGTGGTGCGCAGATGGTCGGCGATCACCTTGTGCGAGGCCGACTGCGCCCCCTTCGGGTCCACGCGGGTCTCGTGCGCCACCGCATCGATCAGGTTGCGGAAGAGATCGATGTCGTAGTTGTCGTGCGTGCCCTGCAGGACCGCAGCCATGCGCTCCAGGCCCATGCCGGTGTCGATCGAGGGCCGGGGCAGCGGCACGCGCGTGGTCGGCGTCTGCTGCTCGAACTGCATGAAGACCAGGTTCCAGATCTCGATGAAGCGGTCGCCGTCTTGGGTTGCGCTGCCCGGCGGGCCGCCCGGCACGTGCTCGCCGTGGTCGTAGAAGATCTCCGAGCACGGGCCGCAGGGGCCGGTGTCGCCCATCGCCCAGAAATTGTCCGAGGTCGAGATACGGATGATCTTGCCGTCTGGCAGCCCGGCGATCTTCTTCCAGTAGCCCGCCGCGTCCTCATCCTCGCTGAACACGGTGACCACGAGCTTGTCGGCCGGCAGGCCGAACTCCTTGGTGATCAGGTTCCAGGCGAGCTCGATCGCGCGCTCCTTGAAGTAGTCGCCGAACGAGAAGTTGCCCAGCATCTCGAAGAAGGTGTGATGGCGCGCGGTGTAGCCGACATTATCGAGGTCGTTGTGCTTGCCGCCGGCGCGCACGCACTTCTGCGCCGTCGAGGCGCGCACGTAGGGCCGCTTCTCCAGGCCGGTGAAGACGTTCTTGAACTGCACCATGCCCGAGTTGGCGAACATCAGCGTCGGGTCGTTGCGCGGCACGAGCGGGCTCGACGGCACGATCTCGTGGCCGTTTTTGCGGAAGTACTCTAGGAAGGTGCGGCGAATGTCGCTGACGCTTTGCATGCGCTGCTTGTAGCGTGCGGGCCAAGCCTTCGTCCAGAACGGGGAACCTGCCGGAAAATGGCCGAATCGGCCCATTCCACCGCAACTTTACGCCTCACGATGGGCGACCTCCGGATCGTCCATCCGATCACGGTACCCAACGCGGCGGTTCCCGCGGCCGAGATCGTGCCCGCCCTGCAAGGGTTGGTAAACGCGGTCGTCGAGAAGGCAGAGATGGGCAAGGCGATCTCCTGCCGCAAGGGCTGCGGCGCGTGCTGCCGCCAGCTCGTGCCGGTGTCGCGCACCGAGGGCGAGCGGTTGCTGCAGGTCGTCGAGACCATGCCGGCCGAACGGCGCGAGACGCTGACGGCCAGGTTCGCCGCGGCGGAGATGGCGATCGAAGCGGCGGGACTGAAGGAGCGTCAAGGGCGCAGCGACCGCGAGCTCTCGACCGCCTACTTCGCGCTTCGCGTCCCTTGCCCCTTCCTCGAAGACGAAAGCTGCTCGATCCATCCCGAGCGGCCGCTGGTCTGCCGCGAGTATCTCGTAACGTCACCAGCTGAGTTGTGTGCCGGGCCCAAACAGGAGGGCGTGACGCCGGTGGCGGTGCCCAAGGTATCGATGGCGGCGCGCGGGCTACAGGAGGACAAGGATGACTGGTTTCCGTTGGCGATGTTGATGGCTTGGGCGCGCACGCGGCCGCGCAAGATAACGCGACGGACGGGGCCGGAGTGGGTGCAGCGCTTCTTGAAGCGGCTGAGCGTCAAATAAAGTGGGGCGGTGCTGCGCGTGGGGGTACAGCACCGCCCCGGCGACAGGAGACAGGGGATCCTGGTCGCAAAACTTCTCTGTCATCCCGAGCGGAGCGAGGGACCTTTCGTGTGGCCTTTAAAGGTCCCTCGGCCTTCGGCCTCGGGATGACAACGGGACCGAGGAGCGTCAGTCCTCGTCTTCTTCGTCTTCCTTGCCGCCATCCATCAGCGCACCGGCGAGGATGCCGGCGTTGGCGCGCACCTTGTTCTCGATCGCCTGGGCGGCCTCGGGATGCTCGCGAAGATAAGTCTTGGCGTTCTCGCGGCCCTGGCCGATGCGCTGGCCGTCATAGGAGAACCATGAGCCCGACTTCTCGACCACGCCGGCCTTCTCGCCGAGGTCGATCAGCTCGCCGGTCTTGCTCACGCCCTCGCCGTACATGATGTCGAACTCGACGACCTTGAACGGCGGCGCCACCTTGTTCTTCACCACCTTGACGCGGGTGTGGTTGCCGATGACCTCGTCCTTGTCCTTGAGCGCACCGATGCGGCGGATGTCGAGGCGGACCGAGGCGTAGAACTTCAGCGCATTGCCGCCCGACGTGGTCTCGGGGCTGCCGAACATGACGCCGATCTTCATGCGGATCTGGTTGATGAAGATCACCAGCGTGTTGGACTTGGAGATCGAGGCGGTGAGCTTGCGCAGCGCCTGGCTCATCAGGCGGGCCTGCAGGCCGGGCAACGAATCGCCCATCTCGCCCTCGAGCTCGGCCTTGGGCACCAGGGCCGCAACCGAGTCGATCACCAGCACGTCGATGGCGCCCGAGCGCACCAGCGTGTCGGCGATCTCCAGCGCCTGCTCGCCGGCGTCGGGCTGGGAGATCAGCAGATTCTGGATGTCGACCCCGAGCTTCTTGGCGTAGCCCGGGTCGAGGGCATGCTCGGCGTCGATGAAGGCGCAAGCGCCGCCCTTCTTCTGCCCCTCGGCCACGACGTGCAGCGCCAGCGTCGTCTTGCCCGAGCTCTCGGGGCCGTAGATCTCGACGATGCGGCCCTTGGGCAGGCCGCCGATGCCGAGCGCGATGTCGAGGCCCAGCGAGCCGGTCGAGATCGCTTCGATCTCCAGCGCCTCGCGCTGGCCCAGCTTCATGATGGAGCCCTTGCCGAAGGCCCGTTCGATCTGGGCCAGGGCGGCGTCCAGCGCCTTGTTCTTGTTTTCCATGCCTTCTTTTTCGACCACTTTCAGAACTGCGGACATTGGCTGTCTCCTCGTTCTCCCACGCCCCTGTCGGGAGCGGCAATGCGGATAAGTCCGCCGGGGGTCGGGTCAATGTACCCATTTTGTTCCAGACGGCAAGAGGGCAAATAACCCCCTGATCCAACTAATGTTCTTGACACAAGTTCTAGCTATGTTCGCCTGGATCGTTCGCGTCTCTGGGGAAAGCGGGAGTCAGGAGCACGGACCTCCAGGTCCGCATTACCCACCGTTGCCGCCATGAGCCGACCTGGGGGGCCGCGCTCCGAAGACGACGGGCCTCGGCCGGCCTGGCACCTGTCAATCCTTGGGCGGTACGAACATGTAGCCCACGCCCCTCACCGTACGGATCGCCTCGGGGTGCGCGGGGTCCTTCTCGACCTTGCGCCGGATGCGGGTGATGCGCAGGTCCATCGCCCGGTCGAACACCTCCATCTCGCGATGGCCGATGGTCTCGAGCAGCCAGTCGCGCGCCAGCGGCCGGTTGGGGTTCTCGGCGAACACCTTCAGCAGATCGAATTCGCTGGCCGACAGCGTCTCCTCGCTGCCGTCGGTATCGACCAGCACGCGCTTTTCGAGGTCGAGCACACGCCGGCCCATGCGCACGCGCGGACCGGCTGACGGCACCGCCGTGCCCTGGGCGCGGCGTAGCACGCTCTTGATGCGGGCCAGAAGCTCGCGCGGATCGAAGGGCTTGGGGATGTAGTCGTCGGCGCCGGTCTCCAGGCCGACGACGCGGTCGACCGTGTCGCCCGCCGCCGTCACCATGATGATGCAGATCCGGCCACTCTTCTCGCGCAGCCAGCGGGCGACGGCGAAGCCGTCCTCGCCGGGCAGGCCGACATCGAGCAGGACCAGGGCCGGCATCTCGCGCTCGACCATGCGGCGCAGGCCGGCCCCCGATTCGAAGCCGGTGACGCGGAAGCCCTGGCGGCTGAGATAATCGAGCAGGAGCTGGCGTTGAGCCGCTTCGTCCTCGACCACGGCGATATGCTGACGCTTGTCCAATCGTCCCCCTGCCCCGGAACCTAGCATATGCCGCGCAGGTGCAAATACCGCCAGAGGTGGCCTGTTGAAGACGATGGCGCCGTGGGCGAGGGCAAATCCTCGGTGCAGGCCGCCCGGTGCGGTTTGTATCGCTGCTGTGTCGCGGGCTTCCGGTCGGCGACACATACGATACAAAGCCCGCGGCCGGCGACACACGGCCGATACGTCGGCCTTCCAGCATGGCTGAATGGCCCAACTGGACATTGCCGGCATCGATCCCAAGCGGATCGAGCAGGTCGTCACCCACCGGCTGGTCGAAATCCCGACCCTGCCCAAGGTGCTGGCGCTGCCGATCTTCGGCGCCGTGGCGGCTGCACTTTATGCCGGATTGGCGCCGCTCTGGATGTTCCTGGTGCCGGCGGCGGTCTACGTCGTGTCGGTGTGGGGCTCGTGGCGTGTCCAGGTCGTGTACCGGCGCAATCCGGCGGCGGTAAGCCTGGCCGGCTGGCGCTGGCTCTACACCGTCACCGCTGTGCCGACCTCGTTCGCCAACGGCCTGATGGGCGGCTTCTTCGCCACTCTGCCGTTCGAGGAGGAACGCACGCTGTGGGCGCTGGCGCTCTGCCTGATCGTGGGCGGCACGCCCTCGCGCGGCCTCGACGGACGCACCTATACGTTGTCGGCGGCCTCGCTGGTGCTGCCGATGGCGGGCGCGCTGGTGCTGGGCGACGGCAGCCGGCATGCCATCGGGCTGGCGGCGATCATGCTGGGCTTCGTCGTCATCATCAGCCTGTTCGCCCATATCGAGCGCAAGCGCACGCGCGCGGAGATCGCCCGCGATCTTGCCGCGCACGACCTCTCCAAGAGCCTCGACGATGCGCACCGCGACGTGGCCTTCGCCGAAGAGACCATGCGCACCATGCTCGACAACATGAGCGACGGGGCGCTGCTCTACGAAGGCGACGGCCGCTGGGTCTACCAGAACAAGGCGATGGCGCGCCTGCACGACATGTCGGACGAGGTGCTGACGGGCCTGCCGACCTTCAAGGGCATCATCCGCTATCGCGCGCTGCGCGGCGACTACGGCCCGATCGAGACGCTGCCCGGCGGCCTGGAGGGCTGGATCGCCAGCCGCGTCGCGCGCTTCAACCTGCCGGGCCAGCCGGCCGAGCGGCGGCGCACCATCACCGGCCGCACCGTCGAGGTGACCTACCGGCCGCTGCCCGGCGGCCGCGTGCTCACCGTGCATCGCGACCTCACCGACATCGTCGAGCAGGAGAGCCGGCTGACGCAAGCGCAGTCCGAGCAGGAGCGCACGCGCGCCACCATGCGCTCGGTGCTGGACAACATGGGCGATGGCGCCGCGCTCTACGCCCCGGACGGCGGGCTCCTGTTCCACAACGCCGCCTTCGGCCGCCTGCTCGATCTCGATGCCCCGACCATCGCCACCACCGTCAATCTCCAGGACATCGTCCGCTTCCAGGTCACGCGCGGCGACTTCGGCCCGGTCGCCGACGTCGAGACCGAGGTGGCGTGGCGTGTCGACATTGTCGTGCGCGCCGACGGTACGCCATTCGTGCGGACCGGCCGCAACGGGGTCACGCTCGAAATAACGTCGCATCGGCTGGCCGACGGCCGCCTGCTCGCCACCTATCGCGACATCACCGAGCTCAAGACGCGCGAGCAGCAGCTCGAGCGCTCGCGCGGCACCCTGCAGACCGTGCTCGACGAGATGCCGGACGCGCTGCTGGTCTACGACGCCGACGGCAAGTGGCTGTTCTTCAACGAGCCGACGCTCAAGTTCCTCAACCTCGACCGCGCGACCCTCGGCGGCCTGCGCGATGCCTGGTCGATCCTCGAGTACCAGATCGACCGCGGCGACTTCGGCGCGATGGACGCCGCCCAGCGCGCCGAGTTCGTCGATACGCGCAAGCAGATCTTCGCCTCGGGCACCGAGAGCTGGATGCTGCTCAGGCGCCGCGAGCGCATGCTGCACTTCCGGATGACCGTGCTCGACAATGGCTGGCGGCTCGGCATGTTCCGCGACGTCACCGACCTCGAAGGCGCCCGCCAGTCGGCGGTGGAGGCGCGCCAGACCCTGCTGCTCGCCATGGAAGCGATGGACGACGGCATCGCCTTCCTCGACCGCGACGAGCGCCTGGTCCAGAGCAACGAGGCCTACCGGCGCTTCATGCAGGGCCTGCCGGAGATCGTGACGCCGGGCGCCGTGCTGCGCGACGCCGTTCACCATGCCGCCAAGGTGCTGAAGCCGCCCAGGGAGCCGCCGGAAGTCTGGGCCGAGCGCCAGCTCGCCACGCTGCGCTCGGGTCGTCCCGCCCTGATCCCCTACGATCCCAACAAGTGGGCGCGCGTGTCGCTGGACTACGCCTCCGACGGCCGCGCCGTCGTGCTGGTGAGCGACGTCTCCGAGGAGCGCCGCCGCCAGCGCGACCTCGAGCACGCGCTGGTCGCTGCCGAGAAGTCGCGCGAGCAGGCCGAGGTCGCCAACCAGGCCAAGTCGACCTTCCTCGCCACCATGAGCCACGAGATCAGGACGCCGATGAACGGCGTTTTAGGCATGATGGAAGTGCTGGAGGCCGAGGGCGTGCGCGAGGGCCAGGCGCGCACCGTGGCGACCATGCGCGAATCGGCCCAGGCGCTGCTGCGCATCATCGACGACGTGCTCGACTTCTCCAAGATCGAGGCGGGCGGGCTCGAGCTCGAGGAGACGCCGTTCTCGCTGACCGGGCTGGTCGACGGCGTCGTGGCGACGTTCCATCCGCAGGCCGAGCGCAAGGGCCTGTCGCTGGTCGCCGCCGTGGCGCCGGGCTCGACCGACGTGCTGCTGGGCGATCCGACGCGGGTGCGCCAGATCCTGTTCAACCTCTTGGGCAATGCGCTGAAATTCACCGAGCGCGGCGGCGGCATGATCCGCGCCCGCACCGAGCCCATGGGCGACGGCCGCGTCCATGTCGTGCTCACCGTCAGCGACACCGGCATCGGCATGAACGATGGCCAGCAGGCCCGCCTGTTCCAGCCCTTCTCGCAGGCCGACAGCTCGACGACGCGGCGCTACGGCGGCACCGGGCTCGGGCTCTCGATCGTGCGCCGGCTGGCGCAGCTCATGGGCGGCGACGTCACGGTCGAAAGTGCTCCCGGCGCCGGCTCGACCTTCACCGTGATCCTGGAGCTGATGGCGGCCCCCGCCGATTCGCCGCTGGTCGACCTGCCCGTGGTCGAGCAGCCACCCGACGCGCTGCCGACGTCGCCCAGGGTCGCCAGCAACAGCGTGCTGGTGGTCGACGACCATCCGATCAACCGCGAGGTGCTGGTCCGCCAGCTCCAGGCGCTGGGCGTCGGCGCGGATTCGGCAGCCGACGGGCGCGAGGGGCTGAAGGCCTGGAGCTCGGGCCGCTATGCCATCGTCTTCGCCGACGTGCACATGCCGCTGATGGACGGCTTCGAGATGACGGCCGAGATCCGGCGCCTCGAAGCGGCCAACGGCCGGCCGCGCACGCCGATCGTGGCGGTGACCGCCAACGCCATGGCAGGCGAGGACGAGCGCTGCCGTGCCGCCGGCATGGACGGCTATCTCTCCAAGCCGGTCGGCCTGCCGCGGCTGCGCGCCACCCTGCAGCGCTGGCTGCGCGGCGCGGATGATGCCGCACCCGCGATCGACCCTGCCGTGCTCGAGCCCTGGCTGCACGGCGACGTGGCCGCGCGCCGCGACCTTTTGGCGAAGTTCAGCCGTTCGGCTTCGGAATCACGCCACGATATCGAGACGGCGATGGCGGCGGGCGATCTCGGCGCACTGGCGGCGGCGGCGCACCGGCTGAAGGGCAGCGCCCTGGCGGTGGGCGCCCGCGCGCTCGGCGATGCGGCGCAGGCCCTCGAACGGGCCGCCAAGGCCGGCGATCGGGCAACGTGTCAGGATGGGTTGGGACCGCTGGCCGTTGAAGTACAACGGGCGCAGGCGGAAATCGGCGGCTAGCGGCTGAAGCGGGCCTCGTAGATGGCGCCTCAGGGGCGATGTCCTTGACGATGCGGTCGCGGCAGTTCGGCTGGCGACGACGACCCAGATTAAGGTGATCAGCGCGAACACGGTGCCGGCGATGGGCGAGCCGGCCAGCACGAAAATGATGGCGAAGAAGGCGCTAGTACTTGCTTTCAATGGATGCTGATACAGCCCAACCTCACCCTGAGGAGGCCCGCAGGGCCGTCTCGAAGGGTGGCCACATGACCTTTGTTGCCATCCTTCGAGACGCCGCGCTACGCGCGGCTCCTCAGGATGAGGTCTTCTGTGAATCAGCGTTCCATGAAAGCGAGCGCTAGCCGTGGGCAGCCAGGGGCTTTCCCTGATGCTCGACCGGCTTGGCGTCGATCAGCACGAAGGCGATCACGCACGGCGCAATGGACCGGTTGATCCAGTTATGGATGGTGCCGCGCTGCACCAGCACGTCGCCGGCGCGGAGCGTGACGACCTGGTCGTCCAGCGCCATGTCGATCTCGCCCGACAGCACGACCGCATAGTCGACGGAGTCGGTGCGGTGATTGCGCGGCGCCACGCCCGGCGCGAACTCGATGACGCGGAAGACCGTGCCGCCCGCGCGTGTCGTCCCGGTGATCTCCTTGGCCGTGTCGCTCAGCCCGTTGTTGTCGACCGGGAAGCCGGCCGTCGACCAGATGTTGGCGACGGTGGCGCCCGGCCGGAACGACACGACGTCGCGCGAGACCTCGTCGATGGCGACGATGGCCTTGCCTCTGTCGTCGTGACTCGTGACTACCCGGCGTATCTTCATGGCTACCTCGGTCCCAGCATGCCCGCGGCCTTGAGCGCGGCGATGGCGGCGGCATCGTAGCCGATCCCGGCCAGCACCGCGTCATTGTGCTGGCCGACCTCCGGCGGATCGGAGGTGAGCGGCGGCCGCCAGCCCAGCATCTGGAACGGCAGCAGCGGCAGGCGCGTCTTCACCCCGCCCGGCAGGGTCGTTGGCGCCAGGGAGCCGTTGGCCAGCAGATGCGGATGATCGAACAGGTCCTGCGGCCGCGCGACCGGAGCGAAGGAAATGTCGGCTTCCAGGCACTTCTGCTCGAGCTCGTCCTTGCCGAAGCGTTTGAAGATCTCGGCGACTTTCGGCACCAGCCACGGCCTGGCTTCGATGCGCTGGTTGTTGGTCGCGAGCTTGGGATCGGCGGCAAGGTCGTGCTGGCCGAAGAACTCGCAGAAACGCTTCCACTGACCGTCGCTGGTGATGCCGATGAAGACCTGCTGGCCGTCGTTGGTGTAAAAGATCTCGTAGATCGCCCACGAGCTCACGCGCTCGGGCATGGGCGGCGGCGGCGCGCCGTTCATGGCGGTGATGGCCAAGTGCTGGCCCATCAGGAAGACCACCGATTCGAACAGCGCGCTCTCGACCAGGCCGCCCTTGCCGGTGCGCTGGCGCTGCTGCAGCGCCAGCGCCGTGCCGAAGGCGCCGAACAGGCCGCCTAAAATGTCGACCACCGAGGTGCCGGCACGCAAGGGCCGGCCCGACGGACCGGTCATGTAGGCGAGCCCGCCCATCATCTGCACGACCTCGTCGAGCGCAGGGCGCTTCTCGTAGGGCCCGGGCAGGAAGCCTTTCAGCGCGCAGTAGACCAGTCGCGGATTGATCTTCTCCAGATGCTCGGGTCCCAGGCCACGCTTGCTCATCGAGCCCGGCGCGAAGTTCTCGACCAGGACGTCGGCCGACTGCAGCAGTTTCACCAGCACTGCCCGGCCCTCGGGCGCGTCGGCATCGAGCGCGAGACTCTGCTTGTTGCGATTGAAGTAGCCGAAGAAACCGCCGCCGAAGCCTTTCAGCTTGCGCGTGCGATCGCCGTCGACCGGCTCGACCTTGACCACCTCGGCGCCGAGGTCGGCCAGGATCATGCCGCAGGACGGGCCGAGGATGGTGTGGGTGAGCTCGACGACGCGGACACCCTTAAGGGGCGGTGTGAAGGTTGAGGTCATATCCTGCCTCAATAGCGCACCGTAGCAACGGCGCTCAACCCTTGCCCTCGTCGTATATGATGATAATATACGCCATGCTGGATCTGGAGCGGATTGAAGGCTTTGACTGGGATGAAGGCAATGCCGTCAAGAGCGTCGAAAAGCATCAAGTCAGCCAGGGCGAAGCCGAACAAATCTTTTTCAATGATCCGTTGGGAGTCAGTGAAGACACTGTTCACAGCGTCGAAGAGCCGAGGCTGCACGCCCTGGGCCGCACCGATGCCGGACGATTGCTTCACGTGACATTTACGCTACGCAACGACGCCAGGCTCATCAGGGTTATTTCCGCAAGGCCCATGAACCGCAAGGAACGGACGCGCTATGAGCAGGAAGTTGAAAACCATCCCGCAATTCCGGAACGAAGCTGAAGAGCGTCGCTTTTGGGAGACCCACGACTCCACCGACTACATCGATTGGAGCAAGGCCAAGCGTATGCGTTTCCCAAACCTCAAGCCATCGACAACTTCCATATCTCTTAGGCTGCCCGTGGCTCTCCTCGAGCAAATCAAGGTCGCCGCAAATAAGCGCGATGTACCATATCAATCCCTGATCAAGACCTGGCTTGCTGAGAAGACGAACGAGCAAGTCTCCTCACGATGAGGCGAACCAGCCGTCGATGTCCTTGGTGAGGGGCAGTCCGGCGGCTTCGCCCATCACCTGATGGCCCATGCCGGCGCTGACCAGGAAGGCTTCCTGGTGCGGCAGCGCGTTGGCCTTGAGCATGCGGCGGATGGCGGGGCCGTCATGGCCCCAGCCGATCGCCTCGACCTTGCCGTCGAAGGCGCGGTTGACGACCGAGAGGAACTCGGCGCGCTCCGCATCCGAAAGGGCCGGCACGGCGTCGATGTCGCCCAGCAGGAACAGCCGGCCACCAAACTTCGCAACCAACGCCGCCACCGAATTGCGGGGCTCGACGATCACCTCGCGATTCGGGCCGCGGCGGACACGGGCGGCCAGCGACAGCGGCATGACGGCAGCGCCCAGGTTGGCGCCGGAGTCCATCAGCGCGGCGGTCAATTCCCTGTAGGTGATGCCCAGCCGTTCCGCGCGCCTGATACGCATCTTCGCAATCTCGGGGCTGGGCGTCTTCCAGGCCTTGGCGGTGGCGCGGCGCCACACCCAGGCCTCCCATGACATGTCGAAGGTCGGCCCGTTGTTGTGGCCGATGCCGGGCCTGCGCAGCAGGGCCTCGACATTGGCATGCCGGACCCCTAGACGGTCGAAACGATCACCCATAACGGTATTCTAGAATAGTTCGGATTGAGGGAAAACGCCGAAGCCGACTACAGGAACACCTCACCCTGAGGAGCGGCCCACAGGGCCGCGTCTCGAAGGGTGGGCCACAAACCTCGACTGTGGCCCATGCTTCGAGACGCACGCCTAGGTGCATTCACATGCGCCACAGGCGTGCTCCTCAGCATGAGGAGTGAAGGGTTACAGGCAAGAGGAGTGCCAAAGTGGACGATTTCCAGGTCGATGTGCTGGTGGTGGGCGCGGGCAATGCGGCGGCCTGCGCGGCCCTCGCGGCGCGCGAAACGGGCGCCTCGGTCGCCATGCTCGAGGCCGCTCCCGAGGAGGAGCGCGGCGGCAACAGCACCTATACCGCGGGCGCCATGCGCGTGGTGTTCCACGGCGTCGACGACCTGGTGCAGCTCTATGACCTGACCGAGGACGAGAAGCGCGACGTCGATTTCGGCATCTACACGGCCGACCAGTTCCTCGACGACATGGGCCGCGTGACCAACTACCGCTGCGACCCCGAGCTCACCGACATCCTGATCGGCCGCAGCTTCGAGACCCTGAAATGGATGCGCTCCAAGGGCGTGCGCTTCCAGCCATCCTACGGCCGGCAGGCCTTCAAGGTGAACGGCAAGTACAAGTTCTGGGGCGGGCTCGCGGTCGAGGCGTGGGGCGGCGGCCCGGGCCTGGTCGATCTCGAGCACAAGGCCGCCGTCAAGGCCGGCATCCCCATCCACTACCAGACGGCGGCGGTGTCGCTGATCGAGGAGGACGGCGTGGTGCGCGGCATCATCGCCCGCCACAAGGGCCGCAAGGTCCGGATCGGCGCCAAGGCCGTGGTGCTGGCCTGCGGCGGCTTCGAGAGCAATGCCGAGATGCGCACGCGCTATCTGGGGCCGACCTGGGACCTCGCCAAGGTGCGCGGCACGCGCTTCAACACCGGCGCCGGCATCAACATGGCGCTGGCGATCGGTGCCAAGGCGCACGGCAACTGGTCGGGCGGCCACGCCGTCGGCTGGGACATGAACGCGCCGGAGTTCGGCGACCTCGAGGTCGGCGACAACTTCCAGAAGCACTCCTATCCGCTCGGCATCATGGTCAACGCCAACGGCGTGCGCTTCGTCGACGAGGGTGCCGACTTCCGCAACTACACCTATGCCAAGTACGGCGCGGTGATCCTCAGCCAGCCGCAGCAGTTCGCGTGGCAGATCTTCGATTCCAAGGTGCTCGACCGGCTGCGCGACGAGTACCGCATCAAGCGCATCACCAAAGTGCGCGCCGACACGATCGAGGAGCTGGCCAAGAAGCTCGAAGGCGTCGACGCCGAGCAGTTCCTCAAGACCATCCAGGAGTGGAACGCCGCGGTGATGACCGAGGCGCCGTTCAATCCGGCGGTCAAGGACGGCCGCTCGACGCGCGGGCTCGCGGTGCCAAAGAGCAATTGGGCCAACACGATCGATACCCCGCCGTTCGAGGCCTACGCCGTGACCTGCGGGCTCACCTTCACCTTCGGCGGGCTCAAGATCACCAACGAGGGCGAGGTCGAAAGCACCGACGGCCAGCCGATCCCCGGCCTGTTTGCCGCCGGCGAGCTGGTGGGCGGGCTGTTCTATCACAACTATCCCGGCGGCACCGGCCTGGTGTCGGGCGCCGTGCTCGGCAAGCTGGCCGGCGATTCCGCCGGCCAGTATGTTGTCGGCAAGAACTAGTTCCATGGCACGGTGATTGAGAAGCCACCGGGCGGTGCATGCACTGCCGTCAGCGGTGCAAGAGGTTTCCGGCGTTTCCGGCGTTTCCGACAGAGAGCCTGGTGGCCCTTTGAAATCGTACCCCCTATGGGTTGGGTCTCCTTCCGAGTTCGGACAGTTACACAAGTTTCGCAACCGGAATCGCCACGTCGATGAGCCGAGCCCCGAGCCCGTCCCGTCCGGAGGCAAGCGGCCGGACGGGACGCGCGCGGCGCCTGCCCCGACCTTTGGTCTCGGATCAACGATGCATAGAGCGACAACGCGGGGACGCAACGCAACAGGCCGATATTATAACTCAAGTCTATCTCATGTCAAGAACTGTAGTGCGGGGTCCGCCCGTTTCGTTTTCGCGACTTTTGGGGCTCCGTGGAGGCCCACGTCTGGCGGGCCGAGCGGGCGATCACGCCATTCCTTGTGGTGCCAGCAATGCTTTCAACGCCAACACGACGCCAGACGACAGCCCGCGCAACGGCTTCATCCCGATCCTCATCCGGCCACGGGATCTGCAAATCCTTGGGTCACTCAACGCCAACCCGTCAAAACCTCCGTGATGAGCTATTAGTCTAGATCTTGCAGGACAGCACGCCATAAGGACGACGGCCGACGATCGGCTCGGTCGTCACGGCGCCATTCCTGGTCGCATCGTTCCAGGCCTTGGACAACCGGCTGTCGAGCGACTTTGAATCGAAGAACACACAGCTATTGCGCGACCTGAGGATGCGGTCGATCCACGCCTGCTCGTCGGACTTCGTCCAGAGGCTGCCGCGCGGCGAGGTGATGCCCGACACCGAGCGGAAGCCGCCGAAGAAATAGAGCAGCTCGGGATCGTTCATCGGATCGGCGGGCGTGGGCAGCACCAGCTCGACCGGGCGTCCCTGCAGCTTGTCGCGCAGCAACCCGGCGAGGTCCTCCAGCTCGGCAAAGGACGGCCCGTTGCGGAACGCTGCCTGATAGCGCGGGATCGGGGAGTAGCGGGACGCGACGTCGGGCGGCTGGCCCTCGGCGGCGCGCAGGGCGCGATAGACCTCGCGCGCCGCCATCGAGTCCCTCCAGGCACTGCCGGCCGCCTGTGCGTGGCGGATGAGTTCCGACCGGCCGGCGATCGCGGCGTCGGCGATCAGCGCGACCGACACCAGCAGCAGCAGTCCGCGCCCAAGGCCGGGCCGCAGGCAGCGCCAGGCGAAGACGGGCAGCGCCAACAGCAACAACGGCAGGAGATAGGACGGTCCGGCGAGATGCGAGAGGTCGGAGCGCAGCAACGCGAACAGATGCAGCACATAGGCGCCGACGGCCACGCCGGCGAACTTCCAGACGAACTGCCGTTGTCCCCCGCTCGCCGCCCGCCATGACCGGCCGAGGTAGCCGGCCAGCAGCCCGATCACGACCATGAGCAGGACGGCAAACCCGTAAGCCTGCAGGATCGGACGAACCGCGCCGTGCGTCCTCAGGGAATCCTCCCACCAGCCGTGCACGATCTCCAGGGTCAACGTCAGTCCGACGTTGTCCGACCATACCGAATTGGACACGCCCGCCGTCACCAGGGTCGACTGGGCGCTGGCTTGGCGAAGCACGTCGAGGGTATGGCCGACGCCGATCGTCGCCGCGATCAGCAGCATGAAGGCCAACGCGCCGCTTGCGAGGAACAGGCCGGCAAACCGCGCCAGGCCTGCCAGAGGCTGGCTGCTTACCGGTCCATAGAGGCCGAGCGAGAAGATCAGCACCAGCAGGCCACCGGAGAGATTCTCCTGGCTCATGAAGCCGCCCGCCCCCCAGATCAGCCCAGCGGCAACGGGCGCGATCCACGAGCCGGCGCCAGGCCCCGCGGCCAGCAGCATGCGGGCCAGCAGCAGCGCCAGGACCGGCACGGCGAGCCAGCGCGTCAGGATCGCCCAGCCGGCGAGGTCGATGACGGCGGCGGGGCTCGGCCACAACACCCAGCCCAACAGGCCAGCCAAGGCCCAGCCCATCCCCAGGACCTGCTGCACGACGACGAAGAAGGTGACGATGCAGACGACATCGACCAGCAGGACGCCGGCATAGAAGCCGTGATTGCTGAAGCCCAATGCCTTCGTGAGGACATACGCGAGAAGCTGGTTGCCGAGCCCGTATTGCGTCTGGGCCTCGACATAGGGTGTCGCCCCGAGGCGGATCTGCTCCAGCCCGCCAAGGTGCACGAGCGAATGATACTCGTAGAACTTCGCCAGCGTCGCCTCGCCGGCAGGCACGACGTCGCGCAAGGCCTCGGCGCCCAGCCAGCCATAGGCGACGACGGCGACGAGGACGGCACCGGCCAGCCGCGCCAGCCACCAACGGCGCGGAGCCGCCGGCACCGCGGGATGCCCGTAGGTCTGCGCGAAGAACAGGCACACCATCGCCCGATGGAACAGGACGAAGGCGACGACGACCAGATAAGCGAAGACCGGCTGCCGCTTGTCGAGCAAGCTCCACACCACGACCACATCGTCGCGCGTGATGCCCGTCGCGGTCAGCGCGAGCCAGGCGTAGCCGCCGGCGGCGCCGACGACGCCCGCGCAATAGAGCAGGACGGCACAGATGCCGGGCGTGCCGTCGATGCGAATCGCGAGCCCGACGCCGCTGGCGATGCGGCCGATCGCGTCGTCGAGGCGCAGGGTCCCGGCCCGGGCGACGGCGTGGATGAGGACCAGCGCGGCGATCATCGTCGGCACCGCCAGGAGGATGAACGTCGCCTTCGCCGGAAAGACCGTCGCCTCGACGAGCAGCAAGACCGCCGCGGCGAGCGAGATCACGCCGCACAGGTAGAGGTTGCTCGCGGGCCCCTGCAGGACCCATCGCAGGCGTCGCGAGATCGCTGGCGGCACTATCGCGGCTTTCTCAGCATGGACGAACGGCCCCAGATCAGTCGGTTCGACACGACGAACCGCCAGATGACGTCGATCACGAGGCCGGTGGTGGCGGCGATGAAGGTATGGCCCTGCAGGCTGACGTAGGTGATCTGCGCAGTGCTGACGTTGGCCACGATGCCGACCGAGGCGATCAGGCTGTAGAGCAGCAGGCCCTTGTAGAAGGCGGTGCCGCGCAGCCGGTCATCCGAGTAGGTCAGGACGTTGTTGATTGTGAAGTTGAAGACCATCGCCACCACCGTGGCGATGGTCTGCGCCACCCAGAACACGGCGCCAAGGTCCATGCTGGTGTAGAGGACCGAGAAATGGAAGATCGAGCCGATCAGCCCGACACCGACGAAGCTGACCAGGCGCGGCGGCAGCATGCCGCGGGAAAGCTTCGAGACGATGTCGCAGGCCAGCAGCCACAGCACGTAGAGCTGAAGCTTCGACTGGCCGTGCCGGCGGCGTTGGAACTCGAAGGGCAGCTCGCGGATCGTGACGTTGCGGTTGTGATAGACCAGGTCGAAGAAGACCTTGAAGCCGTCGGCCTGCATCAGTGGGATGGAGTCGAGGAACATCCGGCGCGAGGTGGCGAAGAAGCCGGTCAGCGGATCACTGAGCTCCGTGCCGAGGAAGTAGTTCGTCAGCCTGTTGCCCCAATCCGAAAGACGGCGGCGACGATCGGACAGGCCCTTCTCCGCTGTACCCTGCAGGAAGCGTGAGCCCGAGACGATGTCGTGCCCGGCCTGCAGGGCGTCGAGCATCCTGGGGATCAGCGCAGGCTCGTGCTGCAGGTCGCCGTCCATGACGACGATCACCTCGCCGTGCGCGGCCTGTACCCCCCAGTGGACGGCCGAGCAGAGGCCGCGCTCTAGGACGCGCTGGATGCACCTGACATTATCGTGCTGCAGGCCGAGCGCACGCACGGCGTCGGCCGTGCCATCGGGCGAATCGTCATCGACGACGACCAGCTCCCACGATCGGCCGGCCAGCGCCTCTGCCAGGCCGTCATAGATCATCGGCACGTTGCCCACCTCGTTGTAGGTCGGCACGACGACCGAGACCCGCGGCGCCGTCATGGCCGGGCGACCGCGATCAGCAGATTGCCGCAGCCGAGATGACCGATGCTGCGCTCGACGGCGTCGAGCCATTGCGCCGGACGCTGGCCGAGCACGGCGGCGAAAGGCGCGAGACCGACGGCCGTGCCCGTTTCGACCCTGGCGTAGCCGGCCTGGGCGAGCTCGGCGGCGAGCCGCCCTCGCCCGTATCTGTTGATGTGCTGCTGCTCGTAGCTGACGCGCGAGACGCGGTTCACGCCCCATTCGATCAGCGGCCACAGCGAGCGGTAGTTGGGGGTCGTCACGACCAGGCGCGCCTGCGGCGACAGCAGCCCGCGCACCTCGGCGAGCAGGCGGCGGGAGTCGACCGGCGCCAAGTGCTCGATCACCTCGATCAAGGTGACGGCGTCGAAGCGCCCGCCGGCAGCGCCGAGGCCGCCGAGCGCCTCGGTCGAGAAGCGATGCCGCGCGGTGCCGTACCGCCGGTTGGCGTAGTCGATCTGCGGCGTGCTGACGTCGATGCCCAGGCAGTCGACGCCACCCAGGTAGTTGCCGATGAAGGTGCCGGGCCCGCAGCCGACATCGAGGACACGGGCGGCGCCCTCCAGGCGGGCGGCGACGGCACGGAACTTCAGGTCGTGCCAGAAGAACCGTACCCCTGCCCTGCGCTGATAGATCTCGTCGTAGAAGCCCGCCGGGATGTCTTTGTCGTAGTCGTAGCCAGGGGTCGCCATCGCCTCTTCTCGGGCCATGGCGACCATCCTACACCGAAACGGGCTTCGACGCCTTCTGTCAGCGCTTCGTCGGCACCATGCAGAAGCCCTGCGCCTCGATGCCGAGCGGCGGATTGAACTTGCTGCGGAAGTTCTCCATGGCGATGGCCGCCGTCAGCTCGACGATCTGCGGCTCGGTGAAGTGCATCCTGAGCTCGGCGAAGAAGGCTTCGTCGACCTTCTGACCGGTCGTGGTGATGCGCTCGGCATATTCCAGCGCCACGCGTTCCATCGGCGAGAACAGCTTGCTGTCGCGCCAGGCGAGAACCTCGCCCAGCTTCTCGGCGCCGCCTTCATCTTCCACCGCACGGGCGGAATTGATATCGATTCAAAACGGGCAGCCGTTGATGGTGGCGACGCGGACATAGACCAGCGGCAGCAGCGCCTTGGGCAACTGACCCGACTGCTCGATCGACTGGCCGAGCAGGCCGGCGGCGCGCAGGATCGGCGGGCAATGCGCCAGGACCTTGGTGGGATTGAGCAGGCCGCCGAACATCTCGCGTTGCCTGCCGAAAATCGCCTTCAAGGTCGGATCGCCACCATCTTCTTCGATTTCGCTGACGCGGGGCATGAGTGCTCCTTCTTGTGCACGGGGCCGACGACCCTAACGCCATCGGCAGAGACGAGGCGACCGACCTTTTCTCATGCAGCCCTCCATGCGATTGGCGCTGGAGCACATTCCGTGCGGCTGGAATCAGCCGCACGGAATGTGCCCTGTGCAACAACGATCGCCGTTGCGCGCGTTTCCGTTTGGATGGAACCGCGCGCGGTTCCATCCAAACGGAAACCGCTCTACCATCGGCGCAGCGATTGAAGAAGGCACAAGCCTCGCATACGGCGCAGCGCGGAGGGCGCATGACACGGGTTGGCGGGTTGAGTTACGGGTGGGTCATCGTTGCCGCAGGCATGCTGATGACCTGCATCGCCATGGGCTCGATGTTTTCGCTGGCAGTGTTCCTCCAGCCAATGTCGGAAGACACCGGCTGGTCGCGCACCGGCATCTCGACGGCGATGACCATCGACTTCCTGGCGATGGGCTTCTCTGCCTTCGCCTGGGGTGCCATCAGCGATCGCCATGGCGCGCGCATCGTCGTGCTGCTGGGCAGCCTGCTGCTCGGCCTCGGCCTGGTGCTGGCGAGCCGCGCTACAAGCCTGCTGGAATTCCAGCTCCTGTTCGGCCTCATCATCGGCATGGCGGCCGGCGCCTTCTACGCGCCGATGATGGCGGTGGCCTCGGGCTGGTTCGAGCACAACCGCGCCCTCGCCGTCGCGCTCGTCTCAGCCGGCCTCGGCATGGGTCCGCTCACCGTGGCGCCGTTCGCGCGCTGGCTGATCACGAATTACGACTGGCGGCCGGCGATGCTGGTGGTCGGCGTCACCGCCTGGATCCTGCTCATACCGGCGGCCCTGCTGATCCGCCGCCCGCCGGTCATCCTCGAGGTCAATCCACCCGCACCCAGCGTGGCGACGCCCGTGGCGGCAATCGCGCCCGAGCCGCGCATGAGCGCGGGCGAAGCGCTGCGCACGCCGCAGTTCGCGGCGCTGGCGCTGGCCCACTTCGCCTGCTGCGCGGCGCATTCGGGGCCGATCTTCCACATGGTGGCCTTCGCCGTCGGCTGCGGCCTGCCGGCGATGGTGGCGGTCAGCGTCTACAGCCTGGCCGGCCTGTCGGGCCTGGGCGGCCGCCTGCTGCTGGGCGTGTTGTCCGACCGGCTAGGCGCCAAGCCGGTGCTGGTCGCGGGCCTGGTGGTGCAGGCGCTTGGCGCCGGCGCCTATCTGTTCGTCAGGGAACTCGGCGAACTCTATGCGCTGTCGATCGTGTTCGGTATCGCCTATGGCGGGGTGATGCCGCTCTACGCCATCCTGGCGCGCGACTATTTCGGCGCGCACATCATGGGCACGATGTTCGGCGCGATCTCGGCCCTGGCAAGCCTCGGCATGGCCTTCGGCCCGTGGGCCGGCGGCTGGGTGTTCGACACCTATGCGAGCTACTCGTGGCTCTATATCGGCTCGTTCAGCGTCGGCCTCGCCGCTGTGGCGGTGGCGCTCACCTTCAAGCCAGTGCCGGCCGCCGCCAAGCTGCGAGCGGCGACTTGATGTCAGGACGACGGATATAGAAACTCAGCAGCCGGCAGCGGCGATGGCGTGTTCGACATCGACATCAGCGAGCCGCGTCGGATCGTCCTGGTGCGCTTCCGCGGACAACTGACAGAAGCGGATTTCGCCGAACTCGACAAGCTGGCCGCGGCGCGGCGCGGAGAGCGTGCCTTCGACTGCATCTACGGCATGCGGCTGACCTCGCTATTCCTTCCCGAATAGGGGCCGTCCGCTTCCGCGTCCGGCTTGCAGATTCCAGAGCTTTGCCACGCTCGCCTGCCTGCGCTTGCCAGGATTGGCCCTCGTATATAACCTATAACAGGTTATATTCGGCTCTCGGGTGGTTCCCCATGAACTTCAATCTCTATCTCGACGACCAGACCGCCAAGGAATTGGACCGAACAGCCAAGAAGCTGGGCGAGACGCGCAGCGGGTTGATCCGCAAGGCGCTGCGCGAATGGCTGGACAAAAAGACACTCGGCAGTCCCGGCTGGCCGTCCCTGATCCTGGAGTGGCAGGGCGTTCCCGACATGCCGCCGTTCGAATCGTATCGCGGCGAATTGCTGCCACCGCGTGAAGATGCTTTTTCGTGAAGTATCTCCTCGATACCAACGTGCTGAGCGATTTCGCGCGTGGCGAACAAGCCGTGATGGCGCGGCTCCGTCAGGAAGCGCCGCCGCAATTGACCGTTTCGGTGATCACGGAGATGGAAATCGAGTACGGGTTGGCGCGCAACCCCAACTTGGCGCCGCGCGTACGAGAAGCCATGCGGACGCTTCTGAATACGATCTCTGTCCTGCCGTTCGAGCGTGAAGATGCCCGTGTTGCGGCGCAATTGCGTGCAAGCTTGAATAGCCAGGGCACGCCTATAGGAGCTTATGACCTACTGCTCGCGGCTTGTGCTTTGCGGCGCGGACTCAAGATCGTGACGCACAATGCGCGGGAGTTCGTTCGCGTCGGCGGGCTCGGGCTCGAGGATTGGCATAGTTCGTGATCTCCGCCGCGCAATCTGCCCTTGGAAGCTGGATCTCTCCCGAGGCGTCCTCTCGCCGTACGAGCCCCGGCATCGTCAGGGATAATAGGCCCACACGTCGAGCGTCACACCGGTCCAATCGGTTGTGCCTTCGGGGATGGCGCCCAGCTTTTGCGCAACGCGGGCCGAGGCGGTGTTGCTCGGATCGATGTTGCTGCCGATGCGCCGAGGGCGGTGGGTCGCCATGATCCAGTCCAGCGCCGCCCGAGCACCTTCGGACGCGTATCCTTTGCCCCAGGCACGGGAGGCGATGGCGTAGACGAGAAGCGGGGCCGTCGCGCCATAGGGATGGAAGAAGCCCAGCCGACCGGCGAAGCCTTCGCGATCCTCGACGACCATCATCCCGTAGCCCCGCAGCGCCCATTGGCCCAAGGCACCGGCCATGCGATTCCAGACATCGGCTGGTGTCGGCGTCGGTCCTTCATGCATGTAGCGCATCACGTCCGGATCGCAGGCGAGCGCAAGCAGATCGGCATGGTCCTCCACGCGGATGGCACGCAGGGTCAACCGCGACGTGCGCAGCACGGGAATGGTCGTCATCCCGCGGCCATCACGGACTCGACCAGCGGCTTGATCGTCGACCGGCGCTCCAGCCATGCCGGAACCGGAAGGTTCCTGGCGCGCAGGAATGCCGGGTTGAACAAGGTCGATTGGTAACGGGTGCCATGGTCGGTAAGGATGGTGACGATGACATGGCCCGGCCCGAGGTCCCTGGCCAGCCGCAGGGCGCCCGCCACGTTGATGGCGGTGGAACCGCCGAGGCAAAGCCCCTCGTGCTCGAACAGGTCGAAGACATAGGGGATCGCCTCGGAATCGGGAATGAGATAGGCCTTGTCGGCCTGCAGGTCGGCGATGATCGGCGTGACGCGCCCAAGGCCGATGCCTTCTGTTATCGAGCCGCCTTCCGATACCTTGGCCTCGCCGCGCGTGAAGAAGCTGTACATGGCGGCGCCGTGTGGATCGGCGACCCCGATCACGATGTCCTTCTTCTGCTCGCGCAGATAGGTGGAGGTCCCGCCGAATGTGCCGCCGGTGCCGATGGCGCAGATGAAGCCGTCGATCCGTCCGTCCGTCTGCCGCCAGATTTCCGGACCTGTCGACTCATAGTGCGCCTTGCGGTTGTCGAGATTGTTCCATTGATCGGCGAAGATGGCGCCGTTGGGCTCGCTCTCGCGCAATTTCTCGGCGAGGCGCCGGCCGACGTGCTGGTAGAAATTCGGATTGCTGTAGGGGACCGCCGGCACTTCGACGAGCTCGGCGCCGCACAGGCGCAGCATCTCCTTCTTCTCCCGGCTCTGTGTCTCCGGGATCACGATCAGCGTGCGGTAGCCGCGCGCATTGGCGACGATCGCAAGCCCGATGCCGGTATTGCCGGCCGTGCTTTCAACGACGAGGCCACCCGGCCGCAGTTCACCGCGCTTCTCCGCCTCAAGGATCATCCGCCGTCCGGCGCGGTCCTTCACGGACTGGCCGGGATTCATGAACTCGGCCTTGCCGAGGATGGTGCAGCCGGTCGCCTCGGAGGCTCGCCGGAGCTTGATCAGCGGCGTATTGCCAATGGCTGCGACGACGTCATCGTAGGCTTGCATCCGGACACGTTATCAGGTCCCTCGCCGGCGACGTGCGCGATGTCGGGCTGCCATGTGGATTTGCCCCCAACGCACCATTTGGCGGCATTTCTTGCTGCAGATACCCGCGCGGACAGAATTATCCGCTCATGCGGAGCGCGGGCCTCCGGTCAGAAGCTCAGCAGCTTGGCCTGAACGACGCCCTCCAGCGCGGCGATCTTGCCCAAAAGCTCGCGCGAGATCGGCTGGTCGACCTGGACCAGGGCGATCGCCGAGCCGCCGGGAGCATCGCGGCCGAGATGGAAGGTCGCGATGTTGACCTTGCTTTCGCCAAGAAGCGTGCCGAGGCGGCCGATGAAGCCAGGCTTGTCGTCGTTGGTGATGTAGAGCATGTGCGGGGCGAACTCGGCCTCGATCTCGATGCCCTTGATGTCGACGATGCGCGGATGCTTGCCGCCGAACAGCGTGCCGGTGACGGCGCGCGTGTACTTCTCGGTGGTGACGGTGAGCCGGATCATCGAATGGTAGTCACCGGCGCGCTCGTGCTTGACCTCGGCCATCTCGATGCCGCGCTCGCGGGCGATCACCGGGGCGTTCACCATGTTCACCGAGGTGAGCTGCGGGCGCAGCACGCCCATCAGCGCCACCTGGCTGAGCGGCTTGACGTTGAGCGCTGCCACGTCGCCCTCGTACTCGATCGACACCGCCTTGATGTCGGTGTCGGTGAGCTGGCCCGCGAACGAGCCCAGCTTCTCGGCGAGATCGAGATAGGGCGCGAGCCGCGGCGCCTCCTCGGCCGTGACGTTGGGCATGTTGAGCGAGTTCACGATGGCGCCGGTCAGCAGGTAGGCCGACATCTGCTCGGCGACCTGCAGGGCCACGTTCTCCTGCGCCTCGAGCGTCGAGGCGCCGAGATGCGGCGTGCTGACCAGATTGGGCGCGCCGAACAGCACGTTCTCCTTGGCCGGCTCCTCGCTGAAGACGTCGAAGCCCGCGCCGGCGATGTGTCCGGACACCAGCAGGTCGCGCACCGCCAGCTCGTCGACCAGGCCGCCGCGCGCGCAATTGATGATGCGCACGCCCTTCTTGGTCTTCATCAGGTTGGCGCGGCTCAGAATGTTCTTGGTCTGCTCGGTGAGCGGCGTGTGCACGGTGATGAAGTCGGCGCGCGCCAGCACCTGGTCGAGCGTCGCCTTCTCGACGCCGAGCTCCTGGGCGCGTTGGTCGGACAGGAACGGGTCATAGGCGATGACGCGCATCTTCAGCCCGATGGCGCGCTCGGCAACGATCGAGCCGATGTTGCCGCAGCCGATCAGGCCCAGCGTCTTGAAGCTGAGCTCGGTGCCCATGAAGCGGTTCTTCTCCCACTTGCCGGCCTGGGTCGAGGTGTTGGCGTCGGGAATCTGGCGGGCCACGGCGAACATCAGGGCGATGGCGTGCTCGGCCGTGGTGATGGCGTTGCCGTAGGGCGTGTTCATGACCACAACGCCGTGCGCGGTGGCCGACTTGATGTCGACATTGTCGACGCCGATGCCGGCGCGGCCGACGACCTTGAGCTTCTTCGCTTCGGCCAGGACCTCGGCGGTGACCTTGGTCGCCGAGCGGATCGCCAGGCCCTCGTAGTTGCCGACGATGGCGCGCAGCTCGGCGGGCTTCAGGCCGGGCTTGAAATCGACGTCGCAGCCGCGCTCGGCGAAGATCTCGACCGCGCGCGGGGAAAGCTCATCGGAGATGAGCACCTTGGGCTTTGCCATTCACGACTTCTCCTCACAACAACCTCACCCTGAGGAGGCGCGAAGCGCCGTCTCGAAGGGTGGGCCACAGACACCCTCTTCGCTGCCCACCCTTCGAGACGCGGCCTGCGGCCGCTCCTCAGGGTGAGGTGTGCGTTATGCCGCCTTCGCGCCAAACTCCCGCTCGATCTCGCCGTAAGCCCAGTCGAGCCAGGGCAGCAGCGCCTCGAGGTCGCTCTTCTCCACCGTGGCGCCGCACCAGATGCGCAGGCCGGGCGGCGCGTCCCGGTAGGAGCCGACGTCGTAGCCCGCCTTCTCGCCCTCGAGCAGGTCGGCGATCTTCTTAGCTGCCGCGGCCTGCTTGTCGGCCGCGAGCGCGGTGAACCACGGCGCGGTGATGTTGAGGCACACCGAGGTGTTCGACCGAACCGCCTTGTCGGCCGTGAGGAAGGAGATCCACTGGCGCTCGGCGACGAACTTTTCCAGCACACCGAGATTGGCCTCCGAACGCGCCGTCAGCGCCTTGAGCCCGCCGATGCTCTCGCCCCAGCGCAGGCCGTCGATCGCGTCCTCGACGCAGAGCAGCGAGGGCGTGTTGATGGTGTCGCCCTTGAAGATCGCTTCGGAGAACTTCCCGCCCGAGGTCAGGCGGAAGAGCTTGGGCAGCGGCCACGGCGGCGAATAGCTCTCCAGGCGCTGCACGGCGCGCGGCGACAGCACCAGCACGCCGTGCGCGCCCTCGCCGCCCATCACCTTCTGCCAGGACCAGGTCACGACATCGAGCTTGGGCCACGGTAGGTCCATGGCGAACACGGCTGAGGTGGCGTCGCAGATCGCCAGCCCCTCGCGGTCGTCCGCGATCCAGTCGCCGTTCGGCACCTTCACGCCCGAGGTCGTGCCGTTCCAGGTGAAGACGACATCGTGCGTCCAGTCGACCGCCTTGAGATCGGCGATCTGGCCGTAGGGCGCCTTGAGCACGCGGGCGTCCTTGAGCTTGAGCTGCTTCACGACATCGGTGACCCAGCCTTCGCCAAAACTCTCCCAGGTCAGCATGTCGACCGGCCGGGCGCCCAAGAGCGACCACAGCGCCATCTCGACGGCGCCGGTGTCGGACGCGGGCACGATGCCGACGCGATAGTCGGCCGGAATGCCCAGCAGAGCGCGCGTGCGGTCGACCGCCTCGACGATCTTCTTCTTGGCCGTCTTGGATCGGTGGGACCGCCCGATGGCGGCATCTTTGAGGACTTCAGGCGTCCATCCCGGACGCTTGGCGCAGGGTCCGGACGAAAAGTCGGGACGCGCCGGATGCATGTTCGGCTTCATCAAACCTCTCCCTTACAGAAGAGCTGCACTCCGGTGGGGGAGCGTGGCCCGGCGCCGTGATAGCGGCGGTCGGGCCGTCTGACAAGAGCGACAAGCTGTCCAAGTCGTCTAGGCCAGGGCGCCGGCGAGCTCGGCGAAGTCGGACAGGATGAGGTCGGGCTGATGGGGCGTCTGGCCGAACGGCCGCCTGCGCCGGTCGATGAAGGCCGTGCGCATGCCGCAGGACTTGGCGCCGATGCAGTCGAAGGCATGGTTGGCGACGAACAGGATGCCCGACCTGTCCTCGCCGATGATCTCCTCGGCCTTGGCATAGGTCTTCCAGTGCGGCTTGAAGTAGCCCGCTTCCTGCACCGAGATGACATGGTCGAAGGCAAAGCCGATGTGCGGGCCCGCCGCCTGCAGCATGTCGCGATCGCCGTTCGACAGGATCGCAAGCTTGTATCCGGCGGATCGCAGCCTGCCGAGCGCCGCGATCACATCCGGAAACGGTTTTAGACGCTCGATCTCGCCGACCAGCGCCTTCACCTCGTCCTGGGTGTAGGTGATGCCGCAGCGATCCATGACGTGAGAGACGGCGCGATGGCCGATCTGCCGGTACGGCGTGTGGCCGCGGTCGCACAGCGCATCGATCATGGAGTTCTCGTAGTGGGTGCGCCGCCACCAGGTGACGAAGCTGTTCGGATGGCCGTCCCAGCCCTTGCCCTTCAGGAAAGGCGTCACCGCCTCGGTGAGGCCCTTCTGCATGTCGACGATCGTGCCGTACTGGTCGAACGCCAGGGCCTTGATCTCGCGCTTCAGGACGTCGCGTATGGCCGTCATGTTTTCCTCCGTGCGCATCAGCGCCGCCGCAATTCGTAGAAGGTGCCGGCCGTCGACTCGTTCAAGACCGGCCGAGCCTGGTAGTTGTCGTGCAGCATCCTGTAGATCGGAGGCGCGCGAGTGGCAGCCGACAGCGCACCAAGCTGGCCGGTGAGCTCGGCGAGGCTCCAGGTCCAGACGTCGGAGACAACGACGCGATAGCCGCGGTCGAGGGCATGGTCGATGTCGCGCTTCAGCACCTCGGCGTTCTGCTCCGCCGTCCAGTCGGGATGGCGGATGGCGCCGGCATCGATGGCGATCCACTTGAACTTCGCGTCCGACGGCTTGCCGTCCCAGTCCCAGGTGCGGCTCCACAGCGCGTACTGCCACATGGTGATGGGCTCGAAGCCCCAGTAGACGAAGACCGTCGAGGCCGGCGGGAAGCGCTGTTCCAGCGCAGCCACGGCCTTGAGCGCCGCTTCATCGCCGCCGCGGAAGCGCGCGAGCTGGCCGACGTTCCAGACAAGCGGCAGCAGCGATGCCACCGCCAGCGCCATGGCGACCCCACGCGAGCGCGGCAGCAACGCGCCCAGCAGCAGCGCCCACGCCACCGCGAGCCACGGCATGACGTTGAGCTGCATCTGCGGGTCCTGCGGCTGCGCGTAGAGATTCAGCACCTGACCCGCACCCAACGTGCCGAGGAAGACGATGGCGATCGCGCGCAGGCGCGGTTCGGCGCGGCGCGGCCACAGGGCGGCGACGGCGGCGATCAGGATCGCGGCCTGAATTGCCGCCGACGCGATCAGCGGCGCCGCCGTGCGTTTGGCCGACAGCGGATCGACCCAGCCGCCGACGATCAGGAAGTAGTTGCCCACGCCCGACAGCATCATCCAGGCCTTGTCCCACGACAGGCCGGCCCAGCCGGTGGCGACGCCCTTGCCGGTCCACAGGATGTCGTGCAGGCCGACGGCGCCCGGATAGCGTTCGGACCAGAGCTGGACGATGCCGGCCACGACGACGATGGAAACGATGAGCGTGCCGATCAGCACGACGCGCCGCAGTGGCCGTTCCGGCGACAAGGCGAGCGCCACGAGAAGCGCGGGCAGCACGGGGAACAGCAGGCGCCATTCCATCAGCCAGCCCACCGTGAACAGCACGCCGACCAGCGCCACGCGGAGGTGCGTCGGCCGGTCGAACCACAGGCCGGCCAGCCCCATAGCGCCCAGGACCAGCGTGTAACCCGGCATGATATCCTCGCTGATCACCGAGAGCAGCAGGACGAAGCCGCAGCCGAGATGGAAGGCGGCCGCCAGTGCCGCGGCGCGGGCGCTCGCCGTCACTCGATGGACGAAGGCGTAGACGATGACGGTCGCGAGGCTGGCGAAGAAGGCGTTGAGCCAGGCGAACTGCCGCCACGGCACGCCGCGGTCGATGCCCAGCCAGTCGAGCAGCCGGCAGAGCGCGCCATAGAGCGGGAAATAGAGGTAGTTCGACGGATCGAGGCGCGCGCGCGACGGATCGGCGATCCAGGGCTCGGCCTGGATGCTTTTGTACATGCCGTTGGCGGTGATGATGTGGACGTTCTGCAGCCAGGCGATCAGGCCGCAGAGCACCACAAGGCTGAGTGCGAAGGTCAGCAGGAGATGCCAGGCGCGTGGCAAGCGTCGATGAGATCCTTCGCTGCGCTCAGGATGACGGCTGCGCCGTCACATCTTCCGTCCGAACAGGGTCACCGCGCCTTCCGGCCCGTAGCTCTCGGCGTGCAGGCAGCCCTTGGGCATGGTGAAGGTCTCGCCGGCGCGGTAGGTGCGGCTGCCGCCGTCCCGCGTCAGCGTCAGCGCGCCCTGCACGACCATCGCCCGCACGTCGAACGGATGGCTGTGCTCGGGGTTCACCTTCACGCCCGGCGTGGTGTTGGTCTGTATCTCATAGCCGTCGCGCGCGAGCTCGGCCTCGAAGGTCTGTCGGTCCATCCCGTTTCTCCTCAGGCGCTCTTGCGCGCCGCCACGACATATTGCGCCCCCAGCGGCAGCCACGCCAGCGTCCGGTCGATCGGGCGCAGCACGGCGATGCCGGGCGGCATGAACATCAGGTAGTCGGTCTCGAGATCGTAGCGCGCCGCGTCGAGCAGCCCGTGCCGCACCTCGCGCGCGTCGAGCAGGATGGCGTTCTCGTCGATCGGCGTTCGGGCGATGACGTAGCGCACCAGCGGATTGCGCGGATTGTGCTCGAAGACGTAGATCCGGCCACCGGGCTTCAGCACGCGGCCAAGCTCACGATAGATCGCCTGGCGCTCGTCGACCGGCACATGGTGCAGCACGGCACTGATGGTGACGATGTCGAACAACCGGTCGGCGAACGGCGTCAGCGTACCGTCCTGTGTCGCCAGCGCCGGCGCCGGGCCGAGCGGTGCCGGCCAGCGCCTGCCGGCCTCGTCCAGCATGCCGCTCGACACGTCGCAACCGCTGAAGTCCGCTCGCGCGCCCAGCTCGGCCAGCACGCGCATCAAATCGCCCGCGCCGCACCCATAGTCGAGCACGGCCAGCCCGCCGCTCTTCAGCTTGGGCTCGCGGCGCAACAGCCAGCGCGCCTTCACGGCGATGAACTGGTCCGCCGAGGAGCCCACCATGCGCTTGATGGGATTGTCGAGGCCGCCATCGTAGGACGCGGCGTGGCGGTCGAACTCGGCCGGCTTCATTTGGGCCCCTTCACTTGGGACCTCCGACGATGTCGCGGATCATGAACAGCGGCCGGCCCTTGCTCTGGTCGTAGAGCCTGCCGAGATAGGCGCCGATGATGCCCAGCATCAGGAACTGCATGCCGCCCAGAAGCCCGACAGCGGCCATCAGCGACGTCCAGCCGGGCAGCGTGTGGCCGAACGTCCAGCCGACGATGGAGTAGACGAAGAAGGCGAAGCCGATCACGGCCATCACCCAGCCGATGGTCATCGCCGCCATCAGCGGCACGACCGAGAAGGCGGTGATGGCATCGGCGGCGAAGCGCACCATCTTGGCCAGCGGATACTTGCTCTCGCCCGCCACCCGCGCCTTGCGGTCGTAGGCCAGCGGCACCTGCTTGCCGCCGATCCAGGCCACCATGCCGCGCACGAAGCGATGGCGCTCGGGCATGGCGGTCAGCAGATCGAGCACGCGGCGCGTGATCAGGCGGAAGTCACCAGCATCGAGCGGGATCTCGACGTCGGTCATGCGGCCGATCAGGCGATAGAAGGCAGCCGCCGTGGCGCGCTTGAACAGGCCCTCGCCCTCGCGCTGGCGGCGCTGGCCGTAGACCACGTCGGCCCCCTGATCCATCAGCGCCATCATGTCGGGCAAGAGCTCGGGCGGGTCCTGCAGGTCGGCGTCGATGATCAGGATGCGCTCGCCGCGGCACACGGAAAGGCCCGCCGTGAGCGCGAGCTGGTGGCCATGGTTGCGCATCAGCCGCACCGCGACGACACGCGGATCGCGCCCGGCCGCCTCGGTCATGACCTCCCAGGTGCGGTCGTGCGAGCCGTCGTCGACCAGCACGATCTCGCTGGTTCCGCCGACGCCATCCAGCACCGCGCCGACGCGGCGCAGGAACTCGCGCAGGACGTCCTGTTCGTTATAGCAAGGGGCCACCACGGACAGCGCCGGGCGGTTGGCGGGAGTCATGGCGGAGCAATAGACGATACCGAGCCTGAGGCCAAGATGACCCCTGCCCGGCCCCGTCAGAATTGCGCGTTGCGCCCTGCTTCAAGTCACCCTGGGACGAATTCCGGGCGCTCGACGCCCGGCATCGAGTCGTAGGCCTTGGCGATCGCCTGCTCCGGAGTACGAACCACGCCGCTGTCGAAATAGATCGCCTTTAGCCAGAGCGCCGGTTCGATCCTGGCGTGCTCCCAGAAGAACTTAGGCAGCAGACTCATGGTCAACATTTCCTTGCCGCCCTCGACGAAGGTCGAATCGCGTGCACCGCCTTGCCGGAGACGCTCGCATGCCCACACTCCGAAGCCGAGAATGGGAGCGACGAGGTTGGGAGGATAGCTCGGAGCTGCGCGATCGAAGAGTCTCAGACCGAGCTCAGGGTTGTTCGCCGCAAGCGCCATCGCCAGACGCAGGCTCAATTGCTCGAGCCGACCGGCACGCGTCTTCGCGGCGTGCCGCGGGCTGGCCTCGGCCAGGCCTTGCAAGTCCGCCTCGAGGGACGCCGTCAGATCCTGCTCGGACCCGTCGCCGTGTAGCAGCCATCGGCACAACCCCAGCGCTTGGCGCCACTCGAATACCGCCAATCCCCAGGCATCCTCGTTGTCTTCGCTTCCGGAACAGACAAGGCCGTAGGGCTCCGGCTGCCTGTCCATCCAGGCCAATAGCTTCTCCAGAACCGGCCTGACTTCCTCCGCCAAGCCAACCAGATAAGCGTCGATCACTCTGGTTGTCTGGAGCTGGACATAGTGAGCGCGCGCGGCCACAGGGATTGTCACTGGATCGGAGTTGGCGACGTAGTCCAGCCGATTCGCCAGCCACAGGTTTCGGCTCGCCACGGGATCATATTTTGCGAGCATCGTCACTGCTTCCCAGGACCGTGACGTTCGCCATTCCGGACAAACTCCACCACACCCTCGCCAGCGTCGTCGACAGTGCAGATGTTGTAATTTCCTTCATCGAACTGTCTCAGCGCCTCAAGGCCGAGCTCAAGCGACAAACGGCCGGCGATAATCTCCTTCCACACGGAAGGCTCCACCAGCGCCCGATCGACACCGTCCGCCGCTGCGTTGCTCAGCCGAACCGATCGTTCATTCCTTCGCCATCCAGTGTCCCATTTTGTAACCCGACGATCTCGACCTATGGACAGGGCGTCCGGCCCCTGAATCTCTGGCGGGTTACTGTAGTGCAGGACGATTTCGTCTGGCTTGACCGCCTTGATGGCGTTCGCGAGCTTGAGCTCTTCGATATAGCCCTGTCGCAGACGCACGAACTCAGGGTCCGGCGACTGCTCCCGGCTGCGGGCGTCGTCAGGTTGGTCGTGATCCATCTTCGCTCCAATCACTGAAGGTCGAATTGGCAAGCATGGGCGCCTCTCCACTCGGGGAGACGGTGCACGCCGCCATGCCGTTACAGGTTCGTCCGAAGAAACGGAGTAGCAACGCCGGATGGCCGCCTTACGCCCGCAGCCTCATCCAACTTCAATCCTTTGGCCCGGCCCGACCTCCGCGAAGACTCGTAGACTACCACCCACCAGGTGCCCTTGCGATGTCCGCTTCCGGAAAAGACAAGGCGATCGGGGCTCAGGCTGCCCCTCAATCCAGCTGACGAGCCCTTCGCCCAATCAGCCGGGAATGAAGCCAGGCCGGTCGATACCTGGCATAGAATCGTAGGCCTTCGCGATCGCCTGCTCGGGCGTTTGAACCACGCCGCTGTCAAAATAGATCGCCTTGAGCCACAGGGCCGGTTCGATCCTGGCGCCCTCCCAGAAGAACTTCGGCAGCAGGCTGGCCGTCAGCATATCCTTGCCCTTGGCGACGAATGTCGCATCCCTCGTTCCCCCTTCCGCGAGATGCCGGCATGCCCACAGCCCGAACCGGAGGACCGGAGCAGCGAGCCCGGACGGACGCTTTGGACCTGCGGCCTCGTAGATTCTCAAGCCGAGCAGTGGCGCATTTGCAGCAAGCGCCGTCGCGAAACGCACGCTCATGAATTCCCGACGTCCCGCTCGCGTCACAGCCGCATGCTCTGGACTGGCCTGTTGCAATCCCTGCAAGTCCGCCTCGAGCGCCGATTTCAATTCACGCTGCACCGGGTCGGTCCGACTGAGCCACCTGCACAATCCAAGGGCCTGACGCCACTCGTACATGGCCAGCCCCCAAGCATCCACATCGTGGCCCTTCTCGGAAAAAACCAAACGATCCGGCTCAGGCTGCGCTTCCATCCAAGCGATCAGCCTCTCCAGTGTCGGCCTCACTTCATCCGCCAACCCAAGCAGATAGGCCTCGATCATGCTGCTCGTCTGCAGCTGAGCATAGTGAGGCCGTACGGACGGTACAATTCTCTCCAGATCTGAGCTTCTCACGTAGTCCAGGAAGGACTGCAGCCAGAAATTGCGGTCTCCAACAGGATCGAATTTGGCAAGCATTTTCATGGCCTCCGAGGACCACTGGATTTGCGGTTTCGTACAGTTTCGACGTAACCGTTATGAGCATTGGCAGTGCCGACGGTACAAACGTTATAGTTGCCGTGTTCCTTGAATTCTCTCAGCGCGTGATAGCCGAGTTCTGGCGGCAACCGTCCGGATTTGATTTCTCGCTCTACATAGGCCCACAGCTGCTGCCGGTTCAGGGAGCCGGATGCAGCCATGCTTGGCCCGACCGACCGTTCCGCGGTACGCGCCTTTGAATCCCACGCCATAAAGCGGCCATCGGATCCAATGGACAGCACATCGGGTCCCTGAACTCCCGGCGCGTTTCCGAAATGCACCACGAAATGATCTCCTTGGGCCTGAACGAGGTTAGCGAGTTCGGCCTCTGCGATGTAGCCCTTTAGATGATTCGGATCTCGTGGGGCGAAGTCACGTCCGGGTGTCGGGTCGGGCAGATGCGGATGCATTCGTACGCCAACTGCGATCTCATAACCGTCCTTCCCGCGATATTGTTTGTCAGGCGTCTGCTCTCCGCGAGCCCTCATGACACTGCGCCGCGGCCTATTCACTTGCTCCAAGATCTTTGCGGCCAGCTCGCCGGTCGAGATCGCGGCACTGGGCCAGCCCGGCGGCTTGCGACCGTCGCCTGGGTCAGGTGTCTGACCCGACTTGTTCGTGGTATCCGTCGGTGGCTGCGATGCGTCTGCCTTCTTGGGCGGTCGCGCCATCGCGCTGCCGACGGCATCCAACGCCTGCGCCGCGGCCTCCGGCCCCACCGCGTTCTGCAGTTGTCGCGGATCAATCAGCACACTTGCTGCGCCGTCGGCGCCCACGTCGAGTTCGGCATTGATCGGCAAGCGTTCCCAACGCGCGCCGAAGCCACTGCCGAAGACGCCGGTGTCCGCTTGCCTCTCGATCTCGACAGTGTGCTGGCCAGGCCTGACACGCGCCCGCAACCCATTCCCGAGACCAATGATCTCGCTCGGGGTGTTCGTCGGCACCAGGAGCGACAGAGCCAAACCTGAAGGAGAAATCCTCGGCAAGGCAGAGGCGCCGCGGCCGAGCAGCGCGCCGAGCTCAGCGAGCGCCGCGCGGGCGGTCTGAGAGCTCGCCGTTCCCCAGGCCGGCGCCGCGACGGCAGTCGCCGTGGTCCCGCCGACGACAGGCGCTTGTTGCGAACCATCGGCGGGCGACGGTGGCATATCGATCGGGTTCTCGATGCCACGGTCCGCGGTGGCTGGCGCCCCGTCTTGAACGGGCGGATCGTAGGCACCCGCCATCAGCCTGACGTTTGCCGCTCGGGTCGGATTGCCTGATCGAACCGTCGGGGTTCAGGCGGAAGCCCGGCGGCTGATCTTCTGGCTCGGCCCGGAGCCACGACCAGCGCGGCTCCAGATGACCGTCGGGTCCTTCGCTTTGCGCCGGGATTCGGGACCACCAAGGCTCCGTCTCCGATGCTTCACTCGGCTGGCCCATGTACGGCGTGAACTGTTCGCCGCCGAACAGTCCGGGCTGGCCAAAGTCTCGAGATCGCCAGCCGGAGCTGAAGGCGTTTACGTTACCCGCCGGCGCCGAGGCGATCGAACTATCGGGAGAGCCGCGAGAACCCGAAGGTTCGTCCTCCGATTCCACGCGAAGCCAAGGCCATTTCAGCTCGGGCCGGACCTCTTCATCGCTGCCCTGGCGACCAAACCAAGAAGGCTGCGGCTCCGGTCCCGGAGGAGCCGGTGACATAACGTGTTGCGCGAACAGATTGGCATTCGGAGGCCGCCAGTTGGAAAGGCCGACCTGATCGCCCCCAGGGGTGGGCGTCGCGGCTTGGCCCGCTGGATCGTATGCGCCGGCCATCAGACGGATGTCCGCGGGGCCGGTCCGGTTTGAATTCACCTCAAGGCCCGACGGGCCGTCCGATGGCTCGAAGCGAAGCCGAGGCCAATTCAGCTCATTGCCCCGGTTACCAAACCAGGACGGCTGCAGCTCCGGCCCTGGAGGAGCCGGCGGCATAACGTATTGAGCGAGCAGATTGGCATTCGCAGGCCGCCAGTTGGAAAGGCCGACCTCATTGCGACCAGGGACGGGCATCGCGGCTTGGCCTACTGGATCGTACGCACCGCCCATCAGGCGGATGCCCATAGGACCGGTCCCGTTCGCCTCCACGCCAGGGCCCGGTAGGCCTTCCGGTGGCTCGAAGCGAAGCCAGGGCCAAGGTGCATCGGCGCGATAGTTGACCATGCTGGCGATTCCCGGAAAGCGCGGCGTGAACGCCCTCCTTCGGAACCCTGCCCATACGCGAACGCAGGAAAGCAGCGACGAGAGCAATCACACTATATGACTTGGGTCCTCTATTGTCAATAACTTCATTTGTATATAATAACCATATATATTGTTGCAGTCCCGATACCAGACCCCAGAGTCCGCTGGCGAGCATCAGAACCGCGTACCGACCGACAGCAGGAAGGTCCGTGGCGTGCCCATGGCCAGGCCGTTGTTGACCGAGGCCGAGGCCCAGTAGTTCAGGTCGAACAGGTTCTCGACGTTGAAGCGGACCTCGATCGGCTTGCCGTCCTTGCGCTCGAAGCTGTAGCGCACGCCGGCATCGAAACGCGTCCACGACGGGATGCTCTGGGTGTTGGCCGTGTCGAGGTACTGCAAGCTGGTGTAGATCAGGCGGCCGGCGAAGGTCAGCCCGCGCAGAAACGAGGCGTCCCATTCGGCGCCGAGATTGAGCTGCACGTCGGGCACGCCCGGCATCTTCCTGCCCGTCGTGAGCGAAGAGGCCGTGCTGAGCTGCACTCCGTTCATCAGGGTGATGCCGCCCAGCGGCCGGAAGCCCGGCAGCGGCTCGCCGAAGACGTTGAACTCCAGGCCCTGGTTGCGCTGCATGCCGTCGACGCTGAACACGCTGGTCGAGGGATTGGTGACTCCGAACGGCTGGTCGATCTGGAAGGCGGCCAACGTGGCGGCGAACTGGCCGAAATCGACCTTGGCGCCGAGCTCGAACTGGGTAGAGATCACGGGCTGGAAGACTTGGCCCGCGTTCAGCGCCGCCGCGGGAGCCGTCGGCCCCTGCTGCATGCCCTGCACGTAGTTGCCGTAGATCGACACGTTCTGCCACGGCTTGACGACGACGCCGATGGCCGGCGACAGCGCGCTCTGGTCGAAGTAGGTGGTGACGGCGCCGGTTACCGCACTGAAGTTGGTGGCCTGGATGCGCTGCAGGCGGGCGCCCAGGATCAGCTGCGCGCGGTTGTCGAAGGCCGACAGCACGTCGGCCAGCGCCAGGCTCGACAGCTCGGTCGAGCTGATCTTGGGCGGGCTGCGGTACGTGACGTTGGGCTGGGCGACGAAGGTCGGCTGGTAGAGGTTGGAGCGCACGCTGGCCAGCACCGGCGAATCGCCCTGCCCCAGCTCGACGAAGATGCGCGTGGCGCTGAGCGACAGCAGATGGTCGATCGGCCCCGTCCGGGCCTTGCCGCGCACGCCGACCTCCTCGGTGTTCACCGCGGCGTAGGACGGCCGATAGAGCGCGTTCTCGATCAGGTTCGATGCCGAATCGATGATGGTGGCGACGCCGCCGCGCACGCTTTCCAGCCGCGTGTTGCGGCCGCCGGCGGCGGCGTAGACCGTCCAGTCGGGCGCGATGTCGTACTCGGCCTTGGCGACGCCGAAGACGTCGGCGGAGTCCATGTAGGTCCAGGGCTGGAACCAGTTGCTGTGCCCGCCGGGCGCCAGCGGCACCGGCACGCCGGCCGCGACGTAGGTGAAGCCAAGCGGCGCGTTGTAGCGCTGCTTCTGGTAGCCGTAGTCGAGCGAGACGCGCAGGCGCTCGCCGCGGAAATCCATGCCCATGACGGCGGCGCCGACCTCCTGCGACTGGCGGTCGACCGGCGTGCTGCCGTTGCGATAGACGCCATTGAAGCGCACACCGAACTGCTTGTCGTCGCCGAAGCGGCGGGCGAAGTCGACGCTACCGCCGACCTGCGCGCTCGAGGCGAAGGTCGCGGTCACGCTGTTGAGCGGCTCGTCGCCGGCGCGCTTCGGCACCAGGTTGAGCACGCCGCCGATGCTGCCGAAGGGCGGCATGCCGTTCAGCAGCACGCCCGGTCCCTTCAGCAGCTCGACACGCTCGAGGTATTCGGGCGAGACCACCATCTGCGGCGCCACCGAGTACATGCCGTTGAAGGCGTAGTCCTGGTTGCTGAGCGTGAAGCCGCGCACGAACGGCACGGCGGCGTAGTTGGCTGACGACAGCGTGTTGCGCACCGACGAATCGTTGGCCAGCACGTCCATGACGCTGCGCGCCTGCTGATCCTTGATGAGCTGGGACGTGTAATTGCTCTGGTTGAACGGCGTATCCATGAAGCCGCGTTCGCCCAGGATGCCGAGCTGGCCGCCGGTCGCCACCTGGCCGCCGGCATAGGGCGGCGGCAGGTTGTCGATCGTCGCCTGCGAGGGCACCGGGAACTGGCCCTGCACCTGGACCGGATCGAGCTGCATGGCGCCCGTGCTGCCGGCAACGCCGGACACCGTCACGGCGCGCGCCGAGGTGAACTGGTAGGACAGGCCGCTGCCGCCGAGCAGCTGGCGCAGCGCCTGCTCGGCCGTCATCGAGCCGCTCACCGCCGTGCTGGTCTTGCCCGTGGCCGCAGCGGGATCGAAAGCAACCTGCAGGCCGGACTGGCGACCGAACGCGGTAAGGGCCGGTCCGAGGGGTTGCGCCGGTATGTCGAAAGCGGCGGCCTGGTCGCGTTGCGCTTCGAGGAGCGGCGACGTTTCCGGCGTCACCCTGTCCTCAGCCGCGGCGGGCAACGACAATACTGGTGCCGCCACGGCGCCCACGAGCGCAAGGGCGGCGAGCGGCCTGGCAACGATCGAGGTCACAACCAACTCCCCACTTGGCTTGCGCATCGAGCGGCGGCCGCGCACATGGGAGAGACTCGCGACGAGACCGGGATTCAAGGGCCCGTTGCGAATTTTGTCTCATGGTCTTCCGGACCGCGCGCGTCCTCGCGCGCTCATGACCATGAGGCGCGCGAGGACGCGCGCGGTCCGGAAGAATTAGGGGCCGGAAATCACCACGACATAGGGGGTGATGCGCGTGATCGAGCCGTCGTGCGTGCGCACCGCGGCCTGCAGCGCCTCGATCGGCTGTCTGAGATCGAAGACGCCGGAAACGAGCCGGTCGCCCAGCGCGCGATCGCGCATCAGCACGACGCCGGGATAGTGCCGGCCGAGCTCCTCCACGACCTCGGCCACGGTGGCCCTGTCGACGACCAAGCGGTGGTTGCGCCACGCCGCGACGTCATCGGCTGGAATATCGGCCTTGGCGACGCGGTCGGACGTGCGATCGATGTCGAGACGCTGGCCGCGGGTCAGGACAGCCGCCGGCCGCCGGCCATGGTCGAGTGCCACTTCGACGGTGCCGGATTGCACGGCGACCGACGTCGTCTGCGCCGAGGAGCGCACGTCGAAAGCGGTGCCCGTGACGGTCACGGTCGCGTCGTCGACGATGACCACGAACGGTCGGTCGGACGCCGGCACGACCTCGAAGAAGGCGCGGCCCGACAGCAGGGCGACCTCGCGCCGTGCCGCGCCGTAGCGCACGGCGATGGCGCTCGCAGCATCGAGTGAGACGACGCTGCCGTCGTCCAGCGTGACGCTGCGCACCTCGGCCGTCGCGGTGCTGTGGTCCGACGCCAGCCAGAGCTGCAGCGTCGGCAGGAAGACGAAGGCGAGGCAGGCGGCGAGCGCGATCGCGGCAAAAGCCGCCCGCCGCAGGCGCGGTTGCCGTCTCGGCTGCCGAGGCGGATCGGCATAGTCGGCCGGCAGGGCGGCGGCGACCCGCGTCGTGCGCTCGACGTCCCGATAGGCGGACCGGTGCGCTTCGTTTGCCGCCAGCCACGCCTCGAGTGCCGCCTGCAGAGCCTGGTCGCCGGGCGCCGCCTCGATGCGCAGGCGCCAATCGACGGCGTCGGCCAGAAGATCGTCGTCGGTCGGATCCCTTGTCATCGTTCTACCCAAAGCACATTCCGTCCGGCTGGAATCAGCCGGACGGAATGTGCCCTGTGAAACCAGCATCTCCAGTGCGCGCGTTCCCGGCTTGATGGAGCCGCGAGCGGTTCCATCAAGCCGGGAATCGCTCTACTAGGACGATCCAGCGGCGGCGATTTCAAGGGCCGGGCAGAAAGAAGCAATGCACCTCAGTGTGAGCGTTCCCGCAGCCGCTTGGCGCCGTGGATCATGGCCGTCTTCACGAGCTGCTGGGCGCGGGTGATGGAGATATCCAACCGGTCCGCCACCTCCCGGAGAGGTCGGCCTTCCACGCGATGCATGTTGAAGGCAAGCCGCGTGCGCTCGGGAAGCTCGACCAGGGCGGCAGCCAGGGTGCGCAGCTCATCGCGATGGACCAGAACCCTCTCGGCAGAGGGCTGGTCGCACGCCACGGAGGCGATCTCCTCGCTGCCCGGCGCCACGACGGTCTCATGCATCGAGCGCCGCGCCCAGGTCAGCGCGAGGTTGCGGACGATGGCATAGAGATAGGCCAGAGGATTGACGATCGCCTGGCCCTGCTCGGCCGATGCCTTGCCGCTGGCCGCACTGAAACGGATGTAGGCTTCCTGCACCACATCCTCGGCCTGCGCGCGGGACCCGAGGATGCCGGCCGCGTAGTCGACCAGCGAATGCCGATGCTCGATGAAGAGGCTCGTGGTATCCGAAGGCACGCCGTTTACTCGATCTTTCCCGCTTCCGCTTCATGCTCCGGAGCACAGCGGCGGTGGCGACCGTATCGCAATTGCGAATTGTTCGCAATTGGAAAAGCCTGTAGGCTCCGAAGAATGGAACCGCAGCATGTCCCGTCGGCTCTGGCGGCACTGCCGGAGTTGCGCGTCTCATCGACGACGACCGCCGCCGAGGCCGCCGCGGCGATGCGCGTCCTCGCCGGCTTCAACGGATGCATGGTCGGCACCGTCCGCTTCTCCGGACGGACGCCGTGGGAACGTCATCCGGGCGACGAGATGCTGTACGTCGTCGACGGCGCGGTCGAAGTCACTGTGCTGTTCGACGATGGCGCACAGCATGCGACGCTGACGGCGGGCTCGGTCTTCATCGTGCCATCCGGCCGATGGCACCGACAGGAACCGCGCCCCCTCGTCTCCCTGATGTTCGTGACGCCTGCCGAGGGCACCGACGCCTCGTGGTCGGACGACCCGCGCAGCGACGACGGACAACCGCCGGCTCAATCGCCGACAAACGACGTGAGGACAGCGTGAAGATCCAGAGTCTCGGCCATGTCGTGCTGAAGGTGCGCGATCGCGCCAAGGCCGAAGCCTTCTACAACGGCGTGCTCGGCCTGCTCGTGGCCGCCCGCTCCGACGTGCTGAAGATGACCTTCTTCACGTTGGGCGGGACGCACCACGACTTCGCGATCTCCGAGGTCGGCAAGGACGCGCCGGGCACGGCGCGCGAGGCGGTCGGGCTCAGCCACGTCGCCTTCAAGATCGGCGACGACATCGAGACCCTGAAGCGGGCCAAGGCCGAGCTGGATGCCGCAGGAATCCAGAACGGCGCGGCCGACCACGGTGTCAGCAAGTCGCTCTACTTCGCCGATCCCGACGGCAATCGCATCGAGCTCTATGTCGACCAGTCGGACGAGTGGAAGCGCGATCCTTCGGCGGTCGCGTCGTTCAAGCCTCTGACGCTCAGTTAGGTTGGATTCTTCCGGACCGCGCGCATCCTGCGCGCTTCATGATTCATGAGCGCGCAGGATGCGCGCGGTCCGGAAAACTAAAAGTCCGCGGTCAGCGACAGCAGGAAGCTCGCGGTACGCCTGCAGCAGCATCGATTCGCGCATCGTCCCCATCCGACCGGCCTGACCGATCGACAGCCTAGGTCAACTGCGAATTATTATCAATTGCGATCCAAGTCAACCCTCACCGTGGCCGCGCGAACAGCTTCAGGCTGTAGTCGACGAGATGGTAGCCGAGCCGCCGCGCCTCCTGCTCGAGCAGCGACTCCAGGCTGGCATCGTCGATCTCGACGATCGTGCCGGTCGCCACGTCGATCAGATGCGGATGCGAGGGCCGCCCGGCGCGCTCGTAGTGTGACCTGCCGTCGGCGAACACCTGGCGCCTCACCATCCCCGCATCGACCAGCGTGTTGAGCGTGCGGTAGACAGTGGCGATGCCGATGCGATGGCCGTTGGCGGCGCGGCGATGGATTTCGCGCACGCACGGATGGTCGTCCGAGGCCTCCAGCACCTCCAGAACGATCCGCCGATGCTCGGTGAGCCGCAGGCCGCGCTGCACGCAGAGGGCTTCGAGCGGCGTCATGCTCACCGTTTGAGGTAGAACTGCACGGGCACCAGCAATTCGAGGCTTTCGCCCGGCTGGTCGGACGGCAGTGGCGGCAGCGGCTGCGCCCGCCGCAACAGGTCGAGCCCCTCCTGGTCGAGCGACGCCACGCCCGAGGCGCGCTCTATGCGCGCTGCCAGTATGCGGCCGTCACGGCTCATGGTGAAGCGCACGTAGGTCACGCCCTCCTGGCGCGCGCGCTGCGCCTCGTGGGGATAGCGCTTGTGCCGCTCAAGGTGCCGCAGCAGCAGGCCCTTCCAGGTCGGCAGCGAAGCCGACGGCGGCTCGGGCGTGGCGCCCGGCGCCGGTGCCGCCGCGCGCTCGGTCTGCTCCGGCGCCGCCTGCGGCGCGGCGGCCTGCGACTTGGGCTTGGGCTGCGGCGGCCTGCGCTTCTCGACCGGCTTGGGCTTTTCCGGCGGCTTCAGGTCGAGCGGCGGCGGTGGCTCCGGCGCGGGCAGCACAACCTCGGCCAGGGGGATCTCGACCGGCGGCGGCGGCTCGGCCAGCTCGACCTCGATCTTCGGCGGCTTGAGGTCGACCGGCGGCGGCTCCTGCGGCTCGGGCACCGCTTCGCTCAGCTCCGGCGCCGGCGGCGCCTCGGTCGGCGTCGCCTGCGGCGCCGCGGGCAACGGCGCCAGCTCCAGCATCACGGCCGCGGGCGGGGGCGAATACGGTACCTCGGCAGCAGTCCAACCGAGCGCCAGTCCGACCGCGCCGGCATGCAGCCCCAGCACGAAGACGAAGCTGCCGGACCACCGCAGGACCTCGCGACGGTTCATGTGTCGTCGCTCCGATCAAGGTACACCTCATGCCGAGGAGCCACGCCCCTCATGCTTCGGGGTGAACTCCGCGCGGCGTCTCGAAGCATGGGCCACGCGCACCTCGCCTGAGGCCCATCCTTCGAGACGCGCCCCTGGAGGACCTTCCTCAGGATGAGGATGGTCCTGATCACTGCTCCAACCCGACCAACGCGACTTTCAGGTAGCCCGCCGAGCGCAGCAGGTTCATGCCCTGCATCAGCTCGCCATAGGGCACGCTCTTGTCGGCGCGCAGGAAGACGCGCTCGTCCTTCTTGCCGCCTGTCGCCTCGTCGAGCGCCTTGGCAAGATCGCCGCGCGTCACCGGCTTGTCCTTGAGCACGAACGACAGGTCGCTCTTCAGGGTGAGATAGAGCGGCGTGTCGGGCTTGGGCTGGCGCTCGGCCGTCGACGACGGCAGCTCGACCGGCACGTCGACGGTGGCAAGCGGTGCGGCCACCATGAAGATGATCAGCAGCACCAGCATCACGTCGATGAACGGCGTGACGTTGATCTCATGGGTCTCGGCGAGCTCGTCCTCGCCGTGGTCGAGCCTTACCGACATTTGCCGAGGTCCCTCGAGACGAGGCGCAGGATGGCAGCGGAAGTATCGCCGACCAGCGCGCGGTAAGCGGCGATGCGACGGGCGAAGTAGTTGTAGATCACGACCGCGGGAATCGCCGCAGCGAGGCCGAGTGCAGTGGCCAGCAGCGCCTCGGCGATGCCCGGCGCCACGACCGCGAGGTTGGTGGTCTGCGAGCGCGAGATGCCGATGAAGGAGTTCATGATGCCCCACACCGTGCCGAACAGACCGACGAACGGCGCCGTGGCGCCGATGGTCGCGAGCACACCCGTTCCCTTCAGCATGCTGCGGCCGGCCGCCGATTCGAGACGCTCGAGACGCGAGGCGACGCGTTCCTTCAGGCCCTCTCGGTCATCGACAGCGTCGGCCGACAGCCGGCGTTCGGCCTGCGCCGCCGCCACCAGCGGGTTGGCAGGCGCATCGTCGAGCGACGTCGCACCGTCGACTGCCAGCAGGACGGCGCGCTGGCTCCGGAATGCGGCGGCAAGCTCGAGGCTCTTGGCCACGAACACCGTCCAGGTCACCACGGAAGCAATGGCGAGTCCCACCATCACCCCTTGCACCAGCCAATCGGCGGCCAGGAACATGCCCCAGACGGAGAGGTCCCTGGGCAGGATCAACGGACTCGCCGCCGCAGCGTCCGACGACGGCGTCGCCGGCGAGGGCTGGGCGACCGTCTCCGGCACCGGCGATTCGGCCGGCGGGGCCGTTGTCGTCGCGGCGGACGTCTCCGCGGCCGGCGGCGTCATCGTTGTGGCGGCCGATGGCGCCGTCGTCGTAGTGGGCGCCCCCGCGGCCGGCGGTGGCGTTGTCGTGGCAGCCGGCGGCGCCGTCGTTGTGGTGGCCGGTGGTGCCGTCGTCGTGAGGGGCGCCCCCGCGGCCGGTGGCGTGGCCGCGCCGTTGGCTTGGGCGAAGGCCGCCACCGGCGACAGCAGAAGCAGGAAGATCGCGAGAACAAGACGCATGAAGGAGCCGACCTCAGCCGAGATGTTGAAGGAGCCGCGCCGCAGGACGCAGCCAGTGCACCCGCCACGACAGAGTGGCGACGACAGAGAGCGCGCCGACGGTGATGACGGTAGCCCAGAGCAGCGAGCCGAAGCTTGCGCCGTCGCGCACCAGCGCCAGCACCAGCGCGGCAAGCAGCAGCGCCCAGCCCGAGCAGCGCAGCACCATGCAGGTGCGACGAGGACAGTGCCGGCCGCCGCCGAGATGATGCCAATGGCGATCCTGGCTCATGGCCAGCGCGGCAAAGCCGAGATAGGCGGCGGCAAAGATGGCAAGCAGCAGGATCGCGTCAGGCATGGCGCACCCGCCCGATCCGCGACAGCCGGCTGAGGCGGAGCGCCGCCACGGCGGCAAAGGCCGCACCGGCCAGCAGGAGGATGTCCATGCCGGCAATCGGCCAGAGATGGCGATGCGACAGGCTGCGCAGCAGTTGATCGCCGGTCGTGATCCAGTTGAGCAGCACCGCGGCGGACGCCAGTGCTGCCACGGTCCAGCACTGCCCCATCCAGGCGCGCTGCGGCCGTGCCCAGGCTTGGGCGAAGGTCGCCAGCCAGACGAGGTAGAAGGTCCAGACCTCCAGCGCCGCGCGATCCTGACCCCAAGCGCTGGCGCCGAGCGGCAGCAGCCGGTTGACGACAAAGAACGCGCCCGTGGCGATCAGCATGCCGGTGACCGATCCCACCGCCAGCCCCTCGACGATGCGCACGCCCTTCAGCCCGAGCTGCGCGTGCTTCTTGCGACGCGATTCCAGCCAGAACAGATAGCCGGTCGCGATCAGCACGCAGCCTGCGAGACCCAGGACGAAATAGATCCAGCGCAGACTCCAGTGGTGGAACTGGATGAAGTGCAGGCCCGACAGGAAGCGCTGTGTGCTCATGACCGGCGCCGTGCCGTTACGATAACTGATCAGCGCGCCGGTCGGCCCATCGAAATAGGCCGCGTCGTAGGTGCTGCTGACGATGCCCTCGTCGAGGCGGCCGATCTGCATCACCGACTTTGCATCGCCGGGATTGCGGACGAAGACGTAGCGCAGCGCCGAGCCGTCCCATAGACGCCGCGCCTCGGCGGCCATGGCGTCGAACGAGGCCATGCCGCCGGGTTCGCCTGACCGACCCTTCGGGATGACGTTGCCGTAGGCGTCGGCGAAGAACGCCAGGCGGTCGCCGTTGTAGGTGACCTGCCAGGAGCTCGGGAAATAGGTCGCCCAGAAGATGACCAGCCCCGACAGGCTGATCAGGAAATGGAACGGCAGGCCCAGCACGCCGGTGACGTTGTGCAGGTCGAGGATCAGGCGGCGCGGCTTCTTTTCGGGGCGGAAGGTGAAGAAGTCGGTGAAGATCTTGCGATGGATGATCACGCCGGAGACGCAGAGCACCATCATCGCCATGCCGGCCAATCCCACCAGCCAAAGGCCGATGTCCTGGAAGCGGATGTGCAGCATGTAATGAAAAGGAAAGATAAAGCGCGTGCCGGCGAGCGTGCCGGGGTCGGGCAGCATTACGCCCGTGCCGGGATCGATGAAGCGATGAACGGGGCCCGACGGCTCGCGCCACAAGACCCGGATCGCAGCGTCGCGGTCGGTCGGCAACCCGACGCTGAAGAACGGGGACTTCGCGGCTGCCGCCGCTTCGTAGAGCGGGCGCAGCACCTCGAGCGAGAACGTCTTCTCCGCCGCCGGCAGCCGGATCATCGGCGCCATCCAGCGGTCGATCTCTCGGTCGAACACCGAGAGCGTGCCCATCCAGAAGATCGCAAACAGCAACCCGCCCAGCACGACGCCGGACCAGGTGTGCAGCCAGTTCATCGAGGCGCGGAAGCCCTGCTCCACCTCAGCCTCCGCTCGCCAGGCGCACGAGGCCTAGCGCCGCCCCCCAGGAGGCGGTACCGGCGGCGACGAGGACAACACAAAGGCGCGTCAGGCGCGGCTCGGCGAAGGCCCAGATCAGCAACGCAAGATAGACAAGGAAGGCGAGCATCGATGCCAGCACGACGGCTTCGCTGCGCGGCATTGCCGTCATCGCGGGCAGGGCAAGCGCCGCCACGGCGACCAGGCCGGCCGACACGCCGTAGCCGCCGCCGATGGCCGCGACCAGACGCACAATCAAGGGGATCGCCTTCATGGCCGCAATGCGCTGCACTCGATCGGCTCCCTGGTGTTCGCTGTTCGCCCATTCCGGAGCCGAACAGCACCGAAAAGGGGCCAAGCCGACCGCCGCCCCTACTCCTATGACGAACGAGACGCCCGAACCCTCACCCCTATGACGAACGAGAGGGCTGTTTTTTCATTATTTTACGCACCAGGCTGCGACCGATTTTCTGTCGCAGCCGGCTGCAAAAAGCCCTAGAAATCCGTCGTCAGCGCCAGGCGGAAGGTGCGCGGCGTGCCCAGCGACAGCGTGATCGGGCCGAAGCCGGAGGCCCAGTAGTCGTTGTCGAACAGGTTCTCGACAATAAAACGCAGAACCACCGGCTTGCCGGTCGGGCTGTGGGCGTTGTCGAACACATAGCGCAGGCCGGCGTCGAAGCGCGTCCATTCCGGCAGGCTGCGGCGCGGCGAGGTCGTGTCGATGAACTGCGCGCCGGTATAGGTGACGCGACCGTTCACAGTCAGGCCGCGCGCGAACGGCAGATCCCATTCGGCGCCGAGGTTGAACTGCGCCGGCGGCGAGAAAGGCGCGATCCAGCCGTCGGTCAGGCCACCCTGGGTCTGGGTCAGCACGGCATTGAGGAACATGGCGCCACCCAGGACGCGGAAGCCTTCGGAGACCTGGCCGAAGAAGTTGAACTCAAGGCCTTGGTTGACCTGCTGGCCGGCCAGCACCTGCGTGTTGGTCGCGACATTGGTGATGACGCTGGGCTGGGAGATCTGGAACAGGCTCAGGGTCGTGGTCAGCTTGCCCCAGTCGACCTTCACGCCCGCCTCGTACTGCGTCGACACGAAGGGCGGGAACACCTCGCCAGCGTTGGCGAACGGTGCCGCGACCACCTGGCCGGGCTGCAAACCCTGGATGAAGTTGCCGTAGACCGAGACGTTCTCCCAGGGCTTGAAGACGAGCGCAACGGCCGGGCTCCAGACGCTCTGGTCGTAGGACGACGTCCGCACGCCGGTCAGCGGATTGAAGTTCGCCGATTGCACTTGCTGCAGGCGAACGCCCGCCGTGAGCTGGATTCGTTTCTCGGCCGCCGTCAGCGTGTCGGCAATGGCGAGGCTGTTGAGGTTCATCGTGCCGGTCTTGTTGGCGGCTCCGGTGGGAATGGCCGGCGGCGCGATGATCGTCGGATTGTAGAAGTTGGTCGTGTAGGGCGTGCCGTTGACCGAGGCGATGCCGGTCGACAGCCCGAACAACGTACCGACGACCGAGAACTCGTGTCCGATCGGGCCGGTGTCGAACAGCCCGCGGATGCCGGTCTCGCCGGTGAGGAACTGGTAGTACTGGCTGATGTTGCCCGGCGTCGCCGTGGCGGTGCCGTTGACGTTGCTGGCGGTGACGATCGGGCCGCCCGACAGGATGCCGAGCCGGAAATCGTGGGCGCCGAACGCGGCATAGGCGGTGATGCGCTCGGTAAGGTCGACCTCGCCACGGATGACGCCGAACAGGTCCTTGCGGCTGATGTTGCCCCAGGGCTGGCCCCAGTTCTTGCGTGCATCGGGTGCCCAGGGCAGCGGCACGCCGTCGGCGAGGCCGAGATAGGGAATCATGCCGCCGATGTACTGGGACTGGTAGCCGAGGTCGGCCGACAGCCGCGCATGATCGCCGCGGAAGTCGAGGCCGAGGACGGCGAGCGCCCTTTGGTCGGAATTTCCGCTGACCTCCGTCTGGCCGGCGCGGAACACGCCGTTGAAGCGCACGCCGAATTCCTTGTCCGGCCCGAAGCGGCGCGCGACGTCGGCATGGCCGCCGAACTGGGCGGTCGAATTGTAGCCCGCGGTGAGCTGGGTCAGGGGCTCGTCGGGCGCGCGCTTGGGGACGACGTTGACCATGCCGCCGATGGTCGATTGCGGCGCCATGCCGGTCAGCAGCGCATTGGGTCCCTTCAGCACCTCGATGCGCTCGGCAAGCTCCGGCATGATCGTGGAATAGGGCAGGATGCCGTAGATGCCGTTGTAGGCCGTGCTGGCAGCGGCGACGGGGAAGCCGCGGATGCGCATCTCGTCATTGCCGATGCTGCCGTCGGGGAAGTAGCCGCGCACCGACGGGTCGTCGGCCAGCACGTCCCTCACCGATCGTGACTGCTGGTCCTGCACCTTCTTGGCGGTGTAGCTCGTCTGATTGAACGGCGTGTCCATCACCGGGCGGTTGCCAAGCAGGCCGACCTGGCCGCCGGTCGCCACCTGGCCGCCGGCATAGGGCGGCGGCAGGTTGTCGATCAGCGCCTGCTGCGGCACCGGATAGCCCTGCACCTGCACGGGATCGAGCTGGATGGCGCCCGGCGCGACGCCGGCGCCCGGCTTCTGCAGGGTGACCGTGCTGCTGCCGCTGATCGAGAAGGCGAGACCGGTACCCGCGAGCAAGCGGGTAAGCGCCTGCTCAGGCGTCATGAGGCCGCTGACGCCAGCCGTCATGAGTCCGCGCACGAGATCGGCGTGCACCGAGATCTGCAGGCCGCTCTGCCGACCGAACAGGGTGAGACCGTCGGTCAGCGACTGCGGCGGGATGTCGAAGGTGCGGGCGCGCTGAGCCGGCGCCACCTGTCCTTCCTGCTGCTGCGCCCATGCCGCCGGCGCGAGGCCCGTCAATGCAATGCCCGCCGCCAACACCGTCGCCGTAATCGTACGCATCTCGTGTCGTCCCCCTCACTCACGACACGACGGTGGCCGACTCCATTTTCAAACTTTCTCGAGCATGACGATCAATCGCCTGAGATCACGATGAGCCAGGGCGAAATCCGATGCAGCGTCGCGCCTTGCGCGTGCGCCACGGCACGCAGCGCTTCGACGGGATCGGAGAGATTGTAAACGCCGGTCAGCGGCTGGACCGCCAGCGCGGCCCCGCGCAGTACGACGAGACCGTCGAAATACGGCCGCAGCGCGTCGACGACTTCGCCGACCGGGCGGTTCTTCACGACAAGCTGGCCCTGCATCCACGATGCGACCTGATCGGCCGGCATGCGGCCACGCTCGACCCGGCCGGTCACCTTGACGCGCACCCAGTCGCCGGCTTCGAGCCGTTCGCCAACCGTTGTACCGATGCGCGCCGTGCTGACCTCGACAATGCCTTCACGGACGGCAACGTCGACTCCGTGCGCATCGAGCCCGACATCGAACGCCGTGCCGATGTCGCGCGCCTCGACCTCGCGCGCCTGGACGGCGAAGGGCCGGCGGTCGGCCGCGACCTCGAAATAAGCCCTGCCCTTCAGCAGCCGCACGCGACGCGCGCCATCGTCATAGGCCACGCCGACGGCGCTCTCCGGCGCCAGCAGGACGACCGTTCCGTCGGCGAGCTGCACGCGGCGCTGCTCGGCCGTCACCGTCACATGGTCGGCCTCGATGCGCAGCATGAAGTTGCCGCCAAAGACGAAGGCCAGGCACGCCGCGGCGGCGAGGGCGGCCAGGCCGACCGCGCGACGGCGGCGGCGTCCCGCGGTCGCAGCCCGGGACGCCGCGGCGCGTTCGGCCTTGCGCTGGCGGACGAACTCGCCCCATTGGTGCCGATGGGCAGGCTCGGCGTGGCCCAGCGCCTCGGCCGTGCGTGCGACCTCCGCCCAATCGCGCCGATGGTCGGGGCTCGCCGCCAGCCAGGCCTCGAAGCGGGCGCGCTGTTCCTCGTTCGCCGGCTGCTCGCCGAGCGCGATCAGCCAGTCGCTCGCAGTCTCGGGAGACTCGCCGTTCGCCGGAATCGCCGCCTTGCCCATGCCTCTCCCGTCGACCGGCTGGATTTCCCCTCACCTCCTACACGACGGCGGCAGGGATGGTTTTCAGAAGTTTTTTCTGCAGGTCTCAGTCGGGCTTGCGGCGCATCAACCGGGCGCGGCAATGCTCCAGGCCGTCGTGTACCAGGGCGTGGGCGAGGCCAACGGAAATGTCGAGAAAGTCGGCGATGTCGCTGAGCGTGGCTCCGCCGAAGCGATGCATCTCCAGCGCAATCCGGGTGCGCTCCGGCAGCTCGAGCAGGGCTGCCTGCACCGCACGCAATTCGCCCCGGCCAACCGCCTCGGCCTCCGGCGACGGCCGGTCCTCGGCCACGCTCTCGGCCTGAAGATCCACGCCACGCACCAGATAGCGCGCCTCGCGCGCCTCGCTGCGCCGGCCGTCGAGCGCCAGATTGCGGACGATCCGGTAGAGATAGCTCAGCGGCTCGTCGAGCAGCCGCTGGCGCGACACCTCGTCGAAGCGCAGCCAGGCTTCCTGCACGACGTCCTCGGCATGCGCCCGCGAGCCGACGATGCGCGTGGCATAGTCGATGAGCGAGCGGCGGTGCTCGACGAAGAGAGTGGTGGTGTCCGGGCGCACGGCGCCTGCTCTGTCCCCCCAAAATTCCCATCTCATAATATAGCAATTGCGACTTATTCGCAATTGGGATTCCCGGCAAGGCACCTGACTGTCCGGCGGCCGATGGGCTACAAGCACCAGCCCATGACCGCCAACGACAACGACCACCGCGGCCTCCTGCCGGCCGGCCTCGCCGATCTGCTGCCGCCCGACGCGGCGCGCGAGGCGCGCGCGATCGACGTCGCCATCGAGCGCTTCGCCGCCTTCGGCTACGAGCGCGTGAAGCCGCCGCTGGTCGAGTTCGAGGAATCGCTGCTGGGCGGCCCTGGCGCCGCCTTGGCGCCGCAGACTTTCCGGCTGATGGATCCTGTGTCGCAGCGCATGATGGGCGTGCGGCCCGACATGACCGTGCAGGTGGCGCGCATCGCCGTCACACGCTTGAAGCACGAGCCGCGGCCGTTGCGCCTGTCCTACGGCGGCAACGTGATCCGCGTGCGCGGCGGGGCGCTCAAGCCGGAGCGCCAGTTCGCCCAGGTCGGCACCGAGCTGATCGGCGTCGATTCGGCCGAGGCCGACGCCGAGGCGGTGCTGCTGGCGGTCGATGCGCTGCGCGCCATCGGCGTGGCCGAGCTCTCGGTCGACCTCAACCTGCCGACCCTGGTGGCCGCGGTCGGCGCCGGGCTGAAGCTGCCGGCCGACACGCTGCGCCGCGTCCGCCGTGCGCTCGACCGCAAGGACGAAGGCGGCATCGCCAAGGCGCTGGGCGACGCCAAGAAGGCCGTCGACCTGTTCGCGGGCCTGCTGCGCGCCGCCGGCCCCGCCGAACGCGGCATCGCCAGGCTGACCGCGCTCAAGCTGCCGGCCGCCGCGGCGGCCGAGGCGGCGCGGCTTGGCGACGTGGTGAAGCTGATCCACGCCGCCGACGAGGACCTGCCGCTCACTCTCGATCCTGTCGAGTATCGCGGCCTCGAGTACCAGACCGGCGTGTCGTTCTCGGTGTTCGCGCTGAAGGGCCGCCACGAGCTGGCCCGCGGCGGCCGCTACTCGGCCGGCTACCCCGAGGACGGCGTCAGCGAACCCGCCACCGGCTTCACGCTCTACATGGACGCCGTGCTGCAGGCGTCGGAAGCGCCCGCCGCGCGGCCGCGGCTGTTCCTGCCGCCGGGCACGTCGTGGAGCGAAGCCCAGCCATGGCAGGCCAAGGGATATGCCGTGGTGCGCGGCGTCAGCCCCGCGGACGACCCGCGCGCCGAAGCCAAGCGGCTGCTGTGCAGCCACGCGCTGATCGATAAAGAGGCCGTGCCGCTCTAGCCGACCCCGTGGCGCGTCAGAATCTTCCGGACCGCGCGCATCCTGCGCGCCCATGAGCGAGCTGGAAGCTCGCGGTCCGGAAGAGCATGAGACGCGCCACTGTCCCCGGGATCCCTAGTGCGCGTGGGCCGTGTCGGCGGTGGCCAGCATCGCGGCGCGGCCGCCGCCCAGCAGGGCGATCCGCTCCTCGACCAGCAGCTCCATCATGCCGATCAGCAGGACGAGCTCGCCGTCCTTCATCTGCTCGGCTTCGTCCTTAATGTCCCGCAGATTGTGCCAGAAATGGAACAGCGTTGACGTCTTCTGCTTCGCCGAAAGGCGGCGCTTCCTTGGCTTGTCAGTCATTCCCTACCCCCTTTGTCGCCGCCTCGTTGCGGCAACAATGGAAGAAGACCTCATGCGGCATCGTCGCTCTGTGGCAAAAAGCACAGAGCGACTGAAAAGCCCGGGCTAATCCAGTCACAGCGCGGGCGAAGGTTTCCCTTCGCACTCCTCCCTTCCCGTGCTATCCAAACTTACGCCTCTCCGGCACCGACCCCGGGGAGGCGTTTTTCGTGTGTGAACGCCGGATTTCGGGAACAGGCAATGGCCAACGTGGCAGTGATCGGCGCCCAATGGGGCGACGAGGGCAAGGGCAAGATCGTCGACTGGCTGAGCGAGCGCGCCGAGGTCGTGGTGCGCTTCCAGGGCGGCCATAATGCCGGCCATACGCTGGTCATCGGCAACCAGACCTACAAGCTCGCCCTGCTGCCGTCCGGCGTGGTGCGCAAGGGCAAGCTTTCCATCATCGGCAACGGCGTGGTGATCGATCCCTGGCACTTCCTCGAGGAAGTGAAGAAGGTGTCGGGCCAAGGCGTGTCGGTGACGCCGGAAAACCTCAAGATCGCCAATCACGCCGTCCTCATCCTGCCGCTGCATCGCGACCTCGACGGCTGGCGCGAGGACGTGCCGGGCACCATCAAGATCGGCACGACGCGGCGCGGCATCGGCCCGGCCTACGAGGACAAGGTCGGCCGCCGCGCCATCCGCGTCGGCGATATGGCCGAGCCCGACATCCTGGCGCTCAAGGTCAACACGCTGCTGGCGCATCACAATCCGCTGCGCACGGGGCTCGGCAAGCCGCTGATCGATGCCGGCAAGCTCACCGCCGACCTGCTCGAGCTTGCGCCCAAGGTCCTGCCCTTCGCCGAGGATGTGTGGGAGCGGCTGGACGGGTTGCGCGCCGCCGGCAAGCGCATCCTGTTCGAGGGCGCGCAGGCCACCATGCTCGACATCGACCACGGCACCTATCCGTTCGTCACCTCGTCCAACACCGTCGCGGCGCAGGCCATGATCGGCAGCGGGCTGGGCAACGGCGCGGTCGGCTACGTGCTGGGCATTGCCAAGGCCTACACCACGCGCGTCGGCGACGGCCCCTTCCCCACCGAGCTCAAGGACGAGATCGGCCAGCTCCTGGGCGATCGCGGCAACGAGTTCGGCACCAACACCGGCAGGCGGCGGCGCTGCGGCTGGTTCGACGCGGTCATGGTGCGCCAGGCGGTGAAGCTGAATGGCATCGACGGCATCGCGCTCACCAAGCTCGACGTGCTCGATGGCTTGAGCGAGATCAAGGTCTGCGTCGGCTACGAGCTCGACGGCAAGACGATCGAGCGCTTCCCCTTCACCATGGGCGCGCAGGCCAAGCTCAAGCCGGTGTGGGAGACGTTCGAGGGCTGGGGCGAGAGCACCAAGGGTGCCCGCTCCTTCGCCGAGCTGCCGGCGACCTGCATCAAGTACGTGCGCCGCGTCGAGGAGCTGGTCGGCTGCCCGGTGGCGCTGCTCAGCACCAGCCCGGAGCGCGAGGACACGATCCTGATGACGGATCCGTTCCGCGACTAATAAGTGCGACACTCCGGGACCGCGAGGTCCCGGAGCGCCACGCCGCTGACTGCTAGAGCGGTTTCCGATCGGATGGAACCGCACGCGGTTCTATCCGATCGGAAACGCGCGCGCTGGGGATGCTCGTTTCAAAGGGCATATTCCGGCCGGCTGATTCCAGCCGGCCGGAATATGCTCTACGGTCGAAAGTCACGGAGGGTTTGGATGGCACAGACGGGCAATCACAAGGGGCTGCAGTTCGGAATATTCCTCGCCCCGTTCCACCGGCTGGGCGAGAACCCCACGCTCGGCATGGCACGAGACATGGAGCTGATCGAGTGGCTCGACGAGCTGGGCTACGACGAGGCCTGGATGGGCGAGCACCATTCCGCCGGGTGGGAGACCATCGCCTCGCCGGAAGTCTTCATCGGCGCGGCCCTCGAGCGCACGCGCTACATCCGGCTGGGCTCGGGCGTGACCAGCCTGCCGTATCACCATCCGCTGATGGTGGCGAACCGCTTCGTGCAGCTCGATCACATGTCGCGCGGCCGCACCATGCTGGGCTGCGGGCCCGGTGCGCTGCCGTCCGACGCCTACATGATGGGCATCGATCCCTCGACCCAGCGCGCGCGCATGGAGGAGTCGCTCAGCGCCATCATGCAGCTGCTGAAGTGCGAGGAGCCGGTTACCATGAAGACCGACTGGTTCGAGCTCAAGGAGGCGCGCCTGCATCTCGCGCCGTACTCCTATCCGCATTTCCCCATCGCCTGCGCCAGCACCATCACGCCCTCGGGCATGATCGCCGCCGGCAAGCATGGGCTCGGCGTGCTGTCGATCGGCGCCGGGCTGCCGGGCGGGCCCGAGGCGATGGCCAAGCAATGGGCGATCTACGAGGAGACGGCGGCCAGGCACGGCCACAAGGCCGACCGCTCGAAGTGGCGCATCGTGGTCAACGCCCACATCGCCGATGACGACGAGCAGGCATTGCGCGAGGTCCATGCCGGCGAGCGCTGCGAGACCGTGACCTATTTCGAGGATACGCTGGGCCGTCCGCCCGGCCGTTCCGACGATCCGCTGCGCGAGGGCGTGGCCCAGGGCACGACCCTGGTCGGGACGCCCGACACCGTGGCCAAGGGCATCGAACGGCTGCTCGGCTACTCCAACGGCGGCTTCGGCGGCATCCTGTTCCGTGCGCACGAATGGGCGAGCCGCGAGCAGACCTTGCGCTCCTACGAGCTGTTCGCGCGTTACGTCATGCCGCGCTTCCAGGGCTCGCTCGACACCATCATCGGCTCGAACACCTGGTCGCGCGAGAACCGCAAGGCGGTGTTCGGCCCGACCGTGGCGGCGGTGAAGAAGGCCTTCACCGATGTCGGCCGCGAAGTGCCCGACGAGTTCCGCCAGCGCACCGTGGGAGCGCGGGATGTCAGCGGCGACTAAGGTCTTTTGGGCATTGGCCCTGGTCGCGCTCGTACTCACCGCCTGCGCCACGACCAAAGGCACGCTCGACAGGTCCCAAGTGGAAACGGTCAGGGTCGACGGCCGCTTGTACGAAGTGCGCGTCGCGCCGGCTGGGGTCGAAGGCGAGTACCGGCTGTTGCTCGTGCGGGGCACGGTCGTGGTCGATCCCGATCCCCAGCTCGAAAGCCAACGCAACTGGAATGTCGTTCAGCCCTTCATGCAACGGACGTGCAAAGGGCCCTTCGTCGTGCTGGAGAACAACCTGGCCGACAAGGTCAACCTCCACATTCGCTTCCGGTGCGGCGCGTGACGAGTTGAGGCTCGTCTCCAGCCTCAACTCGTCAAAACTGCTTCTTGTCGCCCGGGTTCATGTCGATCACCTGGATCGACGTCTGGCCCAGCGCCGCCTTGAACTCGGCCGGCGTGCCCTTGAGGAAGGGGTTGCTGGCGTAGTGCATGGGCATCGCCATCTTGGGTTTGACCAGCTCCTTCATGGCGTAGGCGGCGTCCTTGGGATCGAGCACGTAATGGCCGCCGATCGGCACCAGCGCGAGGTCGGGCTTGTAGTACTCGCCGATGAACTTCATGTCGCCGAACAGGCCGGTGTCGCCCATGTGGTAGATCTTGAAGCCGTTCTCGAGCTGGATGATCCAGCCGGCCGGCTCGCCTGCGGCATAGCTGGTGTCCTTGCCGGTCGCCGGATCCTTCAGGATCATCTCAGACGAATGCTCGGCGCGGACCATGGTGATCTTGACGCCCGGGAAAGGCTCGATCGTGCCGCCCTTGCTCATGCGCGGCACCAGCTTGGCCGGCATCAGGCCGAGCGTCAGGAGCGTCTGGTTGAGGCCGGCCGGCGCCCACATCGGCACGTCGTTGGTCTTGGAGAGCTCCATGGCGTCTCCGAGATGATCGCCGTGGCCGTGCGTCACCAGGATCAAATCGACCTTGCCGAGCTTGCTGAGGTCCTTGAACTCCTGGGGCAGCTTGGTGGCGCCCTTGATCCACGGATCGATCATGATCACCTTGCCGCCCGGCGTGGTGAGCTTGAATCCGGCCTGGCTGAACCACTGCAGTTCCGCCTTGCCCTGCGCGTGTGCTGTGCCGGCGAGCGCCAGCAGGCTCACGACAACGAACGAGAGAAAACGACCCAGCATGCGCACCCCCATCGTTGATTTGCGCCAAGCCTAGCGGTTTTTCAGGGCGGAAGTGGTCGCTTTTCCGTGAGCGCCTGATCCCTCACGATGCAGTGCAACATAGAAGGGGAGTTGGCCTGCCGATGAGCATCAAGGGCAAAGCCTATATTGCCGGCATCTACGAGCATCCGACGCGGCTCGCGAAGGACATCTCGCTGGCGCAAATCCACGCCCAGGTGGCCAAGGGCGCGCTGGACGATGCCGGCCTCAGCAAGGACGACGTCGACGGCTATTTCTGCGCCGGAGACGCGCCCGGCCTGGGGCCGATGTCGATGGTCGAGTACATGGGGCTGAAGCCCCGCCACGTCGATTCGACCGACACCGGCGGCTCCTCATACGTGCTGCACGTCGGCCATGCCGCCGAGGCGATCGCCGCGGGCAAGTGCAAGGTGGCACTGATCACCCTGGCTGGCCGGCCGCGCGCCGAGGGCATGGCGACCGGCACCGTGCCGCGCAGCCGCGGCGGCACGCCGACGCCGGACGAGCCCTTCGAGTTCCCCTACGGGCCGACCGTGGTGAACATGTACGCCATGTGCGCCATGCGCCACATGCACGAGTTCGGCACGACCGCCGAACAGCTCGCCTGGATCAAGGTCGCGGCTTCGCACCATGCGCAATACAACGAGCATGCGCTGCTGCGCGACGTGGTCACGGTCGAGGAAGTCGTGAACTCGCCGATGATCTCCGATCCACTGCATCGGCTGGATTGCTGCGTCATCACCGACGGCGGCGGCGCCATCGTCGTGGCGGCGCCCGAGATCGCGGCCAAGCTCAAGCGGCCCAAGGTCAAGCTGATCGGGGCCGGCGAATTCGTGAAGACCCAGATGGGCGGCAAGGTCGACCTGACCTATTCCGGCGCGCGCTTCAGTGGTGCTGCGGCCTTCGCCGAGGCGGGCGTAAAACCGTCCGACATCAAGTACGTGTCGATCTACGACAGCTTCACCATCACCGTGCTGATGCAGCTCGAGGACCTGGGCTTCGCCGAGAAGGGCAAGGGTGGCAAGCTGGTGGCCGACGGCAACCTGATCGCGGGCACCGGCAAGCTGCCGTTCAACACCGACGGCGGCGGGCTGTGCAGCAACCATCCCGGCAACCGCGGCGGTCTCACCAAGGTGCTGGAAGCCGTGCGCCAGTTGCGCGGCGAGGCACATCCCAAGGTGCAAGTGAAGAACTGCGATCTCGCCTTGGCGCACGGCACGGGCGGCTCGCTCGGGCTGAGACATGGCAGCACCACCGTCATTCTGGAGAGGGAGTAGACCATGGCCGACACCAAAGAGCGCAAGCTGCCGGCGCCGGCCGTCAGTGCCGAGACCCAGGCCTACTGGGACGCCGCCGCCAAGGGCAAGCTGCTGGTGCGCAAGTGCACGAGCTGCGGGGAGGCGCATCATTATCCGCGCACGATCTGTCCGTTCTGCTTCAGCGACAAGACCGAATGGATCGAGGCGTCGGGCAAGGGCACGATCTACTCCTACAGCGTCATGCGCCGCGCGCCGGTGCCTTACGCCATGGCCTATGTCACGCTCGCGGAGGGCCCGCGCATGGTGACCAACATCGTCGACTGCGATTTCGACAAGCTGAAATGCGAACAGCCTGTGAAGCTGGTCTTCAAGCCGACCGACGGCGGCCCGCCGCTGCCGATGTTCACGCCGGCCTGATGGCGATGCGCCTGCTCGCCATGACGCTCGGCCTTGGCTTCGTCATGGCGCAGGCGGCGATGGCGGCGCCGATCGACACGGCCGGTGCGTCGCAGTGCGCGACGCGCGGCTACTCGATTGATCCCGATCCCGGGGGAACCAGCCTCCACAGCGCCCCGCGCGCCGATGCGCCGGTCATCGGCCGGCTGGCACCGCGCACACGCTTGGGGCCGGACATGCATGAGGGTGTCGAGTTCGAGATCGTCGGCTCGAAGGACGGATGGCTGCTGATCCGGGACGGACAGCCCGCGACGGATTTCACGCTCGATCCCGCCAATGCCGCCGACGGACGGGGCTGGGTGTCCGGCAGGCTGGTCGGCACCGCGCTGAGCCGGCCACCGTTTCGCGCCGCTCCTCGCCGCGATGCTCCGGTCCTGGCCGAGATGCAGGGACCGCAGTGGGGACCGGACAGCGCGCTGGTGTCCGCCGTTCACGCTTGCCAGGGCAAGTATGTCGAGGTGACTGCCACACCGCACGGGGGCAAGCCCATCCGCGGCTGGTCGTGGGCGCCCTGTTCCAACCAACTGACGACGTGCGACCCGTCCGGGACGGCCGAGTGACCGGCGCGCCGGGCCCGGCTCAGGCCGGGGCCGGCGATGTTCACGCCGGCCTAGAACACAGCCGCGACGACCAGGGCGACCAAACTCAGCATTTCGAGGACGGCGCGCGCAACGTGCGGCCATTCCCAGCGGTCGCGCAGCACCTTCCAGTCGCTTTCTGCGGCCGCGCTGCCGGCAGCGAAGAAGCTGCCGCCTGCGCGGTCGAGCTTCTCGTCCTTCAGCCACACCTTGTTCACGGGGGTGACCACCCAGTAGATCGCATGCGCCAGCGACAGAGCCATGCCGATCGAGGCCAGGAGAATGGTCAGGGTCTGGAGGGTCTGGAACATGCCAGACCAAACGACCGGGCGAGTCCGAGAGTTGCCGCTTCCAGCTCCTGCCGATCGCGCCCCACGGCATAGATGTAGCGGTCGGGTCGCAGGATGGCGGCGCGGATATTGTGCCGTTCACACCAATCGCGGCCGACATCTGGCAGCAGGACGGCATCGCCGTGAAATCCAACGACGATATCGGCGTCGCCGACGACGGCGAAGCGTTGGCCGATCGCTTCGTCCATCAACCGGCCGTCGGGCAGGCGCGGCTGGGGAAAGACCGTGCCGACGGGCGGCGGCGCGTCGATGCGGCAGCCCGGCCCGAGCTGCGGCTGAGGATAATCGAACATCTCCGCGCCGGCCTCGAAGCGGCGGTCGCGCGCGGCGGCGGCCGCGCGATCAGTCTCCTGCAGGACGGCGCCCAGCCGTACGGCGAGCTCGATAAAGGTGTGCACATGCGGCAGGCGCTCGCTTTCGCAGGTGTCGAGCAGCGTGTCGGATGCGCCCTCTTTCACGATCGCAGCCAGCTTCCAGGCGAGGTTGGCCGCGTCACGCATGCCGGAGCACATGCCTTGGCCGAGGAAGGGCGGCGTCTGGTGGCAGGAGTCGCCCGCCAGTAGTAGCCGGCCCTTGCGCCAGCCTTCCTGCACTACCGAATGGAAGGTGTAGACGGCGGCGCGTTCCAGACGCGCGTCGTCGGGGCCCAGCCAGCGCGCCATCATCGGCCAGAAGATCGCGGGCTCGGTCAGGCGCGCAGGATCGTCGCCTGGCATCAGCATGATCTCCCAACGCCGGCGCTCGCCGCCGACATTCACGACAGTCATCGGACGCGCCGGGTCGCAGAGCTGGATGGTGTGGTCGGGCAGCGCCTGGACGCGCGGGTTGGCCGGATCGCAGAGAAGGTCGACGACCAGCCAGGGCTGATGCAGGCCGAGATCGACGTGGCGACTGCCGACGGCCTGTCGCACCAGCGACCGCGCGCCGTCGCAGCCCACGACATAGCGCGTGTCGAGGTCGTCGACCGAGGCGACCTCGTGGCCGAGGTGGACGCGCACATTGGGAAAGCGCGCCAGACCGTTGCGCAGAATCCGTTCGAGGATCGGCTGGTGGAAGTACCAGTTGCCGGCCCAGCCGTGCGGACCCGGGCCGTCGATACCGCGACGGATCATCAGCGTGCGGCCCTCGCCGTTGACGAAGTGCATTCCCCTGGAGGAGGCGCGCACCACCGCGGCGATCTTCTCGGCCAGCCCCGCGCTCTGGAAGATGCGCATGACCTCGCCGTCAAAATGCACGGCGCGCGGCAGCGGATGAATCTCGCGCTCGCGGTCGTAGATATCGACCGCGAGTCCGGCTCGGCCTAGCAGGTTCGCTAAAAGCGCACCGACCGGGCCGCAGCCGACGATGGCAACGTCAGAGGTCGCCCTCTCCGCCCGCGTCATCGCGGGGGGAGAGGGAGGGGACCCGCGCGAAGCGCGGGGAGGGTGAGGTGGGCTTCTTCGATCACGGGCGGACGGATTGTGTTGTAGCAGGCACCACCTCACCCTCCCATCGCTGTCGCGATGGGCCCCTCCCTTCCCCCCTGCGCGGCGGAGAGGGGGCCTTGAACGAAGACGGGCTAGTCTTACTGAGTCAAAAGGTGAGTCAGAAAGCCGCGGATTGGGGCGGCCGGACTTGAGGTAAGCTTGGAGGATTCATTTTTGGTGGGAGAGCCTGGATGAGTCTTCAAGGATCGGACGGCAGCGACGGGCGTTTTTCGAGCTATGTCGAGGGCTTGGCCGGCGTGATCGGTCACGCCGATCGGGTCAAGCCGCTGCGCGACTACTGCACCGGCCTGATGATGCCGTGCGCGCGCA